>CAKRRS010000074.1 GCA_934394665.1 uncultured Acetatifactor sp. | reverse complement strand
AGCAAAGTGTGCTAGCGCACACCGCGATGTCAGCGTTTCTTATATGCAATCGGGGCTACGGTGACAGGTTTGCTTAACTAACTTTCAATTTATTTCGTAATGGATCTCTTCACAACACCGATTCCCAGCGGATAAGGTCCTGTGTGTACTCCAATGGTTGCACCGATCTGGAAAATGGGGATTTCATCGATAGCATATCCTTTTTCGCGCAGTCTGGCAAGCAGTCTGTCGCGGAATTCTACGGCTTCTTCATAGTCGTAGCCATAGCCGACACAGATACTGTAGTCTGCGATATCCGCCTTCTCTTCTGCCAGATATGCCAACAGCAGATCAATCGTTTTATCCACGGTCTTCCGGCGGCTCCTGCCGATACCGGAAGGGAAAATCTCTCCCTCTTTTAAGGTGATGATGGGCTTGATTCCCAGAAGACTGCCTGCTACGCTTGCCACCTTGCCGATACGTCCACCATGCTTTAAATATTCCATATTTCCCACGGTAAAAAAGATCCTGCCGGAGCTCTTGATCTCATTCAGGCGGTCAATGCTCTCCCGGTAACTTTTCCCTGCATCTCTGAGCCGTACTGCCTCCAATACATAGATGCCCTGAAGAACGGTATTCACGGTGGAATCGCAGACATAAATCTGTGCCCCGGGATATTCCTCTTCCAGAATTGCTTTGGCATTCAGTGCAGACTGCATGGAACCGCTGAATTTGGTTGTGATACAGATGCAGATGACCGGAGTCCCTACTTTGACAAAAGGAAGAAACGCATCTACATAATCCTGCACAGAAGGCATAGACGACTTCGGATACACATCCGGATGATCCACCATCTCCTGATAGAATTCACGGACACCAATCTCTACCATTTCTTTCTGATACTTTCCCTCTTCAAGAGATACATAAAAAGGAACTACTGTAATATTCTTTTCTTTGGTCAGTTCCATGGGAAGATCACAGGAACCATCCGATATAATATGAAATGCTTCACTCATTCTTGCATACACCTTTCTACTGCTTTGCAGAGTTTAGCTTACCACGTTGTAGAGCAAAAAGCAATGCGTTTTTGACATTATGTTTCATTTCATGGTATTTTATATCTTTTTATGTAGTTTTGATAACCACATATATGCAATTGGGAATGTGCGATATTTGTCGACGAAAGGTTGTAAACTAATTATTTGTACAAGTTGACAATTTGTTTTTTCCTTTATATACTTAACTTGTTAACCACCCATTGTTGCGGTTAACATTTTGTCGCTGTCGGAGTGTCCCCTTCATTCCGGATAGGCGGCAAGACAAAACCAGCCGAAACAGATTCTTCTGTCCGGCTGGTTTCTTGTTTATCCATGCTGATATCGTTTATATGGAATAATCCAGATTCTCCAGTCTTTTGTTCCGCCGCTCCACCAGATCAGCAATGGTGACCCCGTCCACTACTTTATTCACAGCATCATACAGCTCCTGCCATACCTCCAGCGTCTCACAGGTATCACAGCGTTCACAGATGTCCGCACCATCTTCCAGACAGGCCACCGGTGCCAGTGATCCTTCCGTCAGCCGCAGTATCATTCCTACAGTGTAATCCGACGGATCCTTGGCAATACGATAACCGCCCTGTGCACCACGGACGCTCTTTACATATCCTGCCTTATTCAGCACAGCAATGATCTGCTCCAGATACTTTTCGGAAATCCCCTGTCTGGCAGCGATTTCTTTTACCTTAATACACTCTCCGTTGTTGTTCAATGCCAGATCCAGCATGACACGTACTGCATATCTTCCCTTGGTTGAAATTTTCATTCTATCCTCATTTCCGAGCATTGTCCTGCTCTGTTTCACTTTTCATATCAGCCTGCTTACAACAAAGTGGTTCTGAACTGCTCCGATTTTTCTACGTTTTCCACAGATTCTACCGCGTTTTCTTTTCCGATAGTTCATATAGGATTTGTGGAAACGGCAGAAAAATCAAGAGAGCACCCACTTGAATGCTGTTCGGAGAAATCTCCTCCCATTCCACGGAATGCTCTCCAGATTTTCGTATTACCTATGTTGTATTCCGTTTCACTTTACTTGTAAGGAATAACGCCGCCGTTGTAATTATCGTTGATGAACTGCTTGATGTCATCGGACTTCAGAACATCTACCAGTGCCTTGATCTTAGGCAGATTCTCGTTGCCTTCCTTAACAGCGATTACATTTACATAAGTAGCTGCTGCCTCGGAATCAGCACTCTCATACAGCAGAGCATCGTCTGCAACGGTCAGGCCTGCTTCCATAGCGTAGTTGCCGTTCAGGACACCGAAGGATACCTCGGGAAGAGTTCTGGGAACCTGTGCCGCTTCCAGTTCTACGAAGCTGATGTTGTGAGGGTTCTCTACGATATCCTTTGTAGTAGCGGTCAGGCCTACACCATCCTTCAGAGTGATGTAACCATTATCCTGTAACAGTAACAGGGCACGTGCCTCGTTGGTGGTATCGTTGGGTACAGCGATGGTTGCATTGTCAATGTTGTCTAAGCTGGTCTCGGTTCCGGGATACAGTCCGAAGGGCTCGTAATGGATACCGCCGGCATTTACCAGATGGGTACCTTTCTCTTCGTTGAAGCTCTCCAGATAAGGGATGTGCTGGAAGTAGTTTGCATCGAACTCACCGGACTCTACTACTTCGTTGGGCTGCACATAATCATCGAATACCTGAACCTCCAGAGTATAACCCTGCTTCTCTAACAGAGGCTTTGCTGCCTCCAGGATCTCAGCGTGAGGTACTGCGGTTGCAGCTACCTTAATGGTCTTGTCGTCGGTTCCCTTGCTGCCGCAGCCGGTCAGTGCGCTCACGGACAATGCTGCAACTGCGATCAAAGCGATTACTTTCTTTTTCATAATATTTCTCCTCCTAAATCTTTCGTTAATAAAATTAACTTTATTGTGAACCAGGTAATCTGCACCTGTCTCAGCCTTTTATCGAACTGCCTTATCTGATTCTCTTGTCTAACTTTTTGGAAATCGTCATTCCGATATACTGTAATAACTGCACCAGCAATATCAGCAGCACTACAGTCACCAGCATAATGTCTGTCTGATAACGATAGTATCCGTAACGGATGGCGATATCGCCAAGTCCGCCACCACCTACGGCACCTGCCATAGCGGAATATCCTAAAATCGTTCCCAGTGCAATGGTTGCATTGACTAACAGCGAAGTTCTGGACTCTGCCAGCATTACATTCCAGATAATGGTCCAGATATTGGCTCCCATACTCTGTGCTGCCTCAATGACACCGGGATCTACCTCTAACAGAGAAGATTCTACCATTCTTGCAATAAACGGTGCTGCCGCCAGTGTCAGGGGTACGATCGTCGCCGTCGGTCCATAGCTCTGTCCCACGATAATTCGAGTCAGGGGAATGACCAGGATCAGCAGGATCAGGAACGGGATGCTTCGTACAATATTAACGATCACATCCAAAATCTTGTAAACGATCTTGTTGGGACGTAATCCCTTGGGTGCGGTAATTACCAGTGCAATTCCCATAGGAAGTCCCAGTACATAACCCATAAATGTGGAAAAAAGGGTCATATACAAAGTAACAAAGGTGCCTTCCACCAGCATCATAATCGTTGCATTATCCCACATAGTCTTTCAGCTCCTCCACTTCCAGTTTTCTCTCCTGTAAATAATGGATCATCTTGTTCGCTGCCAGTTCATCCTCCGGCAGCTGTAAGATCATCTGTCCATGGGCGATACCGCCGATGTCCTTGGTATCCGCTAACAGGATATTGACGGGAGCCTTGCACTCCAGCACCATATTGGCGATCACAGGCTCGAAAGAAGAATTCTCGGTGAAAACAATGCGGATGCAGCGTTTGCCGGACATTTCCTTTGCCTTGGGATCCACCATGAACACCAGCTTTCTGGCTGCCCGGGACTGAGGTCTGGAAAATACCTCCTCCACCGTACCATGCTCTGCCAGTTCTCCGGCATCAATAATGGCTACATGGGAACAGATCTCCTGTACCACAGCCATCTCATGAGTGATGATCACGATGGTGATGCCGTACTGTTTGTTGATGTCCTGTAATAATTTCAGGATTTCCTTGGTCGTCGTGGGATCCAGGGCACTGGTCGCCTCGTCACACAGCAGGATCTTCGGCGTATTGGCAAGTGCTCTTGCGATTGCCACACGCTGCTTCTGGCCACCGGACAACTGTGAAGGATACGCATCTGCTTTTTCCTTCAGTCCTACGATCTCAAGCAATTCCATGGCACGCTTTCTTGCCGCTGCCTTTTTCACACCAACGATTTCCATGGGGAAGCATACATTGTCGATAACGCTTCTCTGCATAAGCAGATTAAAATGCTGAAAGATCATTGCGATGCCTGTCCGCACTTTACGAAGTTCAGCCTCCGACAGAGTCGAAAGATCCTGATCCTCCACCACAACCGTACCCGTGGTAGGCTTCTCCAGATAGTTCAGGCAACGCACCAGGGTAGACTTTCCGGCACCACTCATACCGATGATGCCGTAGATGTCTCCCTTGTTGATATCCAGGCTGATACCCTTTAAGGCTTCTACCTGATTATCCTTACCTATAAAAGTTTTTGTTACATTCTTGATCTGAATGATCGGTTCCATAAGTTCCTCCATTCCAGGTTCGTGCTTAAAAGGGGAGAAAAGCGCGAATTCCTTGAATTCCTAGTACCATGCCATACATTCTAACACAAGAATGCAAGTCTGTCCAGTTCTGCAAATTTCATCTTAAGCTTCTGCAAACATCGGAGTGGACAGGTATCTGTCACCGGAGTCGGGAAGCAATGCTACGACTGTTTTGCCTGCATTTTCAGGGCGTTTTGCGATCTGTGCTGCTGCATACAGAGCTGCGCCGGAGGTGATTCCTACCAGGATACCTTCCTTGTGTGCGATCAGACGGCCGGTGGTAAATGCCTGATCTGTGGTCACGGTAAAGATTTCATCATAAATGCCGGTATTTAATACAGAAGGAACGAATCCTGCACCGATACCCTGCAGCTTATGAGGTCCGGGCTGTCCGCCGGAAAGTACGGGAGAGTCGGCGGGCTCTACCGCTACGATCTTCACATTCGGATTCTTGGACTTTAAATAAGTACCGATACCGGTCACGGTTCCGCCGGTACCAACACCTGCTACAAAGATGTCAACCTTGCCGTCAGTATCTTCCCAGATCTCGGGACCTGTAGTCGCTGCATGTGCGGCAGGGTTTGCAGGGTTATCGAACTGTCCGAGGATCACAGCGCCCGGAATGGTTTTCTCGAGTTCCTCTGCCTTGGCGATGGCGCCCTTCATGCCTTTGGCACCTTCAGTCAGCACCAGTTCTGCACCGTAAGCCTTCAGGAGATTCCGGCGCTCCACGCTCATGGTCTCGGGAAGGGTTAAAATAGTTCTGTAGCCTTTGGCTGCTGCCACACTTGCCAGACCGATACCGGTGTTGCCGGAGGTAGGCTCGATGATGGTGGAACCTTCTTTTAAGATACCTTTCTTCTCAGCGTCCTCGATCATTGCAAGTGCGATTCTGTCCTTAACGCTTCCTGCGGGATTGAAGTACTCCAGCTTTGCCAGAAGTTCTACGCCTTCGATATTCTGGTCTTTCAGGTAATTGTTTACTTTTAAAAGGGGTGTATGGCCAATCAACTGGGTTGCGGATGTGTAAATCTTGCTCATAATATTATCCTCCTTAAATTTGAAAATTGTGTCGTTTTTGTTTTCCTACTTATCTGATAGGGATGTTATGGATTTATACTATACTATTCCGCTAGGAATGTCAACAATTATTTTTAAAAATTTTTGAGAGTTGTGCCGTGGGACGGGAAATGGTATGATTTAGATAATGAGTCCGTAGGGACTACTGGGTTATTGTCATATTTCAGGGAAATATTGTAATATAAAATATATGATGTCGTGGTCAAATATATTAGATCAGAAGGAGCCACTCAACTACATGGCAGATAAAATTTACCGCATTCCTACTATATATAATACCATAAAAAGAGACACAGCACCGCTGACAGTCCGGGTGCCGGGATCAAAGAGTATCACGAACCGAAGTCTCCTGCTGGCTATGCTGGCGGATGGGGAGTCTACGCTGCGGGGTGTGTTGTTCTCCGATGATTCCAGACATTTCCTGCAGTGTGTACAGAATCTGGGATTTGAAACAACGGTAGACGAGGATACCTGTGTAGTCACTGTAAAAGGTCTCGGTGGGGAAATCCCCTGTCCCAAAGCTTCCCTGAATGTAGGCAGTGCCGGAACCGCCGCCCGTTTTCTGACGGCTGTGTTAGGTGTCTCAGAAGGAATTTTCCACATGGATGCCTCCGAACAGATGCGCCGGCGCCCCATGGCTCCGCTCCTGTCCTCTCTTGTGGAACTGGGCTGCGAAGTGGCATGTGAAGGAGCAGATGGTCATTTTCCTTTTACATTGACAGCCCACGGTTTCAGGCAGGATCATATCTCCATCGACATCGGGCACAGCAGTCAGTTTCTCAGCGCGTTGCTGATTGCTTCGACTTTGTCTTCGGAAGATTTTACGATTCAGGTAGAGGGCACCCACGGGATGGCGTATATCGAAATGACACAGAAGATGATGGAGCAGTTCGGTGTCTGCGTGGAGCGTCCTGCTCCGGATCAGTTCCGCATCTGTGCCGGGCAGCAGTATACCGCACTGGATTATCAGATTGAACCGGATGTCTCCGCTGCCTGCTATTTCTATGCCATGGTACCGCTTCTGGGTATCCCGGTATGTGTAGAGCATGTGCATTTTGAAAGTCTGCAGGGAGATGTGGAATTCTTACATATTTTAGAGAAAATGGGCTGTACTGCGCAGGAAACAGACAACGGCGTTCTCCTGCTGCCTCCCACAGAGCAGACTAACCCCTGGTCAGGATTTCCCGGTTTCCATGGCATCACTGTGGATATGTCCTCCTGTTCCGATCAGGCGATCACACTGGCAGCCATCGCACCGTTTGCCGACAGCCCCACCTGTATCCGGGGCATCGGGCACATCCGTTTTCAGGAAAGCGACCGCATTCATGCCATCTGCACAGAGCTGACCCGCATGGGTATCCGCTGCGAAGAAGCACAGGACAGCATCACCATTTATCCCGGGATGCCCAAGCCCTGCACCGTAGAAACCTACGATGACCACCGCATGGCCATGGGATTTGCCCTGACCGGACTGCGGGCGGAAGGCATTGTGATCGACGATCCCGGATGCTGCCGCAAGACCTTCGAGAATTATTTTGAAGTACTTGACCGGGTGATCGCTAAGATAAAAAGTTCCGAAATCCTGTAATATTTACAGAGTCTCCCGGTACACCCGCATGACATTCTTCCAGAACATTCCATCCAGCTGGCTTTCTGTAAAGCCGGCTGTTTTTAATCTGTCCCACAATACAGGCATTGCCTCTGCACCGGGAATTGCCGGGTTCACCGGAATGCCATCGAAGTCACTGCCAAGTCCCAATACCTCTATGCCGCCGACATCAGTGATATGTTTCGCCTGACGCACGATGGCTTCCCACAGAGTCTCCGGATCCTTGCTTCCGCCGTCCAGCAGGAATTTATCATAATAATTAAGTCCCATGCAGCCGCCCCGCTCTGCCAGTTTGCGGATTCTCTTGTCGGTGAGGTTACGAAGAGAGGAGCATACGGCTCTTGCATTGGAATGGCTGGCCACGAAGGGCTTCTTTGAGCATTCCCACACGGCATCAAATCCGGCATCCGACAGGTGGGAAACGTCCGGGATCATACCAAGGCGCTCCATCTCTATGACGAAATTACGGCCTGTCTCTGTCAAACCATGTACCTCATCCACAAGGTCTGTCACCACATCCCCACCACCGGATCCGCATTTTCCGGTCTTCCGGGTCTTCTCCGGAACCGTTTTCTCCCTCGGGCTGCCATCTTCATCTCCCCTGCTCTGCCCCAGGCTGCGGCACGTGGCAGGCCACCCCAGTTCATTCTGATAATTCCAGGTGATCGTCAGCATCCGTACCCCCATTCCGTACAGTTCCCGCAGTCTCTCTATACTGCCGCTGCAGACGGCACCCTCCTCCACCGTTAAAAGTGCTGACATTTTACCATTCATCTCATTCCGTAAGATATCTTCATAGCAAAACACCGGTGCAATAACATCCTTATTGTTCTCCAGTTCACTCCGATAAACCTCATACAGTGCACACAGACGCTCCCAGGGTGTCGATACCCCCACCTTCCACGCATCTACCCGGTTCTGTTTCCGCAGGGACAGCAATGTCTGCTCACAATCCATCCACGGAGCGCACTTTCCAATATCCACGAACAGGGCAAAATTCTGCAACAGATATCCACTCTGCCGCATCCGCTCCAGATCCAGTTGTCCTCTGTTTTTCATAAGCCCGTCACTTGGCTCTGAGCAGCCACCCGGCTCTGCATCCGCCAGTTCCGATATAGTATCGCAATGCATGTCTATGATCTTCATTTTCCTTATCCCCTATGAAAAAGGGAATATCCACAGCTCTATGTTCCTGCCATGAATACTCCCTCTTGCTTTCTTTGTTCAGTTTATGCTGTTTTCAGCCAAAAAAGTCTTAGTTCTCCTGACCCTTTACTGCGAAGCATACGCCGGTGTCATCAGGCTTGTCCTCATCAAACTTATAATCCTTACCGGGCAGAATGGCATTCAGAATGATACCGGTCAGAGCGCCGACTGCCAGTCCGGACAGGCTGATGGTGATCTCGCCGATGTGGAATGCGATAGCGCCTGCTGCACTGTAGTTAATACCGATAGACAGTACCAGAATCAGAGCAGCGATGATAACGTTACGGCTCTTGGTGAAGTCTACCTGAGTCTCTACGATGTTACGGACACCGACTGCGGAGATCATACCATACAGTACCAGGGATACACCACCGCAGGTAGCGGTAGGCATACATCCGATCAGTGCTGCCACCTTCGGGGAGAAGGAGAACAGTACTGCAAAGCCTGCTGCAATACGGATAACTCTGGGATCGAATACCTTGGTCAGAGACAGTACACCGGTGTTCTCACCGTAAGTGGTATTCGCAGGAGCGCCGAACAGGGATGCTATAATGGTAGCCAGGCCATCACCTAACAGAGTACGATGCAATCCGGGCTCCTTGATATAGTTAATACCAACGGTGGAAGAAATAGCGGAGATATCTCCGATATGCTCTACCATGGTAGCCAGTGCGATCGGCATAATGGTGATCACGGAAGTAATTAACAGAGAAGTGTTACCATCGGACAGTGCCCAGAAAGCAGTCTCATTCCAGTGGATGGGAAGTCCGATCCATGCAGCCTCCGCAACGGGTGCGAAATCCACACGGCCTAAGATAGCTGCCAGCACATAAGAACCGACAACACCGATGATGATCGGAACGATCTTCACCATTCCCTTACCCCAGATATTGCAGATCACTACCAGTGCAATAGCAACCACTGCGATTAGCCAGTCTGCGGAACAATTGTCGATAGCGGACTGAGACAGGGTCAGACCGATGGCAATGATGATAGGTCCGGTTACGATAGGTGGGAAGAAACGCATTACCTTACCGGTACCGAAGATCTTGATCAACAGGGACAGGACCAGATACAGCAGTCCCGCGCAAGCCACACCGAAGCATGCATAAGGAAGCAGTGTGGAATTGTCCGCGCCGTCCGCCATAGGTGCGATTGCGGCATAGCCGCCTAAGAATGCAAAGGAAGAACCTAAGAATGCAGGTACCTTTCTCTTGGTCAGCAGATGGAACAGTAAGGTTCCGAGACCTGCAAATAACAGTGTTGTGGAAACATCCAGACCTGTCAGCATGGGTACCAGAATGGTGGCACCGAACATTGCGAACATGTGCTGAAGTCCCAGCAGAAGCATCTTGGGCACGCCCAAGGATCTGGCATCATAGATGCCGTTTTCGCCGAGTGTAGTCTTCTCGCTCATTTTTTTCCTCCTGTGTTAGAGACATGTGAACATGTAACTATTTTTCATCGCATAAATTCGGGCAGATAGATCTCTACCTGCCCACACCTATGTGACTTTATTAGTTACATGATATCTTTTCATCGTTCTACAGTCAAGGAAAAATTGCATGCTCTTTCAGAAAATCCAGCCAGATCGGAATATACTGTGCCTTCAGATGTACGCCATCGTAAGTATAAGACGCGACCATTCCCCCGGTCTCATCGCAAATGAGCGGATTTACATCCAGATAAAAAATATTCCGGTCATCCGCCAGCTTGGCAATCTCCTCATTTCTGGCTTCGATACCTTCGTTCGTAATATAATCTCCCTGCGCGGAACGCTCTGACGTCACTTTCATGATTGCCTGTAAATAGATGATTGCATCCGGCTGTAATTCCTGTAAATGCTGCACTGCTTCTCCATAAGCCTTCATAAAAGATTCTACCGTGCCGGTTCCCATCTCATTGATGCCGATCATCAGATAAATCTTCGAAAACTGTTTCTCCGAAAGCGCTTCTTCCACTGTGATCTTTTTCTTCTGTCCCGGTACCGCAACAATTTTGGCATCGAACATCTTATAAATTGTAAGTCCGGTGGAAGCGTAAAAAGTCGATGTTTCTTCCAGACCACCATACTCATACATTCCCACAGTTCTGGAGTCACCGATGAATACCGCATCGTCAAAATAACTGCCATCCACGGTATGATAAGTCACTTCCCGCACATCTTCCGGGGATTCCGGAGTTCCCGTCTCCGGTACCTCTGCCGTACCATCTGTCCCGGTCCCATCAGGCATCCTTGCTGCCGAAGAATTCTCCCCCGACGTCTGGTTTTCCATCGTGTCGTTCCCTGTCGCAGCTACTGTCTGTCCGGTACCGTTTCCCTCAGACACTGTCTCCCCGTCAGCTGCATTTCCTGCCTGTGCAGTCTCTCCGGGCAGATCTCCGGACACAGACGCGTTCCCACCATTTTTTCCCGGAAAAATCTCCGTCCACTTTCCGTCCGACAGACGCTCTGCCAGTTGTACCCCCTTCGTATAGGTCTCCTGCAGCGGCTCCGTATACACCTGCCACTGCTCTGTCCAAGTGAAAAAAATAATTCCCACCGCCAACAGACTTACAAGGAAGGAGTATTTATGCAATTTTTCCTTCATTCTCGACCACATATTTTTATTTTCTGCATGATTCATTGCATAATGACCTTTTCTTTAAAAACTAAAATACATAAACGGATTGTTTCCCTCCAACAGAAGTCTTTGCACACAATACCAGAATACCACTGCCAAAAGCACTTTCACCGGGAAGGTATCCTTCCATCTGTGATACAGCTTTTCTATCGCCGGGGTACACAATAGTCCGGATACCGCAAGCAGACCGCCATATGTCATAAGCGCCTTCCACGCATCTGCATACGTACCGTTGATCCCGGGTACCAGCCAGAGCATCTTATCCAGATAGATCTGAAGCTGCGACAGATCTGTGATTGCAAAACACATCCAACTGATGGGAATGATCAGCCACAGATAAATATGCGGCAACACTTTCATTTTATGTACAATCTTCAGTCTCCCCAACTGCCGTTCCAGGACAATGCAGATCCACAAAAGTCCTCCCCAGCAGAAGAAATTCCAACTGGCACCGTGCCAGAACGCCGTCAGCATCCACACTGCAAACAGATTAAAAATCGTCCTAAGCTCCCCTCTCCTGCTGCCGCCGAGCGGAATATACACATACCGGCAAAACCACTGTCCCAGCGTCATATGCCATCTGCGGTAGAAATCCCGGACGCTCCGGGCCATATAAGGTCTGCAGAAGTTCACGGGAAGCTCTATCCCCATCATCCTTCCGAGCCCCATCGCCATCAGGGAATAGCCCCAGAAGTCAAAATAAATTTTCATGGAATAAGCGATTGCCGCCAGCCAGGAAAGCGGTGTAGAAATACTTTCAAATCCGGTGACCTGTACATCATGCCACAGAATCCCCACCCGGTCAGCCAGAAGTACCTTCGCCGCCAATCCGAGGATAAACAGTTTCATTCCCTCTTCCAGTCCTGTGACCGTGAACGCTCGGCTCTCGAGACTGTCCGAGATCTCCCCATAACGCGTAATGGGACCGGAGATTAACTTTGGGAACATCACAACATACGTTGCAAATTTCAAAAAAGAATATTCCCGGCTCACTTCTCCGCGATATACATCAATCAAGTAAGACAATACCTGAAACGTATAAAAACTGATTCCCAGCGGAAGCGTCTCGGCACTTCCCCAGTCTTTGAACCAGATCAGTACCGCCAGATTTGCGCTGATTGCCACAACAAGCAACAATCTTTTCCGCCACAAAGTCCTGCGGCTGCGTTTTGCCAGATGTAACCCGAAAAAATAATTGCACAGTACAGAAATCATGAGAGGTGCCAGATTTCGGGCATCCCCCATGGCATAAAAAATAATGCTGCCGACAAGCAACGTCAGGTTTCTATATTTACGCGGTGTGATTCCGTACAAGATCAGGAAAACCGGCAGGAACCACAGCAGGAATTCAATACTGCTGAATATCAAAAAAATCACATCTTTCTATAGGTAAGCTTATATCATCATAGTAGCTTGAAACGCTTCCTATTACAACAAAACAATTCTTAATTTTAAATGACATTTTTTCACAACTTTTTAATCTTTTTGCAATTATTTCAAACATGCTTTACAATAGATCTGTACAGGTATGCAACCGCTTTATTGTATGCGCAGAATTTGTGCGCGGAAATGAGGATTTCTATGAAAGAACAATTATATACCATCCCTTTAAATGATGCCGTAAATGCACAGGACGAATGTCCTTTTTGCTTTATTCACCGCAGTATTGAGCAGGATCTTCTGGACTTTGTCTTAGGTTCCGGTTCCTCTTATATGGAAGCTGATATCAGAGAGCAGACCGATAAAGCCGGTTTCTGCCGGTATCATTTCCAGAAAATGTTCGACTATGGCAACACACTGGGCAACGCCTGGATCTTAAAGACACATTACCAGCGTATGATCCGGGAAATGCAGCAGGAATTTTCCTCTTTCCGTCCCGGAAAAAGTTCTCTTCTGCATAAATTCAAGAAAGCGGAAAACAGTGAAAACACAATCGGTATGTGGATCCGTGTCAAAGAAGATTCCTGTTATATCTGTTCCCAGTATAAAGATACTTACGCAAGATATCTGGATACCTTTTTCTATCTCTGGAAAAATGACGAAGCTTTCCGCCGGAAGGTCATCTCCGGAAAGGGCTTCTGCCTGCCCCACTTTGGGGATCTCTGTGAAGCTGCGGACCGTAAACTCTCCGAGAAAGAAAAGCAGGATTTTTATGCGCAGTTATTGCCTGTCATGGAATCTAACATGGAACGGATTGCGGAAGACGTGTCCTGGCTGGTAGAAAAATTCGATTACCGCAACAAAGATGCCGACTGGAAGAATTCCAAAGATGCGATCCAGCGCGGCATGCAGAAATTAAAAGGGGGATATCCGGCGGATCCTGCCTATAAAATGTCTAAATAGCAAGTTAATTAAGCAAAAGGGACGGACTCCCGGAACGAACAGAATGCCTTCTGGAAGCTGTAACGTCTCCGAGTGTGAATTCCCTAAAGAAGTGGATATCTTATATGTTAGAGGGACGGGCACGGCTCTAGGCGACATCCATGTCGCCGGCCGCCTGTCGCGAACATCGTGTTCGCTCCACCCTG
>CAKRRS010000073.1 GCA_934394665.1 uncultured Acetatifactor sp. | reverse complement strand
TCATCTGCATCAATGGTACGGTCGAAGAGGATAACTCTGATACCTGCATCCTGTGCATCCTTCAGTACGGAATCCCATCCTGCGGTATCTGCTGCGGACAGAAGTAAGTAGTCAACGCCATCCTGAATGAACTTCTGAGCTGCTGTGATCTGCTCATCGTTCTTTAAGCTGTATGCGAAAGATGCTTCGTAGCCGTTAGCCTCGGTAAAGGTATTCTTCATATCCTTATCGTTTGCGGTACGGTAACCGGACTCGTTAGGGTCGTTGTTGATGATGCCGACTTTGATCAGATCTCCGGAGGAGCTGGATGCACCTGCGTCTGCGTTTGCGTTTGCGCTTCCGGTTGCGTTTGCGCTTCCGGTTGCTGCGTTGCTGCCTGCATCAGAGGAGCCGCATGCTACAAGGCTAAAGATCATGGTTGCTGCCATTACTGCTGCTAAAATTTTCTTCTTCATTGTGTAACCTCCCAATTTGTTTTTGTTTCCCAAAGAACTATTTCTTTGATGATCTTATTGTAAAGCGGAGCCGGGAAAAAAACCATGAAGATACCTCACGGAAAAGTTGAAATTTTTATGGCAAAAAAAACCACCAGCGCAAAAAGTTGATTTTTTTACGATAGTGGTTTATTTTTTTCATAAGCAGCCGGGAAGTCTCACCGTTACACAGGTGCCTTCTCCGTAAGTACTGGTAATGGTAATACCATAATTTTCTCCGAAGTTCAGGCGGATACGTTCATTGACATTATAAAGGCCGTAGATATCCGTCTCCCGGACATTTCTGTTGCGGATGCCTTCCCGTACCTGTTCCAGCCGCTCCGGTGTCATGCCTCTTCCGTTGTCGGTGATCCGCAGGATACAGTCTTCGCCGTCCCATGCTCCGTCGACCCGGATCATTCCTTTGCCGCGCTTGTTCTTAATGCCGTGATACAATGCATTTTCCACCAACGGCTGTAAGGTGATCTTGGGAATACAGCAATGGTTCAGCTCCTCCGGAACACAGATCTCATATTGCAGGATGTCCTGATAACGCATCTGCTGGATCTCCAGGTAACTGCGGACGTGCTGCAGTTCTTCTTTTACATTCAGAATATCCTGTCCCTGGTTCAATGATATCCGGAAAAAGTCCGACAGACTGCCTACCATGCTTACGACTTTTTTCTGTTCACCGGCTTCCGCCAGCCATACGATAGCATCCAGCGTATTATATAAGAAGTGAGGGTTGATCTGGGACTGCAACAGTTCGAATTCCGCCTTGCGCAGTCTCACCTGTTCCGTTTTCACCTGCTCTAACAGTTCGTTGATCTTGTCGATCATGGTGTTCAGGGAATCACTGAGCACCTGGGCCTCCACGCCTCCCGTCACATCGGAGCGGACCGTCAGATCTCCCTTCGCCACCTGATCCGTCACCTGGGTCAGCCGTCGGATTGGTCTGGTGATACTCAATGGAATATAATAGGAAAGGAATAAAAACAACATAAGGATCATGGCAAAGGCGATCACAGAAAACCGGATCATATTAACAAAAAAATCCTGATACTGTTGTCTGCTCTCCTGAATGCCCCGGATCTCATAATATATATACTGGGACATAGTGTCTCCCACCAGGGAGGTCACGATCTGTACATCGTTTTCCCAGATTTCTATATTATCCTCATAACGGTTGCCTTCTCGGATATTTTCCTCGATTCTTCCTACATAGGTAGCAAGATTGTTCAGGTATTTTTTGACACTGGTCAGTCGTTTCAGGTTCTCCTGAGATTCTGTCAGCTGCTCCAGTCCGACCACGATGTCATCCGCTTCCGCCAGCATATCATGCAGACTGGACTCCTCCAGTGTCTTGTTGCCTACGATAAGGAGATAAGTCTCATAGTCAAAATCTTTTTGGAAATCCAGACTGAACTGACTGGCCATAACGGAGGAATTGATCATATCCTCGTATCTGCGGTTATTGTTCCACAGATTATAGAAGCAAAAGATGAGAAATAACACAAACGGCACCAACAGACAAAGATATGAGTATCTTATCTTTGCCACCAGTGTCGAATGATCATAAAGTTCTTTTATCTTTTTTCTCATAAGAATCCTGCCTTTTCCACGCTCATTTTCATCGATAATGGTGGTTAACTGTTCCCTCCGCGATACTGGGTAGGAGTCATTCCCTGGGTCTTTTTGAACAGATAAGAGAAGTAATGAGGATCCTTATATCCTACCTCCTGACTGATGATGCTGCTGCGTTTACCGGTACAGCGTAACAGCTCTTTCGCTTTATTCATGCGGTAATCCGTCAGATATTTGATAAAACTCTGCCCGGTCTGCTGGCTGAAGATCATGCTCAGGTGGTTTGGGGAGAAATTCACGTGAGAAGCTAACAGGTTCAGGGAAAGTTCCTCATCCGCATAGTTCCCGTCAATGTACTTCATGACCTGATCCACCACATCGTCATAGCGGCTGCTTGCAGATTTGTCCCGCACTTCCAGTGCCTTTTGCAGGATTCTGATAATGTAATGCACGGCGCTTTCACTATCCTGTAATGTTTTTTCATCCTGATTAGGCGTCTCTAATTCCTCTGTGTTGGTCTGAAAGCTTTCCATAAAATCCACCACGCAGAAATACGCATCCATGGTAATATACTGTCGGAAAATATTGGATTGCAGTGCTTTGTTGCTGAGATCCTGGAAAAATTCCTCTACAAAGTAGATCACTTCTTCACTGTCTCCCTGTTTCAGGAATTCCTGGATCCGTGTCCGGTCGATCTGTTTGGGATTGACTTCTTTAATATCAAAGGTATCTGCACTCTCTGCTTCCTGTGAAAGTCGTCCGCTGTCAAGGATTCTGCTGTCCTGCACCAGATATCTGTGTGCAAAAGCGTGGCTTGCCTGTTCGAAAGAAACCGGAAGCTCCCGCAGACGGTTCACCGGTCTGCCAATGCCGCCAAAGTATCTCACATGTTCATAGCCTTCCATGATGTCCTTGATTTTTTCTATGTATTCCTGCTGCAAGAGCGACAGCTGCTCTTCGGAATCTGCTTTTAATAAAAAGGCCTTTCCTTCCAGATTGCGGTCAAAGGCGATGACGGTCGTGCCGTCCTCCAGACTGCGCAGTTCCTGCTCAATGCGGATCAGACTTCCGGAATATTCATCCTGTGCATGGCGAAGTGACTGGGTCTTGAACAGGATAATATTATACCAGGGTGCCGACAGATCGATACCCAGTCCTTCTGCCGCTTCCAACAGCTCTGCCACAGTATTTTCTCCGGTGACCAGCTCCTGGAACAGCTTTTTCCGCTCTCTGAGATTGTTTTCCTCCATCTCCTGCTGATACCGTTCACGGATCTGCTGTGCTCTTCTTTTTTCTTCGATCTTGGTGGAAAGTTCGTCCAGTTCCGCTACCAGTTCTTCTCCGTTGATGGGTTTGGACAGATACTGGGCCACTCCCAGTTTGATGGCTTCTTTGGCATATTCGAATTCCTGATATCCTGACAGAATAATGATTTCCGTATCCGGCAGCTCTTTGCGGATCAGACGGCTTAATTCCAATCCGTCCATAAACGGCATCCTGATATCGGTGATGACGATATCAGGACGCAATTTCTGGATCTGTGGATAGGCCAGCTCCCCATCGCCGGCCTCCCCACAGAACTCATAGCCATGAGCCTTCCAGTCTATATTGTTTTTAATTCCTTCACGGATGACAAACTCATCCTCTACCAAAAAAACTTTTAACATTTTACGTGACCCCTCTTTTACCTGCAAACAACGCGTTGACTCTCTTGCGCTCATGATATCATAAGCTTGCAGTGCATCCCGGAAACACGTTGTGTTCCCGGGATGTCCGGGCTTCGCCCTATCGTCCCCACATATTACACAATATTGCCTGCAAGCAGTCATATTGTGTAATACGTGTGGCCACACTGCTCATTGCCTACGCTCATTATATCACGATTCATGGTATCCTGACAGATATTTTAGCGATAAAACACTTTTTCCGGCATCAGGTCACTCTTCTAATTCCGGATTTCACTCTTATCCGCATTCTCCGCCCCGGATCGACTTCACTAACAGCGGCACTTCGAACAAAAGCATCACGATCCATCCGATCATGTTCGCCCATGCCAGGGTGGCAAAATCCATGTGCAGCATCCGGATCATTACAAATACTGCCACTACCCTGCCGAACATATTCATAAAGGTGCTGTACAATGTCACCTTCAGGTCTCCGATGCCGCGGAAAAATCCCTGGATGCCGTTGGTCAGGCCCGGTAAGATATACATCCAGGAGATCAGATGCAGATAACCGATACCCAGAGATACCACCTGTGCATCCCCGTCTTCTGCAAATAAATTCATGATCTGCGGTGCCAGTCCGCCGATTGTGCAGAACAACCCAATAGAATAGACCAGTTCGATCAGGAGGCCGGTCTGGAAGCCTTTTTTCATTCGTTCTTTATGTCCCGCGCCCTTATTCTGCGCCAGAAAGGTCGTCATGGCATGTCCGATATTCTGCTGCGGTGTGTAAGCAAAATCATCCACGCGGTTCACCGCTGTAAAAGCTGCCATGACTGCCACACCCTGTGTGTTGACGACAGACTGGATGATCAGCTTGCCCAGCTGTAAGCATACCTGCTGCATGGCGCTGGTACTGCCGTAGCTTACGGTCTTGCCCAGCAGACTTTTGTCAAACACAAACCATTTTTTCCCCAGGCACAATAACGGAATCTTTTTCCGGATATACAGACCGCACAGCAGGCAGCACAAGCCTTCGCTGCACACCGTGGCGATTGCGCTTCCGGCGACGCCCCACCGCAATATGACCACAAAAAAGAGGTCTCCGAACACATTTAAGAAAGCACTGGTTATCAGAAAATACAGCGGTGTCCTGCTGTCTCCCAGTGCGCGCATGGTATTCGCCAGGAAATTATACATAAAGGTAAAGATCAGTCCCAGAAAAACAATCCTTAAGTAGCTTGCCGCCTCCGGGATTGCTGTCTCCGGCACCCGGATCAGCCGGAGCACCGGTGTGGCAAGCAGAAGCATCAGCAGAGAAAATGCAAGAGAGAATCCGCAGCCCGCCAGCATTGTGGTGCTGATCTGTTTCGACAGGGTATCGTAATCTTTTGCGCCGTACTGGGAACTCATGAGCACACTGGCGCCCATGCACATCCCGCTGATCAGCAGGATCGCAATGTTCATGATCGGTGTGGAGGTTCCCACTGCCGCCAGTGCCTGTTCTCCCACATATTTTCCCACGATGACGGAATCCGCCGCATTATAAGTCAGCTGAAACAGATTCCCCAGTACCAGGGGAATCGTAAAAGATACTAACGGTAATAGTATCTTTCCTCTGGTCATGTCGTGTTTTTCTATTGCACTCATTGTTTCCTATTCCTTTTCCTTCCGATATTTTTTCAAAAAATTTAATTTTTCCGATTTTGAACTTCCAATCCAAAAAACACGCAATAACTACGAAAATCAGATTCAAACATTTAGGAAAATATCTCTGCGAATTTTCTTGAAACACATTCCGCGGAAAGGGCACCGCTACAGTTTCCTGTAACCGTGCCCCTTTGCATTTTATCATACTTTCATTATGATGATATCTCGCTCCCCGTATTTACGTTGTCTGAATCTATTGTCCGTGCAACGTACTGCGATTTTTATCCGATCTGGAACTTCCTCGCATTTGCATTCAGCTCGTCTGCAATGGCATTCAGCTGTGCGGTAGCCTGTCTGCAATCCTCTACGATCTCTGCCAGCTGATCCATGGTAGCTGCGGTTTCTTCCGTGCTTGCCGCATTGTTCTGGGAGATCTCGGTTAAGCTGTCGATCTTGTTCACCACGTCGGTCTTGTAGCTTTCAATATGATCCAGTTCCTGAGAGATCACGTTAATCTCACCGACTACCTTCTGGATCTCCTGATTCAGTGTACCGAATACATCCAGGGTCGTGCCGAGCTTCTCATTCTGCTGATGGATCTCGCCTACTACACCGTTCATGATCTCTACGCTCTGGTTAGAATTGCTGATCAGGTTCTCCACGATACCGCGGATCTTATCCGCAGATTCCTTGGACTGGTCTGCCAGACCGCGGATCTCTTCTGCCACGACTGCAAATCCTCTGCCCATCTCTCCGGCTCTTGCCGCTTCGATGCTGGCATTTAAGGATAACAGGTTGGTCTGGTTCGCAATGCCTGCGATAATATCGGTTGCCGCCTGAATGGCCTGTGCGGACTCGTTGGTGATATTGGTCTGCTCCTGCACCTGATCCACAGACTTCTGTGTATGAGAGCTGATCTCAAGCAGTTCCTTCAGGGTACTGTCTACGGTTGCATTGCTTTCCTTCATGTTGACAGCGCTGCTGCTCAGTGCATTTACACTGTCCGCCGTACGGTTCAGGGCATTGCTCATGTCGTTCATGCTCTCGCTGACTCTCTGGGTGTCCGCAGCCTGTGTGGTTGCACCCTGTGCGATCTCGTTCACCGCCGTGTTCACGGAAGAGATCGACTGTCCGATACTATCAAAATTGCTGGTAAACGTACCGGTAAACGCATTCATATCCTTCATGGAATGATGAATATCTGTAATGATCCTGGAGAATCCGGTCACTACGGAGTTCACTGCTCTCGCGATCTTTCCCACTTCATCGGTACGGTTGATCAGTTTACCGGATACCGCAAAGTCCAGTTTGCCTTCAGCTACCAGATCCAGATTCGATACCACCCTTAATAATGCTTTGGAGATCAATGTCACAACCAATATGGTAGACACGCAGAACACCAACAGCAATACCACTAGAAAAATCGTATTGGAAGAAACCACGTGACTGTAAACTGCCGCTATATCTTTCACCGGAAGTGCCACGGCGAGGATACCGACCGCATTTTGACCATCTTCCCCATAGATTGGTGTCATGTACGCATAATAACGTTCACTGCCCAGTTTCACGGAAGTACTGTAATAATTTTCTCCCGCCAGCACCTGATCAGCTACCGCATCATTCAACCGGATGCCGGATTCATTGATATCAGATACAGCAAGTTCTTTTCCCCAGAACAACGCAACATCCACACCGGTATTTTCCTTAAAAGTCTCCAGAAATACCAGATTATCGCTTAAGTTGATCTCTCCTTTATAAAGTACTCCGTTCTCGTAGCGGAATCCCTCTTCCGATGCATTGTTCAGATTCAGCTGCATGGCATATTCGGTTGCAACCAGTTCTTCCCTCACCAGACGTTCTGCCGTATCATCTCCCACTGCATCCAGTGCCAGCGAAGCAAAAATAACGATAACCAGCATCGGCACCAGTACCAGTGCCAGAATTTTTACAATCAGATTTGCTCCCTTTCTGCCTTTAAGATCCTTGATTCCGTTTAATTGTATCGTTCCGTTTTCCCCTTCGTTCTGTTCCTGTTTTACCACTGCCATGAATAAAGCAACCTCCTTTGTACCCTTGTAATACCCAAGATTTATGATACTGCCCGGATATACGCAGATCAGACCGGCCTGTGAGAGCACCCGGTACGAAACCATCCGTAAGTATCAAATATATACAAGAATTATACCGCACCATTGTCTTCGACTCAACTGAATTTTTCAATTTGTGACATTTTTGTGCAGTTGTTGTAGAATCCCTTACTTTTCCGCAATCAGATCCTTGATCACTTCCCCTGCCAGGATCAGTCCCGCTACAGACGGAACAAAAGAAATGCTTCCGGGGATAGCTCTTCTGTCGGTACATTTATGAGTGGAACCGGGAGGGCATACACAGCCGGTTCTGCAGCTGTTTTCCATGTTTTCCAGAGGCTTTACGGAAGCTTCGGTGGAATATACCACTTTAAGCTTCTTCACACCGCGCTTTTTCAGCTCTCTGCGCATGACCTTTGCCAAGGGGCACATGGTGGTCTTGTAAATATCCGCTACGTGGAACTGAGTCGGATCCAGCTTGTTGCCGGCGCCCATGCAGCTGATAACGGGAACGTCCGCAGCCTTCGCCTGCATAATGATCTCCAGCTTCGCCGTCACGGTATCCACCGCATCCACGACATAATCATATTGGGTAAAATCGAACTGATCCGCTGTCTCCGGCAGGTAGAAGCACTTGTGCACCGTCACCTTTGCCTCCGGATTGATAGAATGGATCCGTTCCTCGCAGACATCCACTTTGTATTTACCGATGGTCTTCCGGGTGGCAATGATCTGCCGGTTGATATTGGTCAGACATACTTTGTCATCGTCCACCAGGTCAAAAGCGCCAACACCGCTGCGCGCCAGGGCTTCCACTACGTAGCCGCCGACACCGCCGATACCGAATACCGCCACTCTCGCTCCGTACAGGCGCTGCATTGCCTCCTTGCCGATCAATAATTCAGTTCTGGAAAATTCGTTTAACATATGCGTGCAATCCTTTTCTTCTAATATTATATTGAGAATCCCATCATCTTCTTCTGTGAAAGCACATCCCAATAAGCGATTTCCGCACTATAAAAATCCTGTTTTGAGAATTTCCAATCGCATCCTGTCACAAAAAATTAATAGCATCCTCCGGCACGAAAAAGGACACACGGGATTCTAAGTCTCCCATGTGTCCTCTCGCAATTACTTCTATTGTTCCTACTGTTTTACTGGGAATACTCTCGTAAGAGTATAACATATCTTTACAGATTGTCATAGAGTCCCTGAATAAAATTTTTCACCTGCACATTATTTTCCGGCGTGGTGTCTTCCAGTGTCGCATGGATAAAGGGCTTGCGCTCTTTCATGAACTTCAATACGGAAGTATAATCCATCTGACCCAGTCCACAGCCTACGGATCTCAGTTTCCCGTCCTCGGGGATGAAATCCTTCAGGTGTACCATAGCGACATCCTCACCTAACAGATCGATTGCCTCGTCCACGATTGCCACCTGATCCTTGTAATTGCAGTAATCCAGCAGATTCACAGGGTCCAGGATGATCTGCAGATTGGGAGATGCGATCTCATCCAGTACGCTTCTGGCTCTCTTCGGATCATACACGATATGCTTCCATACCGGTTCGATGGCCAGTACAACGCCCATCTGTTCTGCGTATTTTACAACAGGGCGCAGATTGGTGATAAAGGTCTGCAGTGCTTCTTCACTGTGGCACTCGGGTACTGCGGTATAAGTCTCATTGGGGGCACCGGTCTCGGTTCCCACGACGCCGCAGCCAAGCCATGATGCAAAGCGGATATGTGCCATATAACGATGTGTGATCTTGGCCAGCTGTTCCGGATTCGGATTTGCCAGGTTCAAGTAACATCCCAGTACCGCAACATCCACGTGATTTTTGGCAAATACATTTTTCATGTACATGGCAAGTCCCGGGGTCAATGCTTCATCGGTAGTAGGGAACTCGGTGATCACCTTACCGGGGGCCAGATGTCCGCAGACAAAGCCAAGCTCATGGACATTTGCAATACGCTCCTC
This sequence comes from uncultured Acetatifactor sp., assembly GCA_934394665.1. Taxonomy (GTDB): domain Bacteria; phylum Bacillota; class Clostridia; order Lachnospirales; family Lachnospiraceae; genus Acetatifactor. The sequence goes on along the minus strand of CAKRRS010000073.1, from coordinate 4,465 downwards.
AAAAGGAAGCTTTTTCGTATCATGTAAACGGATTCCTAACTGCATTTTTTCTCCATTCCGATTACGGCTCTTGTGTCGTATTCTTTTATGTTTGTCGTACTATAGCGTGCGCTCGTTACATCAGCGCCGGATCAGCTCGTCCACGCCTTCCAGCTCATAAGCCTCTCCGGTCTGTCCTTCGATCTTTACATTATCTAACGTCAGTTTTGCAACATTTCTTGCAAACAGACCGCGTCTGCTGCTCTTCTCCACTCCTTCGGACATGGCGGGTACATCGCATTTTGCATCTTCCGCATAGCTGATGGAGATATTCTTCATATAGATTTCTTCGATCTTCTGCTCCGGAAGTCCGTCAAAATAAGCTGCTGCCACATGGCAATTGGTGCATTCCATATTTTCGAATACCATCTTCTTCACCTGGGGGGTTCTGTCATCCACAGGGTACACATCTCTGGACTGTACATACGTTGTCTTGCCGTCGGGATCGCAGAAATAGAAGCAGTTCACCACGAGGGGCGTCATGACATGCTCCAGTGTCAGGTTCCGGAAAACGATGTTGCTTAAGATTGCATCCTTGCCTCTGCCTCGGCGGGTCTTGATACGCAGTCCTCTGTCGGTATGACGGAAAATACAATCTTCCACCGTCAGATTTACCACACCGCCTGCCATCTCACTGCCCAACGTTACCGCACCGTGACCATTCTCCATCAGGCACTGACGGATATGGATATTCTCGGAAGGGGTCTTGTGCTTTTTGCCCATGTAGATTTTGCCGCTCTTGACTGCGATACAGTCGTCTCCCAGAGAAAAACGCACACCCAGGATCTCCACATTTTTGCAGGATTCGGGATCCAGTCCGTCGGTATTCGGGGAATCGCTGGGATTCTGTACCGTTACGCCGATGAATTTCAGATCGTTGCTGAAATACGGATGCAGCGTCCATGACGGGGAATTGCAGAATGTCACGCCCTGCAGGGTCACATTTTTACATCCGCTGATGAAAAACAGTCTGGGACGGAACGCAATGTTCATGACCTTGGGATTCTTCCACCAGTTCTCTTTGGAAGCATTGCCGTTGATCTTACCCTGTCCGTAGATCACCACGTCCTCTGCGCCGATACCGCAGATAATGCCGGAAAACATAGGCAACGGGTTGCCTTCCCAGGTACCGAGATTGTACTCGTCGGTCTCATCATAGCTCTGTATCATACCGGGGAAGGTAGGGAATTTCTCTCTGTCGGTAAATGCTTTCAGTTCTGCGCCTTCCGCCAGTTCGATGCGGATATGACTCTTCAAAAACAGGCTGGTGATACGGTAAGTTCCTGCCGGGAAATAGACTCTGCTGCTTGCAGGGCATGCCATGATAGCTGCCTGGATAAAGTGCGTATCATCATGCTCGCCGTCACCCCTGGCGCCGAATCTGGTTACATCCAGGGTTACATATTCGTAATCTGTCTTGAAGGAGACTTCTCCCTGTTTTTCTCCGTTTATAAATGCCTCAACCGTGTATTTCCGATCCGGTTTCAGTCCGTACAGGGAAGTAATGGTCTTGTCCGTGGTCATCACCGCTTCGCCGTCGATGCGTAATTCCACGGGCTGTTTTGTAAAATATCTGCCGCCGTCCGCGATCTCTATGGTCGCGCTGCGGGCAGTATGCATGATATGGTTGATTTCCATGTGTTGTTTCCTTTCATTGCGTCATCAGCACATCTGATATTTTTCAGTCAACAGTAAATACTCTGCGCATGCTTTTCTCACTGCATCACAGAATATTTCTCTTTCTGTGTCAGTCATAGCGAATTTTTTCGTTTTTGCATCATAATACTGTTCCAACATACGTTTTACCGCCTCACGAAAATCGTCCAGAAGTTCTCTGTAATTTTCATAGATCTCAGGGCTGATCTGCTCTACGGTGTGCAGCATTGCCGCGGTATAGAAAGCGCCGTTCTCCGGGGTAAACTCTGCCTCAGCATGTTTTTTCAGCACACGCATCTGCGCCATGATATCCGGATAGCCCTCTTTTTTATTCTCTGTGGTCTCAAATGCCGCATATACAGGATAGATTCTGTCCGCAGCCTGATAGATATTCTGCAGTCCCATCTCCGTCTGCACTTTTTTTAAGTCAAAGATTCCTTCCGCTGTACGGGGAAGTGCCTTGATTTCCTGTGCTGTCATATATCCTCCTATCAAAAGCGGCGTCCTCCTGCACAATGTGTAACAAAAGAACGCCGTTTCTTACTTATTACTTACAGAGTTACACCCTGTTTGAAAATAGCCATATCATGGAAGCCTGCTGCTTCGCTGCATACCTGCTTGCCGGAAGCAGTCTCCACTACCAGATCAAACAGTGCCCTGGTCTCTTCTTCCATGGTCTTATCCTCTACCAGTACGCCTGCGTTGAAGTCGATCCAGTTGGACTTCTTGCCTGCCAGACGGGAGTTGGTAGCGATCTTCATGGTAGGAACCGGGGAAGCAAAAGGTGTTCCGCGTCCTGTGGTAAACAATACGATATGTGCTCCTGCGGCTGCCAGTGCGGTAGCTGCTACCAGGTCATTGCCCGGTGCGGACAGCAGGTTCAGTCCCGGAGTCTTCACCGTATCGCCGTACTGCAATACGCCCTTGACCAGAGCGCTTCCGGACTTCTGGGTACATCCTAAGGACTTGTCCTCCAGAGTGGAGATACCGCCCTTTTTATTACCCGGTGAAGGATTCTCGTAGATGGTCTGGTTGTGACTCTTGAAGTAATTCTTGAAGTCATTGATCAGATCTACGGTCTGGTGGAACAGTTCCTCATTTGCACAACGGTTCATCAGGATCGTCTCTGCACCGAACATCTCGGGAACCTCGGTCAGGATAGTGGTACCACCCTTAGAAATCAGCAGATCGGAAAAACGTCCTACCAGAGGATTGGCGGTAATACCGGACAGTCCGTCACTGCCGCCGCACTTCATACCGATCACCAGCTTGCTGACGCTGATGGGCTCTCTCTCGAACTTGGAAGCATAATCGATCAGACCCTTGATAACCTCTACGGAGTCTGCGATCTCGTCTTCATGCTCCTGGCATACCAGGAATTTCACACGGTTCTCATCATAATCACCGATATAAGGCTTTAATACATCAATATTGCTGTTCTCACAGCCCAGTCCCAGTACCAGCACACCACCTGCATTGGGATGATTGATCAGGTCTGCCAGAATCTTACGGGTATGCTCCTGATCATCGCCCATCTGGGAGCATCCGTAAGGATGAGGGAATGCAATCACCTCTTCCACGCTGCCCTTGACAAAAGCGTTTGCCTGCTTTGCGATGGCGGTTGCCACGTTGTTGACACAGCCGACGGTAGGAATGACCCAGATCTCGTTACGAACGCCTACTTTGCCATCCGGACGATGGAAGCCCATGAACGTCACGTCTTCCGTCTTATTCTCCTCTACGGGAGTGGGGTTGTAAGTGTACTCCAACAGATCACCCAGAGCGGTCTTTACATTATGGGTATGAATCCAGCTGCCTTCTGTGATGTTCTCTTTTGCATTACCGATACGGTAACCGTATTTGATGACTTCGCCGCCTTCGGGAATATCAAAAATCGCCATCTTATGTCCTGCGGGGATCTCCTCTCTGGCGGTAACGGTCTTAGAACCGTCACCTACAGAGACTGTGATCTGCTCACCGGCAGGAATCGTATTTAATGCTACGACTACATTATCATTGTCATTAATTTTTAAGAAATCTTGCATAATGCTGCCCTCATGCCATTTGCCTTGATATCATCCAGGTATGCTACAACTGCATCGGTAAGTCCGGGAACCTTGTTCAGATCCTGGCCGAAGAAGTTCTCGTTGCCTAAGAATGCGGTTACGAATGTCTTAGTATCCTTCTCACAGTTCGCTGCGAAGAACTCCAGAACTGCCTTGTCATCCATGATGTTGTATTCCTGACCGTTTCTGTGACCGATCAGAGCCTTATCGCGGATCTCGGTGCCGGTATAGAATGCCATCAGTGCTGCGATGGAGAAGGTCAGATGAGCGGGAAGCTTGCCGGTCTTCTCAACATAACCAAGCAAACTGGGCATACATCTTGCTCTCCACTTGGATACGGAGTTTAAGGAAATAGCAAGCAGTGCATGGTCTACATAAGGATTGTCGAAACGGTTTACAACCTCACCCGCAAACTGCTTCAGCTCTTCCTCAGGCAGAGACAGGGTAGGGATCACTTCATCATAGATGGTCTTCAGCATGAAGTTGCGGATGTCATCATCATGCATGGACTCTCTTACGATATCGTTGCCGCACAGATAGGAAGCCAGTACGAAAGAGGTATGTGCACCGTTCAGAATACGAACTTTTCTCTGCTTGTAAGGCTTCTGGTTATCAGTGAAGATCACGGGAAGTCCTGCATCGGGAAGAGGGAACTCCTTGCTGATATCCTTAGCGGACTCGATAACCCACAGAGCGAACGGCTC
>CAKRRS010000072.1 GCA_934394665.1 uncultured Acetatifactor sp. | reverse complement strand
CTCGTAGACGTTACAGCTGCCAGAAGGCATTCTGTTCGTTCCGGGAGTTCGTCCCTTTGCTTAACTAACTTTCAATTTAGTTCTTAAAACTATGAATTGGTGCCGGAATACGTCCGCCTCTGTTGACAAAGGCATCGCAGGAGAAGGTATTTACCGGCATAATCGGGGCATATCCCAACAGGCCGCCGAATTCTACGGTCTCTCCCACTCCTTTTCCGATGACCGGAATAATTCTGACTGCGGTGGTCTTCTGATTCACCATACCGATGGCCATTTCATCCGCAATGATACCGGAGATGGTAGTCGCTTTGGTGTCGCCGGGAATGGCGATCATGTCAAGACCCACAGAGCATACACAGGTCATTGCTTCCAGTTTTTCGATGGTGAGGGCGCCTGCATTCACTGCATCGATCATTCCCTGGTCTTCGCTGACAGGAATGAATGCGCCGCTCAATCCTCCAACATAAGAGGATGCCATAACACCGCCCTTTTTCACCTGATCATTTAACAATGCAAGTGCTGCTGTGGTTCCGGGCGCTCCGGCATGTTCCAGACCGATCTCACAGAGAATATCCGCTACGCTGTCACCGATGGCAGGTGTGGGAGCCAGGGACAGATCCACGATACCAAAAGGAACCTTTAGCATTCTGGAAGCTTCCTGTGCTACCAGCTGACCTACACGGGTCACCTTGAATGCTGTCTTCTTAATGGTCTCACAGAGCACTTCGAAATTCTCGCCACGTACCTTTTCCAATGCTGTCTTAACTACGCCGGGGCCACTGACACCGACATTGATGATCTTGTCTGCTTCTGTCACGCCATGGAAAGCTCCGGCCATGAAAGGATTATCATCCGGCGCATTACAGAATACTACCAGTTTTGCACATCCCAGAGAATCATCTTCTTTGGTATATTCTGCGGTCTCCTTGACCATTTCACCCATCAGCTTCACCGCATCCATGTTAATACCGGTCTTGGTAGATCCCAGATTTACGGAACTGCATACGCGCTCTGTGGTGGATAATGCAAGGGGAATCGAACGGATCAGCAGTTCATCCGCAGGAGTCATGCCTTTGCTTACCAGTGCAGAATAGCCGCCCAGGAAATTCACTCCCACTTCATGTGCTACCTTATCCAAAGTCTTTGCAATACTGGCAAAGTCTTCAATGGTATGGCATGCTGCCCCACCGATCAGGGCAATCGGCGTTACAGAAATTCTTTTATTTACAATAGGGATACCGAATTCTCTGGAAATTTCCTCTCCGGTCTTCACCAGATCCTTGGCAGCTTCATAAATTTTATGATAAATCTTCTCGTTTAATTTATCGAGATCGGAATCAATACAGTCTAACAGGCTGATGCCCAGGGTAATCGTTCGTACATCCAGGTTCTCTTCCTCGATCATCTTATTTGTTTCTGTTACTTCATATAAATTAATCATTACGGCTCCTATCTGTCTAATGTCGTCTTATTCTCTAATGATATCCTTAAATACGATGCATCTTGTCAAAGATTTCTTCCTTCTGGCACTTGATTACTACACCGATTTCTTCGCCGAGAGCATTCAGTTCATCCGCCATATTTCCCAAAGGCTTCTTCATCTGGTTGGTATCAACGATCATCATCATATTGAAGTATCCCTGTACGATGGTCTGGGAAATATCCAGGATGTTAATGCCGTTTTCCGCAAGATACGTACATACCTTTGCGATAATACCTACTGTGTCTTTGCCTACTACCGTAATAATTGTTTTTTTCATAATCGCCCTCATTTTCCGCATGCCTTCCATGCTTTTTATTTTAATGCTTCTTTCCTATTTCCGGCAATTTCCGGAATCGACAGAATCATTATTTTTTTCTATTTAACTACACTTTTCAACAATTTGCAACCTGTTTTATACAAAGAACATCTTAGCCTTCTCGTTCAAGCTCTGCCCATGACTCTATAGATTGTGTCTTAAACCATTACGCAATATTGATTACGGGAGACACGTCACTCCTGTCAGCCACCAGCATCCGGAAATCCTCCGCGCAGTAAGGATTCTCCCCCATGGTGATCTCCATCCGCACTGCCTCGTAGGCAAGCTCCGGAAGATTATTTTCTTTGCTGAGATGTCCCAGCACAATGGTCTGCAGCTTGTCATGTAAAATACGACAAAGCAGTTTCCCCGAATTTTCATTGGAAAGATGTCCTTTCTCCCCCAGAATTCTCTGCTTCAGATAATAAGGATACGGTCCCACCTGCAGCATTTTCACATCGTGATTAGCCTCCAACAGCAACGCGTCCATTCCTTTCAGGCACTCCACGGTATAATCATTGTACCCCCCAAGGTCAGTACATATCCCAATCTTCTTATCTCCGTAAGCGATCCGGTATCCCACCGGTTGCGCCGCATCATGGGAAATTTTCATAGGATTCACTGTCAGATCCTTAATCGTCAATTTTTCGTCTTCTCTGACTGCACGGAACAGTCCCGGATCTATTTTCCCAAGATTTCCCATCTTCTGAATCTCTTCCAGAGTTCCCGCTGTCGCATAAATCGGTACTCCGTATTTTCTCGCCATAACACCCAGGCCTGCCACATGATCCATGTGTTCATGGGTCACAAGAATGCCGTCCAGATCCCTTCCGGTAATTCCCAGACTGTTCAGACCGGCCTCCGCTCTCTTGCCGCTGATTCCCACATCCACCAGCAAATGCGTAGCTTCCGATCCCACATAAATACAATTGCCGCTGCTGCCGCTGGCAATACTACATAATCTCATATTCCGCTAATCTCTTTTCGTTTTTCTTCTTGGCAACTATTGCATTATCGTTTAGTGTGCACTCTTCCAATATATTTCAATGGTATCGCCCTCATGCAATGTCTCCATATACTGTGCCGGCCGGCCATTTAAGTTCGTCACAATGGATCTGCCGGCAGAAGCCTTCAGGTCAAAATCAATATAGTCAAAGACATCAACGAATACATATGCTGATTTTCCCTGCATAGTGACCGGCGTATGATTCACGATCACGGTCAGCGCATAAGGCTGATTCGCATGCGGCTGATTCATCTCTGTGTCATCCGTCCGATTCTTCCCCGGCTGCCCGGTTATTTGTGAGCTCTCTGACACTGTTTCTGTACCTGCCTGCGTATGTTCTGTCCCTATCGCTATACCGGATGTTCCTACTGACATGCCGTTTGTTTCTGACTTTGCCATTGTATTTTTTGACAAAGAATCGCTCGAATACGCCGCCTTAATCGTTTCTTTCTGAATTCGAGCCTCTTTCTCTTCACTAAGATCTTCCGATTTTTCCTCAGACTCAGTTATTTTATCGAAGACGCTCTCCTCAGGCAGCGGCTTCTCCATATCCCAGCTTACCGTGAAATGCTCATATACTCTGGTATCCGGCTGTGCCGCCGTGTCATTGACTTTGATATCTTCCCCCAAAGTCACATCCAGGAATTCCGCAATCTCTCTCACCGTATAGGAATTCTGAATCCTGATATCATCATTCTGACAGATCCGGTAAAATTCATTTTCTCTCTGTCCGTTGACCTGTGCCGTCTTCGGCAGGCTGATCTGTTTACCGTTGACATAGACCTGCAAGGCATCTCCAAGTTCCGGAAGTTTTCCAAGTTCCAGTACTGCTGCCGCACCTTCCGTAGACGGTGTCACCACAACACGGTCTCCGTTATGTACCTTGGTATACATATCCGCTTCTTCTTCATTGACACGGATGACTGCTGCCTCACCCTGCTCACCTCTGACCATACGTGTCTTACCGTTTACGGTAAAAAGCAGCGCTTCTCCCCTTCTGGGGAACAGTCGGTCGTTCGGGAACTGTGTCTGCATGGCTGCGTCCGTCACAGACAGTTTTCCATTATCGTAAAGCTTGATTCTCTCACCGTTAAATTCTACAAAGATAAAATTGTTGCTCTGTACATAATAGCTTAAGCAGATACCGATCGGTGTTACCATCATGGCATCTTTTCTCGCATTTTCCAGTTCGAATACAATCGTCTGCATGACTTCCTGTCCGCGGATGGCCACACGTTCTTTCACAATGCCAAGCTTGGCAGCCAGTTTCTCGGTATATCCGGGCACCATGCCGCCACCGCCGACAACGAACACTGCACTCACCGGTTTGTCTCCGTTCAGCTCCTTGATCGTATCCGATACCATCTGGGTCATCCTGTCAATCTCGGGATCTAACAGTTCCAACACTTCACTTGCGGTAATTGTCTGCGGTAATCCCATGATATCTTCATATTCAATGATCTCCTGGGTTCTGCATTTTCTCTTGATCTGTTCTGCCACTTCGAATTCCACGAGGCAATGTTGCACCAGAATATCCGTCAGGCTGTCTCCTGCCACGGGGATCATGCCGTAAGCCGTGATCGTCCCCTCTTTTGTGATAGAAATATCGCTGGTTCCCGCACCGACATCCACCAACGCCATATTCAGCATACGGAATTTTTCCGGAATGGCCACCTGAATGGCGGCAATCGGCTCCAGTGTCAGATTTGCCACATGCAGTCCTGCGGTTTCCACCGCTTTATACAATCCGTCCACCACGTCATCAGGAAGGAACGTAGCGATCAAATCCACGGCAATGGTTTTCGCTTTGTGTCCTTCCAGATTTCCCATCTGATAGCCGTTCATATAATAACGCATCGGCGTATAGCCCACGCAATAAAACTTCATATCCGTGTCAAGGTTACTGTTTTGGAACTCTTCGTATGCCTTTTCGACGCCCATGGTACACAGGGCATAGACATCTTCCCTAGTCACCTCGCGTTCGTTCTCAAAGGTATGTTCCACATAGGTCGTTACTGTTCTGAGGACACGACCTGCCGCCGCAATACAGACATCTGTAAGCTCTCTGCCCAGATTCTCTGCCAACTGCTCCTTCACCCGGGATATGGTCTCTGCGACCTTACCGATATCATGAATCTGACCATCCAGCATGGCTCTGGTCTCATGCTCTTGAGAACACTGCGCAAGCACATGGAATTTTCCTGCGTTTAAATATCCCACGGTACCGACTATACTTCTCGTACCGATATCCAGGCCGAATACCAGCTGTCCCTGTTTTTCCTTTACTCCCTCCATGTATAAGCCTCCAGTTTCTGTCTGATCTGTCTGTAACTGTCTTCCAGACTGTCACTGTTATCAATCACAAAGTCACAATTTTTCCGAAACTCTTCTTCCGATAATTGCGAGGATAGGATTCTCTCGATTTTCTCCTGAGAATATCCTCTGTTTGCGGAAAGTCTTCTCCTGCGGACATCTTCCCTTGCATAGATATACCACATTTCATCCACGACTTCGCCGAATCCGTTCTCGATCAGAAGCGCCGCCTCCACGAAAAACAGTTCCACATCACCGCGTCTTCCTGCCTCCGCAAAGCGATCGGCAAGATATTTTTTCACCGCCGGATGAATGATCTCATTTACCTTTGTAAGCAGCCTGGGATCCGCAAAAATCTTTGCAGCCATCGCAGTTTTGTTGATTTGTCCGTCTGTATCCAGAATCTTACTGCCAAGCAGCTCCACCAGCGCCGCGTAGCCTTCCGTGCCCGGCTCTTTCACTTTATGTCCGATATCATCCGCCAGATAAATCTCGCATTTATAATGCTGTCCGATATATTTTAAAATCTCCGTTTTGCCGGCACCGACGCCGCCGGTAATTCCTATAAATCGCATTTATTTTGCCTCGTACCAGTCTTTTCCCGTGTGCAGATCGATCTCAAGTGTCACCGCCAGATCTGCCGCGGACTTCATGTTCTCTGCCAGAATTTCTCTTACCCGTGCTTCTTCTTCCAGCGCCGTCTCAATCAAAAGTTCATCGTGCACTTGTAAGATCAGACGGGATTTCAGTCCCTCTTCCTTCAGAGCCTTCCATACCTTGATCATGGCTATTTTGATAATGTCTGCAGCCGTTCCCTGAATCGGTGCATTCATGGCAACACGCTCTCCGAAAGATCTCTGCATGAAATTCGAAGATGACAATTCCGGAATCGGACGTCTTCTGCCGAACATCGTCTCCGTATATCCTTTTTCTTTTGCATCTGCAACCAGCTTATCAATAAATTCCTTTACTTTAGGATACGTTGCAAAATATTGTTCAATATACTGCGCAGCTTCCTTTTTACTGATGCTCAGATCCTGGCTCAGACCGAAGGAACTGATGCCGTAGACGATACCGAAGTTCACCGCTTTTGCATTCCGTCTCTGCGTATCCGTGACTTCCTCAAACGGCGTATGGAATACTTTGGATGCCGTAATGCGGTGAATATCCTCTTCCTGTCTGTAGGCATCGATCAGCTGTTCATCTCCGGACATATGCGCCAGGACACGCAGTTCGATCTGGGAATAATCCGCATCCATAAATTCATAGCCCTCTCTGGGGACAAATACTTTCCGGATCTGCCTTCCCAATTCCATACGCATGGGAATGTTCTGCAGATTCGGCTCCGTGGAACTGATACGTCCCGTGGCTGTGATCGTCTGGTTAAAACTCGTATGAATTCTGCCGTCTTTTTCAATATAGTTTGTCAGTCCGTCAGCATAGGTGGACTTCAATTTGGTCAGACCGCGATACTCCAGAATCTCCCGGACGATTTTGTGCTCCCCGGACAGTTTTTCCAGCACATCTGCTGCCGTGGAATAGCCTGTTTTCGTCTTTTTCCCACCCGGAAGCTGCATGGTCTCAAACAATACCTCTCCCAGCTGCTTCGGCGAATTGATGTTAAAATCACAGCCTGCCTGTTCATGAATTGACCTCTCCAATTCATCAATTCTGGCAACCAGGGCATCTCCGTAGGCTTTCAGTTCTTCCCGCTTAACGGCCACACCCTCTTTTTGCATATCATAGAGTACCAGTGACAGCGGCATCTCTATCTCTTCCATCAGTTTCCGCATATCGCTTGCTTCCAGCTTCTCTGTAAGCACGGAAATTCCTTTTCTGGAAATATAGGCGCCGTAGCAGGCGTATTCCATTGCTTTCTCCGGATCTTCCGCAAGCAGCGTTTTCAGATCCTTTTTCCCGAAAATTTCTGCCCTGCCGGGGATCATAAGTCCTAAGTGTTCGGATGCAATGGCTTCCGGATCATAATCATTTTTCAGAGGATTCAATAAATAAGCGGCAATCAGTACATCAAAATAATGAGTCGTGGTACGCTGATCCAGATAGTCATACTGTCGCTTCACATCAAAGGTACCGATCATGCGGTTATCTGCACCGGAAAACCGGCGTACTGCCGAGACGATCTCTGCAGTCTCATCCACTGTCTCCCGCACCTCTTCAAACAGACTTAACTGCCCCTGCGGTTCTTCTTCCATCTTCGGTGCATAACATACGGTCTCTTCATCCGACAGAGAAAGTGCAACGCTTAACAGCTGCTCCTGTTTGGACTCCGCTTTCTGTTCCGTCAGAAGCCATAGTCCCACCTGTGAAAGCTTTTCCGCCTTCTCTAACATAAGTAAAAATTCCTGCTTGTCCTTGCAGCAGCGGAAGGTCTCCGCAATTTTTCCGTCCGTGGCAGCAGCATCCTTCTCAAATCTGGTCAACAGATTTTTGAATTCCAGACGCTTACATAACGTATAAGCCTCCGGGGTATAAAATCCTTCTGCCTTTGCTTTTTCATAATCCAACTGCAGATTGCAGTCCGTCTTAATGGTCGCCAGCGTCTTACTCAAATCCGCCAGATCTTTATGCGCAATCAGCGACTCTCTGATACTTTTCTTGGAAATTTCATCCACATGGGCATAAATATTGTCTAATGAGCCGTATTCCACCATCAGTGCCTGTGCCGTTTTCTCTCCGACTTTCGGAACCCCGGGAATATTATCGGCAGTATCTCCCATCAGTGCCTTCAGTTCGATAAACTGTAAGGGCGTCACCTGATAAGCCGCCTGTACATCTTTTGCATAATAATCTTCGATCTCGGTTCTGCCCTGCTTCGTCTTCGGAATGCGGATCTTAATGTGGTCTGTCGCGATCTGCAGAAGATCCCTGTCACCGGATACCAGTGACACTTCCATCCCTGCCTGTTCCGCCTTCTTTGCAAGTGTCCCCAGAATGTCATCCGCCTCCAGTCCTGCCTGCTCCATGATCGTAATCTGCATGGCTTTCAGGACTTCCTTCATCACCGGCACCTGTTCCTTCAGTTCCTCCGGCATGGGTTTTCTCGTCCCCTTATAGGCCTCATACATTTTATGGCGAAAAGTCGGGGCATGCACATCAAAAGCAACTGCGAGATACTCCGGCTTCTCTTCTTCCAATATTTTAAACATAATATTCAAAAAACCATAGATTGCGTTTGTATGCAGACCTTCCGCATTACTCAGATCCGGCACTCCGTAAAACGCTCTGTTCAAAATACTATGACCGTCGATCAATACTAATTTCTGACTCATACTCTCTCCTATGCAATGATCCAGCCTAAAAATCCCATGAGAAAAATCACAGCAATGACTTCCAGTACTGCACCGACTTTCAAAAAAGCCATGTGGAATCTCACCTTGCGTTTTGCCTCCGCAAGCCGTATTTCCAGTTCCCTTTGCAGGTCGAAAGCGTCACCGTCTTCCAGTCTCTGCATACCTTCTGTCACCAGGAACTGAATCACCAGTTCTTCCTTACATCCGGAACATTCCCGCATATGCTCCCCGAATTCCTGCAGTGACAGAAAATCCAGTTTTCCGGCAATGAAATCAGGAATATTTTTTTCAAATTCTTTGCAATTCATGCTTCCACCCCGTTTTGTGCAATCACGATAGGCTGTTTTTGATACCCATACATATCTACTATACAACATCTTGTGGAAAAAGACTAGAAAAATAGTAGTCAGATTCTATAAAAAAAGTCTTGTCAAAAAATTCAAACTATGATAGAATGAAATCCGTTGTGAGTGTTTGCTTTGCCGGCGTGTCGGAATGGCAGACGAGGCAGACTCAAAATCTGTTGGTGGCAACACCGTATGGGTTCAAGTCCCATTGCCGGCAGTAAGCGCAGAATCAGTTGGTCCTGCGCTTTCTTTTTTTGCCTCTCCCCTATCTCTTATTATCTCATGTTCCTTCTGTTTCTTTTTCCGATTTCACTTTTCCCTATTCCCTCATTTTTCTATTTTTTTGCCAATCATCTCCTATGGATTAAATGTTACGAAATTGTTACAATGCATTTGTGCTTAGCTAACACAGACGTAACCGACAACAGGGTACGCGGTTCTATGGATTGGATTCTATGAAGAGACCGCTGTACCGGCGAGACAGGAAAAGGAGGAAGAAAGTATGTGTTTCAAATTCATTAACTGTTCCCAGTGGTTGAATGCATTCTGCGGCTACTTTAATTTCGGCTGCTAATAGATAGGTGATGCAAAATGCACCTGTGCAAAAAGGCTCTCCCTTCGGGGTGAGCCTTTTTCAGTGGGGGCAATTTTTCATTCAAAACGATAATTAACGGTAATATCATTATCCAACACCTGCACTTCTGCCAGGCTTCCGGTGACGATCGGCATCATCGGTGCCAGATGTCCCAGATCCGTATCCATGATCACGGGAACCTTCTTCTCTCCCGCCACGGCAAGAATTGCCCCGTACTGGTCTAATCCCATCATCTCCTGTCCGAAGCATAACGGTCTTCCGATCAGGAAACCCTTCACATAACGAAACCACCCTGCTTCTTCCATCTGCCACATGGCCCTGCGAATGGCAAAGACATTCAGATCGCAGGATTCCAGAAACCAGATGATCCCGTCTTCTTTATATTTTTCCAGAAAATCCGCCGTTTTATCAAAACGTGTTCCCAATAGATTTACCAGGCAGTCCATGCATCCGCCCAATAATCTTCCGGAAAAGCGAATCTCCCGGTTAGGTGCTGCCGGCTGATTCCCCACATAGTTTTTCAGCACACGCGGTTCTGTCGTGTTGTAAGGCACCAGAGGATTCTCCTCATTTTTCAGAGATTCCTTTTCCCATTTGTCGTACCCCTGCACCTGCGCAGTCTCACCTGTCAGGATACCAAAAGCATCCTTCAGGGATGCATGCCATGGTTCCATGCCGAAAGCCGCCGCACAAGGTCCGTAAACAGATGCCGTGTCACAAATGGTTGCAAGTAGATACGTCATGTTCGTATTGTCGGAATATCCCATGTACCACTTCGGTTCTGCAGCTTTCAGGCGCTCAAAATCCACGTGGCTCATAGTCTCACACATCAGTTCGCCGCCACCGCAGGAGATCAGACAGTCATTACCTGCACTGCAATAATATTCCGTCAGTTCCTGTCCGCATTTTTCCGGGGTGTTACTGATACCGATGCCCTCTCCCACATAACAGTTCGGTCCCAACTGCAGCCGGTATCCCATTTCCCGGAATTTCTTCTGTGCATTGCCGAATGCACTGTAATAAGGTTCTATCTGACAGCCAAAGGAAGGAGCTACGAATCCGATGGTTCCTCCCTGCTGTAATTTTTTCGGATACTTCATAAAAAATCCTCATTTCTACGTTCACTTTTGACGCATAATGGGTTTACGCCTGCCCGAAGCAGACATAAACCCACAGCTGAAAAATTTATTTTCACTCATCACATTATGCATCAAAATCAATTTTGTTATAAATATCGAAGCAGTCAAATGTCGCAAAATAGTCTCTCGGAGTCTCGGCGCGGCGGATCATCTCCACGCTGCCGTCCTCTTTAAGCAGAAGTTCTGCAGATTTTAACTTACCGTTATAATTGTAGCCCATGGCAAAACCGTGCGCACCGGTATCATGGATTGCAATATAATCTCCGATATCGATCTTCGGCAACATGCGGTCAATGGCAAATTTATCATTATTCTCGCACAGAGATCCTGTCACATCATATTTGTGGTCGCAGGGCTCGTTCTCTTTGCCAAGCACCGTAATATGATGATAAGCGCCGTACATCGCGGGACGCATCAGATTGACTGCACAGGCATCCACACCGATGTATTCCTTATGGGTATGTTTCTCATGGATGACCTGTGTTACCAGATGACCGTAAGGAGCCATCATGTAACGGCCAAGTTCTGTGTAAATAGCCACATCTCCCATGCCTGCCGGTACCAGTACTTCTTCATATACTTTGCGCACGCCTTCGCCGATTGCCTTGATATCATTGGGCTCCTGATCGGGACGATAAGGGATGCCGATACCGCCGGACAGGTTGATAAACGTGATATGTGCACCGGTTTCTTCCTTCAGCTTCACTGCCAGTTCAAACAGTTCACGCGCCAAAGTCGGATAATAATCATTTGTTACCGTATTGCTTGCCAGGAACGCATGAATACCGAATTTCTCCACGCCCTTTGCTTTCAGGATCTTATATCCCTCAAACATCTGCTCTGTGGTGAAACCGTATTTTGCGTCGCCGGGGTTATCCATGATATTGTTGCTGATGGAAAAATATCCGCCGGGATTATAACGGCAGCTCAAGGTCTTTGGCAGATACCCGATCGTCTTCTCCAGAAAATCAATATGGGTAATATCATCCAGATTGATGGTCGCACCGATCTTTGCCGCATACTCGAACTCATGCGCCGGGGTATCATTGGAGGAGAACATAATATCCTCCCCCTTCACTCCCATGGCATGACTGAGCATCAGCTCTGTCAGAGAGGAGCAGTCGCAGCCGCAGCCATATTCTCTTAAAATATTGATCAGAAAAGGATTGGGGGTTGCCTTTACTGCGAAAAATTCCTTGTAGCCTTTATTCCATGCAAATGCCTCCTTCAGTGCTTTTGCATTCTCACGGATTCCCTTTTCATCATAGATGTGAAACGGGGTGGGATATTTTTCTGTGATCTTTTCGATTATTTCTTTGGTAACAAATGCCTTTTTTTCCATAAATGTCTCCTCTGAATTATCTATTTCTTACAGCAATGTTTTTCTCATTTCCTCGGGTGTCAGGGTGCTCAGATAAGCGGGTGCTACATCAAATACAGTCTTACAGCCCTTCTGACCTTCCTGATTCATGCGATAAGCCGCTCTGGCATAAGCAGTCAGAACACAGGAGGTAAACTCCGGATTGGAATCCAGTTTTAAGCTATACTCGATCACATGATTGTGCTCGCCGTTTAAACCGGTCTTGCCGGTACGAAGTACAAATCCGCCGTGAGGAATGCCTGCATGGTCTCTCTGCAGTTCTTCCTCTGTGATGAAATGTACAGTAGTATCGTAATCTGCAAAATAGTTGGGCATGGTCTTAATCTGCTCTTCGATCTTTGCTTTGTCAGCACCTTCTTCCGCAACTACGAAGCATTCTCTGGTATGCTTTTGTCTGGTGGTCAGAACAGGATTCTCACAGTTTCTGACAGCTTCCAGTGCAGCTTCTACAGGAATGGTATACTGCTTGGCATCTTTTACTCCGGGGATACGGCGGATGGCATCGGAATGTCCCTGGCTGACGCCTTTGCCCCAGAAGGTATAGTCACTGCCGTCACGAAGGATCGCATTGGCATACAGTCTGTTCAGGGAGAACATACCGGGATCCCAGCCTACGGAGATCATAGCCACTTTGCCGCCTTCCTTTGCTGCGGCATCTACCTGTGCAAAATGCTCGGGAATCTTTGCATGGGTATCAAAGCTGTCTACCACGTTAAAATACTTTGCATACTCTGCAGTCTGTTTGGGCAGATCGGTTGCAGAGCCTCCGCATAATACCAGGACATCGATCTTATCCTGCATAGGGATCAGCTGATCTGCATGATATACCGTTACACCGGTCAACGTCTTCACAGTGGCAGGATCTCTTCTGGTGAATACTGCCACCAGCTCCATATCGTCGTTCTGCTTTACTGCACACTCCATTCCTCTTCCTAAATTACCATAACCTAAAATTGCGACTCTGATACTCATTTTACTATTCCTTTCTGTTTCTGTAATTTATTTGAACGCATGCCCATTCTTCCACTTAGGAATGCGTTTTTAGCATTATTCGTTCTGTGCGATTTTAATCAGTGCAATCTCATTGCGCATCGCATCCTTGAATACCCTGACGAAATTTTTCTGGCCGCTGTAGAGGCAGGCATCACTGCTTTTCCCAGTCACCGCACCGGTAAGGATATATTCGGAATCAATAATTAAGCGGATCTGATCTGTCTGCTGTTCTTCCTCCTCCGGTTCTCTGAAATGCTCCGGCACCCGGTATTCCGTTATGCCATTTTGCAATTGTTCTTCCCCGGAAAATAATTCCTTATTGTCCTCTGAGATCAGAACTACTTTTTTCCCTGCTTTCACCAGTGCTCTGATTTCCTCTGCCCATTTCTCCAGAAAATCTCCAGATGCGGAAAAATAAATTCTTTTCTCTGCTCCCAGGATCATGTGACGGATCTTGTCACAGATATGCCCGTAACCTTCAATCGTGATGTAGCCTTCTCTGGGTAATGTCTTCTTAGGACCATCCGCCTCCAGGCGTTCCTTTACGGTCATCAGATAACGGATCCGGTTCTCGCAAAATTCCGGAAGAGCTACCGCCAGGTACTTAGAAGCTGCACCTTCCATCACATAAGCCGCACCGTGCTCCACCAGAGAAGCCAGGCCATTGTACACGTTGGATCTGGAGATTCCCGTCAGCTTCGCCACCTCATATCCGGTCAATTCCTCATTTTTCAAAAGACACAGATAAATCGTTGCTTCCTGCCTGCTCAGGCCGAACAGGGTAAGTTGTTCTATGATTGCTGCTTCTTCCATTGCGACTCCTTTAGTAGTTCTTTACAGGAACACTATAGTAAGGATTGTGTGATTTGTCAATAGGGGAAATGGTTATTGAGAAAAGTTGTCGAAGTAACTTGAGAGTTAATTAAAATCAAGCAAAGAGACGAACTCCCGGAACGGACAGAATGCCTTCCGGGAGTTCTGTGGTTCTAAAACTTCCAAGTAATAGTCGCTGCCGTACATTAAATATATTTGAA
>CAKRRS010000071.1 GCA_934394665.1 uncultured Acetatifactor sp. | reverse complement strand
TCTCTTACATCCGGCATATTCTCTATATAAACAGTCTCATCCGTCATTACGGAGGCAGCAAGAATAGGAAGTGCCGCGTTCTTGGCACCTCCTATTTCTACTTCTCCGACTAATGGATTACCGCCTTTAATTGCGTATTGTTCCATTGTTTCTTACCTCTGTCATTCTCAGATCAGAAAAACCTTCTTATGCACTTATACCACATTTTGGGGCATTTGTAAATACAGCGCCCTAATTCAGGTATTTTAACGGGTTCACCTGGCTGCCGTTAATCAGGATCTCAAAGTGAAGATGAGGTCCCGTACTTACGCCGGTGTTACCGCTCAGTGCAATACGTTCTCCCTGTTTTACCGTCTGTCCCGCTTTTACTAACACCTTGCTCAGGTGTCCGTACCTGGTCTGTCTGCCGTCCTCGTGGTTGATGTAGACACAATATCCGTATCCGCTTCCCCATCCGGCTTTGGCAACTGTTCCGCCACAGGATGCAAATACTGCAGTTCCGGTAGGAACTGACCAATCCACACCCTTATGATAGCTGCTGGCTCCCTTGGTCGGTGCTTTTCTGCGTCCGAAACCGGAAGTCTGTCGGCCGCCGGAAATCGGCTTGATATAGGTAGGAGGAATCTTGGTACCGCGCTCCACAATCTTGGGAACTGCCTCCATGACTACTTCTTCTTTTAAAATATCTCTCGTGACTTCTCTGTCATTCAGATAAGAAACATCCGCAACCACACGGCGGAATCCTGCCGAAGGCTGCTGCAAAATCTTCGTCTGCGTCGTATACCAGGAATCATTATCCACGTAAATTACGTCCGCATCATAGATTTCTTCATAATAATTCTGTTCCATACGTTCTACGGACAGCTCCGGTTCCGGCACGGTAATGATCAGCTTGTCCCCTACACGGATCGTGGAATTCTCGTCCGTCAGTGTCTCGCTGTTCATGGCAATGATCTGATCGATAGGAATATTGACCTTAATAGAAATCTCGGACAGGGTATCACCGCTGACTACTTCATACTCTCCGGGTGTCTCCTGATCCTTGATCACATCTTCCACAGCCTGATCTAACGGTGTCAACATACTCTCGGGCAGATAGGTCTCAACGATTTCCACTTTTTCCGCAAAATCCATGGTCATCAGACCCAGATCATAATCCTCGAAATCCTTCTCGCCCTGCTGCTCTGCCTGGGAACCTGCCTGATCCAGTGCTGTCTGCACACCGCCCGCATAGATGGCTTCTTCCTTCTGTTCCTCCTGTGCAGTCAGCTCCTGCCTGTTCACGACTTCCGTGGTCAGCACGTTAAATTCCTTCTGCGCATCATGCATCAGATCCACGCTGAATTTCCCTTCGGTATCATATTTGTCCACAGCCGCCTGCAGGAGAGATTTGACTTCCTCCACACTTGCCAGGTTGACCATGTATTCATTCACTTTCATGGTATAAGACCTGTGGGAAGTCTCACGAATGCTGCTTTCCAGTTCTCTCTCCATTCCCGCCAGCATGGAATCCTCGTTATCAAGCGTGCCCCACAGTACTTCCTCGCCGACCAATTTCAGATCCGCATCCATGAAAATCATATCATCGCTCTGGGAGGCAATATTTCTTCTGGCTTCCTGTAAAAGCTGCTCCGCTCTGTCGGCCTCGCCGACCGTTCCGATCTCATTGCCATTCAAGAACACATGAAAATAATTCTCTCCGGTTTTTTCAAACGCAGCATATCCTTTCAGGAAAAACAGGCTCACAAAAAGTGTTGCCAGCGTCGTTTTCACATATGTATATTTTACTCTTTTAGAGTAAGCTGTCAGTTTCTTCATTGATTCCTTCTCGATCTATCGTATCTGCAAACAGTATGCCCGTGCAAGGCGAACTGTATACCTTTTTCAAAACGTTTTCTCACAGATCCCACGTCATGCTTTGTACCATGTTCCTGCAATGCACATGCCGCTTATTTGGCACTTCGCTTTGGGACTGCTGTAATAACTTTGTAACATATAGATTCTAACAGCATTTATATACCTTGTAAAGAAAGAATATATGTTCTTTTTGCGAATTGTTGTGATATAATGAGCGTAGGCAATGAGCAGTGTGGTCACACGTATTACACAATATGACTGCTTGCAGGCAATATTGTGTAATATGTGGGGACAATAGGGCGAAGCCCGGACATCCCGGGAACACAACGTGTTTCCGGGATGCACTGCAAGCTTATGATATAATGAGCGCAAGAGAGCCAGAAAGCTGCTGGCAGATTTCTGGCGAACGGCGAATTAGATCACGATAGCTGCAACGCAGCGTAGAGCATCGAAGATGCGAATCGTGATATAATGAGCGTAAAAGAAACGGAAAGGAGGACGCCGCGTGAACGACCCGATCATATTTCATATTGATGTGAATTCCGCTTTTTTAAGCTGGACGGCTCTGGATAAGCTGCAGCAGGGCAATTCTGTGGATCTGCGCACCATTCCGGCGATTGTCGGCGGCGACACTTCCACCCGTCACGGTATCGTCCTGGCCAAATCCATCCCTGCCAAAGCCTTTGGAATCACCACCGGTGAGCCTGTGGTCAATGCCCTGCGCAAATGTCCGAATCTGGTCATGGCTGCTCCGAATCATAATATGTACCGAGAAAAGAGCCGGCAGCTTATGGAACACCTCTCCGCTATCTGTCCCGATATCGAACAGGTCAGCATCGACGAATGTTACATGGACTATACGCCCATTGCCGGGAATTACGCTTCTCCCGAAGCAGCTGCCGCATATATCCGGAGCTCCGTATTTGAAAAATTTCAATTTACTGTAAATGTGGGGATTTCCGATCGAAAAGTACTGGCCAAGATGGCTTCGGATTTTGAAAAACCGGATAAGACACATACCTTATATTATAGAGAGATTAGACAGAAGATGTGGCCGCTCCCCGTATCGGATCTGTTCACCTGTGGGCGTTCCAGTGCCGAAACCCTTCACAAGCTTGGGATTCTCACCATCGGTGACCTTGCATGTACTGATCCCTCGATTCTGGAAGCACACCTGAAAAGTCACGGTCGCAGCCTGTGGCAATATGCCAACGGCATTGATCCTTCCACGGTAACGGTGGAGCGTTCCGAAGCAAAAGGAATCGGCAATTCGACGACGCTTGGCAACGACGCTCTGACCAAAGAAGAAGCCTACAAAGTACTGCTGTCCCTCTGTGAATCCGTAGGCAGGCGTTTACGCGCGTCTCACAAACTGGCAGGACAGATTTGTACGGAAATACGTTACAGTGATTTCCGGAATGTTTCTCACCAGATGCCGTTAGACGTGCCCACTGCTTCCGTGAACCTTCTGTATGAAAATGCCTGTGCCCTGTTTGACGAACTGTGGGACGCTTCGCCGATCCGCCTGTTGGGCGTCCGTACTTCGAAACTTGTACCGGAAGACGAACCGGTCCAACTCAGCCTCTTCGACTTTGCGGCGCCGCGCTCCGAAAAACAGAAAAAACTCGATGCCGCACTGGATGACATCCGCACAAAATACGGCAAAGACGCCATCAAACGGGGACGTTTTCTCTAAAGCTGTTTTTTCTAACGCTGCGTGGTAATAATCATGTTGAGTACCGCTTTCGACTCGCCGATATTGCGATAGGTATGTCTGCGGTCACAGGCAAAATAAAGCGAGCTGCCCGTTTTCACCAGGAAACTGCCATCCTCCAGCACCAGCTCGATCTCTCCGGATACCACGGTCAGATACTCCCATGTCTGTTCTCCGTGGGATTCGCTTTCCATCCTGGCGTTCCGGGCGAGCTCTCCCTGATAAATCTCGAAATTCCTGCCCGCATCATAAGGGAGCATCACATAGATCCGGTACTCTCCCTCTCTTGCCTTGAACACCGGAGCTTCCTCCGGGGAGGGCATCACCATGATCTCCTTTCTGTCATAGATCAGCTGTTCAAACGGCACCTTTAATCCTTCCACGATTTTCCCGATCGTAGAAACCGTGGGATGGGATTCTCCCCTCTCAATCTGCCCCAGCATGCTTTTGCTGACACCGGTGCGCTCTGCCAGCATATCCAGGCTCATGTTTTTCGACTTCCGGATTCTCTTCAGATTACATGCTATGTTTTTGTCTATCTGTGTCATACGCTTCACCCAGACTTTCCCAGATATTTTATCTGCATCATAAAAATGGCAATAATTCAGAATCACATTTGCAAAAAATGAAAAAAGCACCAGACATTTTTGTCTGATGCTACTTCTTCGTAGTAAATATTTTTATTTATGATACTTAATCATACCCAACCCTTGCAAAAACGTCAAGTTATTTTTTGCGCACGCTGTATCCGAAGGTTCCCAGTAATTCTCCGCACCCGAAATAGGATCCGTGGGAGTAAATGATGGGGTCTGCCTGTTCTAAGTGGAACTTGTGATTCTCATCCATGTATTTTTCATCTGCATGGACAGCAACCACATCTGCCAGGAACATGTCGTGGGATCCCAGAGGAAGTACCTGCCTTACTTTGCATTCGATATTGACGGGACTTTCCCCGATCATAGGCGCTTTCACCTGTGATCCAGGAATGGCAGTCAAGCCCATTTCTTTGAATTTATCCACGTCACGACCGCTTTTGACACCGCAATAGTCCGTGGCAAAAGTCAGTTCTTTCGTTGTCAGATTGATGACGAACTCTCCGGTCTCCTTCAAAATCGGATAGGAATATCTCTCCGGCCGGACAGAGATCGATACCATCGGCGGATTCGTACATACCGTACCTACCCAGGCCACGGTGATAATATTGGGGCGCCCATCCCGATCTGCCAGACTTACCATGACAACCGGAAGGGGATATAACATATTCCCCGGTTTCCAAAGTTCTTTTCCCATGAATACTCTATGACCTCATTTCTGTTAAAGTCCGTAAATAACCTTCCGGATCTCTTATACTCATTATGACGCGAATCCCACCCTTTTTACACGCTTCACCTGTCGGGATAATTCGTTTGCTTATACCCCAGATTACTTCCATTTAAAAGACATGAAGGATATTCAGTACATGGATTACCACATCCGCAATCGCAACTACCAATGCCGCAATGGACACACCCATGACACCGTTCAGTTTTCCGTTCAGTCCTGCCTTGATACCGGCTACCACTGCTTCGGTCTGCTTTTCATTTTCCTCAACTACGGCAGCCTGTACGTTGCGGTATACTTTGACGCATTCCTTATGGACGCTCTCTTCACCGTTATTCAGCTTTTCATCAAGATGATTTTTCAGTTCTTCAAGTGCCTCGGTGCTCTGCTGAATCGCTTCCAGCTTCGCCGTGTACTCCTGCACAAGTTCCTGTAACTTAGCAGTATTTTCCTCCTGTTGCTTGTTCAGGACAGCTGCGCTCTCCTCTTTCAGTCTGATCATAGCTGCCGCACCTTCTTCGGACAGCTTTGTCACTTCCGGAGCAATGGTCTCAGCCATCAGGCGCTCCATCTCCTGATTGATTGCCTTCAGTTCCTTATTAACCTGCTGCATCTGCGCCAGACATTCATCGTATTCCCGCAACTGGCTCTTCAACTGATCCATCTCTTCCGCATCCGCTGCGGAATTCGCTTTGATCATTTCCTGCGCATTGAGCTTTTGTGCAAGTTTATCCATAAAAGTATCCATCCATCTTCCTCCAAACATGTTTGTCCCTCTTGTGAACTGTTTACATCCAAAGTTCCCTCAGTCTTATGAGCATCATCAAACTTTCTTACGAATACTGCACCCAACGAACATTTAATGATACCTGTCAAACTTTGAATCGCTACAAAATATATACAAAAATTTTTCTGCAATGAGGCATTTTCTCTGCATATATCGTTTTTATTTTATCATGTTTATCTCACAGATACAACTAAAACCCCATGAATCCTGCATTTTTAGGCGTTCTTTATTTTTGTGCAATTTGTACAGTTTCTTTTTTAAGTTTTTGCGTTTTTCGTAATATTCACTAAGTTTTCACATGATGTTCATAATTTGTTCATAATTCATTGGTATACTTTAATCACAGTCAAGGAAGTGATAACGCTTCCAAACAAACAAAGCATATAAGATAAATTTTTTCATAATAGCCCAGGCGCCGAAAGGTGTCTGGGCACTCCTCATTTTATGCGTTCAATCTGACGTATGCATTTTTCACAGTCAGCACAGTTTCTCCTTTGCAATTTTCCTTCTATCCATATATAATGATGGGAATACCAAAAGTACATTTTTTTAATTCCGGAGTTTTTTATGAAATATTACCTTGCTCCCATGGAGGGGCTTACCACTTATCATTTTCGAACCTGTTGGAACCGCTGTTACGGCGGCATGGACAAATATTTTACCCCGTTTATCTCTAACCGGCGCATGAACAGCCGCGAGCGTGGCGATGTGCTGCCGGAACATAATGCAGGTATGTATACCGTGCCACAGATTCTTACCAATAAGGCAGAAGATTTCCTGTCTCTGGCAGACCAGCTGGCCGGATACGGCTATCAGGAAGTCAATCTGAACCTTGGTTGCCCTTCCGGCACCGTAGTAGCCCGGAACCGGGGCGCAGGATTCTTAGGAACCCCCAGGGAACTAGAAGCTTTTCTGGATGAAATCTTTGAAAAATGTCCGTTGGCGATCTCTGTCAAAACACGCATTGGTATGAGTGATCTGAATGAATGGTCAACTTTGCTTCAGATCTATCGGAAATTCCCTATGAAGGAACTGATCATCCACCCAAGGCTTCAGTCCGAAGGTTACAAAGGGACACCACATCTGGATGCTTTTGCCAAAGCCGTCGATCTCCTGGAATGTCCACTATGCTATAACGGTGACATTACTTCCCCGGAATCACTGACCCGGATTCTGGACAAACTGCCCATGATCGATACGGTTATGATTGGTCGGGGCATTCTGCAAAATCCGGGATTGTTGCAGCAGTTAAAGTCTTCCGGGCAGTCTGCCGTGGAAACTGCGGAACGCCTGGCTGTATTGAAGGAATTCCACAACCTTCTCCTGTGCGGTTATCAAGAAATCATGTCCGGTGATACGAACACCCTGTATAAGATGAAGGATCTCTGGACCTTCTTAAGCAGCAGCTTTGAAACACCGGAAAAATATATAAAAAGAATCCGCAAGGCAAAAGATATCGGAGAATATAAGCTTGCTGTCAATACCTTGTATAGGGAATGCGCCCTAAAATAATCGGCATTTATTCCCCGGTATCGAACTGTTCTCCTTCATTGGCTTCTTCCATGATGACCTCAGGTTCCGGAATTCCGGCATTTTCCACATAGCTAAAATGAAGTACCGCCTGTGACCAGTTAAGACTGATCCGGGCGGTTTTCTGTCGTTCCTCTCCGGCCTTGCGGATCAGATCCAACAGCTCCTGTAATACTTCTCTGGTCAGATATCCGCCGCGCCACTGGAACATCAATGCCTTCCCCTTCTTTGCCATCTGCTGTGCCCGCTTGTATACTTCCTCCGTCTTGGTAAAAGAGAGCTTTTTCTCTTTGTAGTAAAAATGATCGTTGTCCGGGCAGGCCGGTGCCGGTGCGATCAACGGCTCGTGGTCCCGGAATATTGCCTTGTCTCCCAGATTGAAATAATCGTAGCGAATCTGTGCAGAAGCGGCCTCATCCCCTTGATGTTTGCCCAGTGTATTGTCAAAGGTAGCATCCAGGTGATAGTACTGTCCGCCGATCCGCACAATGTTCCAGGTATGCCGGTACTTGATTCCCTTCTCGGGATTGTTCCCACAAATGACGATCACACACCACACCCCAAGCGCATCGCAGAGCACTTTCACGGCTTTGGCAATACCCTCACAGACACCCACTCCCTGGCCCAGAGGACCTATGATTTCATGGGAGTACGGTTTTTTCAGCTTATCATACGTCACATTTTCACATATGAAATCATGAATATACTTTTCCTTTTCCCATTCTGTAAGTTTTGCGGCAGGACGTACCAGCTTTTCCACCCTCGACTGCATTGCTTTCCTGTGCTCTCTGATCTTATTTTTATCAAACAGATACTCCGGTTCGAAGATTAGGTTGGGGGAATCCTGATAATATTTATAACGATAGCTTACCAGCCAGAAGATCTCCGGATGGTCCAGCCGCAGCCGGAAAAATACGTCATACAGTTCCTCGGCTGAGATTCTTGGTAACTGAAAAGAATCCGATAGTGCTGTCACGCCCTGCAGCATGGCGTGATATGCCGCCTGTTGGGGCTTGTTCATTTTCTGATAGTAATATGCTTCCATGGCATTTGCTTGTCCGTTTCGTAAAATCCTTTATTTGCAACCGCATTCTTATATTGCATCTGGCGTTTTCGTTTGAAACACATAAAAGCTAAGATTCTCTTATTTCTACGATTTTTCTCCGCGCACTCTTGTAGAGACCACCTTCGTCAGCGGCACCATGGAGATTGCCACCTCACCATCCGGTCTCCGGGTGATCAGCGTCGCTCCGCGCTGCACGTATTGTTTCGCGATTCCGGAATACCCCAGATAATCGATGGACATTCCGTAAGTCATCCGGATGCCCTGATACGTCAGGGACAAGGTATTCAGATGATCGTGTCCACAGAAGATCCATTTCAGCAGACCGTTATGCACCGCTTTTTGAAAAAAATGCGGCGTACGGTTCGAGATTCCGAAATACTCATCTTTTTCTCCGATGCTGCCGTGCTCGTAAATGACACTATGGTCACCCAATTTCATCTTCTCATAAGCTTCCTTGAACTCTGCAGGCGGCATATGGAAAAAGGCCATGGCAGGGACTTTCCCGGCGTGCAATTTCTCCATGCACCAGTCCGTCTGATCCTCATGGATACAATCAAATCCGCTGAAAAACCAGCCGTCGCCGTACATGTTGGAATCGAGCATAATCAACGGTAAGAGAAGATGATCTTCACTATCTACCAGATTCAACACGAAATTGCCCACACCGGCAATCGGATCCTTCGCGCTGTGTTCATATCTTCCTTTGGTAAAAATAGCATATTTTCCTGTGGAAAAAATATCGGTGAGCTGCTCCTTGTCGCAGGTGGAACCCATCTCACAATCGTGGTTACCGAACACAAATGTATACGGAATCTGAAAATCATCCAGAAATGCCAGCAGCTTCTGTGCCTGCTTCCGGTTATTCATTGTGCCGCTTTTCGGGAAAAACGGGAACACCGAGTCGCCGGTCAGGACGATCAGATCAGGATTTGTCCGGCGGATCAATTCCGTGACCGCAGACAGCGCCAGCCTGTCCTTTTTCCCGGAAAAAAGTCCGAAACCGAGGTGCAGATCCGTCAGTTGTAAAATTTTGTAATCTCTGTCATCCGGGATACGAAGAGAAAATGTCTCTTCATCCAGGATGCAGAAGTTGGGGGAAGTATACATGAGGAAGTCTCTTTTCTGTTCTATTTCATTTTATTTTTTTGTAATTATTCAGCACCACATTTATTTTTAAAAACTTACAAATAGAAACATCTATTTTCTGATGCAGCATCATTCCAGCCGCCGCATCGAACTTACTGCAATAGTAACATTACATTTAGCTTAACGGAATCAATGCTCCCACAGCAGAAAGAATCGTGGAAATCACCATCAACACCTGAAAAGGCACCGTGCCGATCACGCCGCAGATAGGACTGCTGCCTGCCTTTTTTCTCGACTTGCCGTACGTCAATACCAGCATAATGCTCACCAGCACCACGACGCCACTCATGATACGGGTCAACACGATAAAACTGTTCACACCGAAAATCGCAAAAAGGATGCAGGGAACCGTCGCGATCAGCCAGCTGATCCGGTTGCCGATACCGATCTGTTCATGGACGACGTCACGCAGCGCCAGCGTGTTGGACCAGAATGTAGTCAACAGCGCAAACAGGGAAAATACACCTGCCAAGACCACTGCCCAGGTACCGATACTTTCTCCCAGCTGCATATACGCAAGCTCTTTTTCCAAAGCGCCTTCCGTGCCCAACAATACTGTGCCCGTCACGATCAGGACAAATACTGAGGAAAGTCCAAAACCGATAAAGATGGAACTGCGAATCTTCTTCACATTGCCGTCCAGTCCCTTCACTACCTGGATCACCGCCTGATTCGCAGAGGTAGCGAACACCACCATGCTGTATAATGCCAGCAAATTGTTCCAATGGAAATCTGCTCTCTGCAGGGAATTCAGCGGATGCAGAAAAGTCCCGACCGTCATCACCGCTACGATACCCATTAAGATAATAACGGCATATTTTTGCGCAATGCCGACCGCCTTCATACCGATAAATACGACCGCACCGGCGATTGTATAATACAATATCTGCGCCAGGACAAAGGGTATCCCGAACCAGTTCACGAAGATCTGCGCGCCGCCGTTGATATTGCCGCTGACACCGATCATGATTGCCAGTCCGTATACCACGAACACACACCAGCTGAAAATCTGCTTCATTTTCCCATGAAACAGCTCGCCTTCAAAGCTTTTCACCAACTGGACACCACCGTTATTGTAAGACAATTCGGCAATGATCAGATGTAGGATTACGTTCACGCAATAAGCTACCAGCACCATCCACACGACGTCGAGCATACTGTTCTTCGTCGCAAGATATGGGACAGCGATAATACCTGTGCCGATGCTGTTGCCGACGATCATGCTGATGGCTTCAAAGGTGGTGAGATGGGCTTCGGATTTGATTTCTTTTGTCATACAAATTCCCTTCTTATCTAAAAAATGACGCTATGCTTACGCACAAGCTTACCAATGCCAAAAACGTAGCTGAAAATGCATAAATTTGATTGTTATCTTCCTCTTTTTCAAATTCTCGCGCCCCAATAATTAACATACTACCTATAAAAACTGATATAATAGCTACGGGAACTAGTGCAATATCAAACGGGATTTTTCCTAAAATTTTTGAATATGGTATTAATAATAAACCGAATAGCCAAGACATAAGTCCTATAAACCACATAATCAACGAAACAGCAAAAACAATAGGCAAATTATAAACTCCTTCCTTTAATTTCACTCTTCCGAAAATTTTAAAAGGCCATAGCAAAAAATTGAAAACATACAATATTTTATATAAACACTTTATATTCGCTGAATCACTAGTCTGTTTCTCAACATTTTCATTATCACTCAGTTTCTTAGTGTTTTCATTATCTATTCGTTTCATTGCCCGATAATAGGCTTCTGCCTGCATGCATATCCATTTTTCTTCATCTAAATCTTGTATACATATTTTAGTTTCATTATTGTTTTGTACCGGTTTACTTTTTACCTTTTGCTTCTTCCCTTTCATTTTTCCTCACTTTACGCCACTGCGTTTGCGTTGATTCTATCAATCACACTCTTTATCCCCATCCACACTGTCATATCTGTAAAGATTTCCACAATGCTTCCCTGATCTGTAAACGGAGATTCTTGAAGCACAGATAAATCTTTCAGCATACCATTGTGAACAATATACTCGACAATCTGGTTCACAAAATATATCTGTCTACTATCCATGTTAGTGTCATTAAGATATTCCGAAAAAGCCTCTTTGGCAGCATTCATATCCAGACCTACGATTTCCCTCACAAATTCTCCTAAAGGTTTTTCGCCATATTCTGTTTCATAATCTTTCTTTGTTCCAATCTCTTTCCAAAGAATCTCTTCTAATGTATCCACATCTGTACTGGTTAGAGGTTTGTTCGTTTTCAATTTTGCAATAGCAATATTATCCTGATGCTGACGAATATAATATTCCGCCTTTGCTTTGTAGTTTTTCAGCTGATCATCATCCAATTCTGCCTCATTCCATTCAATTGTAAGAATATCATCTTCAAAATTGGTATCATATCTTACTACGTTTTTCGGAATGTACTTCATTAAATTTCGTAATTCTTCACGTATCTTTTCAAAGTCATCAACATCTGCTGTTTCAACATAATCCGTATGCAATATTTTATTGATTAGATCCGTCTTCGCCTGTATCTCAGGAATATTTGCTACGCCTGCAATACCATTTACTTTCTTTAATAAATCACCTCTTGCTCTGGTATATTTTTCACCAAGTAAATAAGCCAATTCTATTCCATACATCAGTGCGTCAAAACGAATTGCATTTACCTCGTCCTTTTCAGGCAATATCAAAGGTGCTACTTCCTCTTTTACTGTCAATGTGTCCTCAAATGTTAATGACTGATAATTATCCTCTATCGAATATAATTCCACATACTTTAAATGCTGCTTTACAGCGAAATTATCCCTCGGTATTTCGCGCACTTTTCCTGCCATCTGCCCTACTAAGTGATTGCGATAGGCAATCAAGCGTTTCTGCTGAAATTCTGCTGCCTGCAATTTGTAGGTCATCTCAAACTGTAAATTAAAGATAGCTCCCTGCAAAGCAATCATGTTTGCAGTTGCTTTTCCCTTATTGATCCGGAAAAATTCAAAATTTCCACAAAAATCGAATATATAAAATTTTGACTTATCCTCGCCGTCCAACAATCCCGGACATAATCTGGTTCCACGACCAATCATCTGCCAAAATTTCGCCTTACTCATTACCTTTTTGAAAAATACCAGATTCAACACTTCCGGAAC
Source organism: uncultured Acetatifactor sp. (assembly GCA_934394665.1). Taxonomy (GTDB): domain Bacteria; phylum Bacillota; class Clostridia; order Lachnospirales; family Lachnospiraceae; genus Acetatifactor. The sequence continues at coordinate 2,181 of CAKRRS010000071.1, read as the reverse complement.
ATCTATGCCTGTATCCAGCATATCTACTGATATTGCAATCTGCGGCAACTTCCTAGCATCCGAAAATTCATCTATTGCATTCTGTGCATATGACATACGGTTATCAATTACCATTGCATAACCTATTAAATTGGGATATTCTTTATTAAATACTTCCAAAATTTTTTCTGCATGTGCATGATTTTTTGCAAAGATAATCGTCTTTCCTATCTTCTGTCCATAATCAATTTTAATTCCCTCTGTCATCAGAATATTTAATACCTGACGTATGGTATCCTCATTATATATCCATGTATTTAAAGCGGATGCCTCTATACTGTCCGGCATATTTCCATCATCTGTAGCGAATTTTTCTTCATATTCCTCCTTATCTTCTTCCGATAAGTCATCATATACAATTCCCTGCGTCAAAAACTTTAGCTCTGTTTCCACCGAAACATAATCCACCAAATAACCATCTTTAACCGCCTGTGCCAAATCATAACCATATGTAGGAACACCATTTTCCAGTTCAAAAACACCATATGTATTCTTATCTATCTCATCTTTGGGTGTTGCAGTCAATCCCACTAACGGTGCATCAAAATAATCGAAAATATCTCTATATTTGTTATAAATAGACCTATGTGCTTCATCACAAATCAGCAAATCAAAATGGCCACACGTAAATAATTTTCCTTCACTATCATTTACTGTATCAATGCATTTCATCATTGTCTGATATGTCGAAAATACGCAATGTGCAGAATAATTATCTTTTTCTTCTACCAAATTTGTGCATGACAAACTCGGCAACAGATTTACAAAATTTCTCTTTGCCTGTGTAACTAATGACGTCCTATCAGCCAGAAAAAGTATATTCTTCACCCAGCCTGCCTTTAATAATACATCACACAAAGCAATAACCGTTCTGGTTTTACCACTTCCTGTAGCCATTACCAGCAAGGCTTTTCTACGATTCTTCTGGTCAAAGCTTTCACATACCCTCTTGATTGCTTCTTCCTGATAATAACGTCCTGCTATTTCCTTGTTCACCAAAATATGGCTCAATCCGGTTTTCATTGACTGCAAATTAAACCACTTTTCCAGGTCTCTCTTAGAATAAATACCTGAACATTTTCTCTGCGGATACTGTCCGTCAATAATGTGCGTCTCAAATCCATTTGTCAGGAATACAACTGGCCTACGATGATACTCTTTTTCCAATGCATCCGCATATACTTTTGCCTGATAACGACCTTCTTCTACTCCTCTTCCGGTTGATTTTGCTTCTATAATTGCTAAAGGTCTGTTTCTGTCATCATACAGAACGTAATCCGCCCTTCCACTACCTGATTTGCTCGGAATTCCCGGGATAGCTACCTCATTCAGCCAATCCTTGCCCTCTTTCCATCCGGCATCCATCACCATTGCATCTATATATAATTTTCTTGTATCATATTCCGATAAATCCAACGGCTTAGGAATATAGCCAGCTTTTTTCTCCTGTCTTCTAGCCGATAATTCCTCTTTTAAAGATTCATTCTCTTTCATCAGCTTTTGAAGATTGATTTCTTTTTCTTCCAATTCCCGCTGATTTTTTTCGTATTTCTCTTTGATTTCTGCAGTTTCTTTTTTAGATTGCTTTGCCTTTTCAATTCTACCTGCAATCAACTCTTTATTAAAGTTTTGCTCTTCGTAATGATCTGAATAGCAATACGCAACATAATCAAGGAAAATAAAAAGATTTTCCAGGCAAAGCATAGCCTCATCCCGACTCATTTTTTTAGTCGTATGAGCAACAATGTTACCACAGCAACGAATATAATCCATTCGTTTCCAAATATCTTGTCCAACGATTTGCCGATATTCTTCTGCATTTATAAGGCTCTGCAAATTATCCTGATACGGCATCTGCAATTCATTATCTACAGAGTACATCCACTTCACGGCAGATTCCATAGCACGACGACAGTTAAGAATACACGTCGCCGGATCCAATAAAATAACTTTCTCAGCAGATATGGCAATATCTGCAAATGTTGAAAATTTAGGTTCTTGCTTTAAATAGTCAAAGTTAGTTGTCATAGAATCCCCCTTTGCAAAAATGAAAAGGATTGTTGGTAACAATTTTACGTATTCAAATAGATTATACTATAATTTTCAAGGCAATGCTGTGATTTCGACAAATTTTGATTTGTC
>CAKRRS010000070.1 GCA_934394665.1 uncultured Acetatifactor sp. | reverse complement strand
GAAGCAGCTCTGTATTCTTCCCATGCAGCGTTTGCCACTTCGTAATCATCCTGTCCTTTTTGAGCATCACTGTCTGCAGCGATGATTGCATCCAGATCCGCATCGGTATCCTGAATCTGACTCTCCAGCTTCTGAATTTCTTCTTCGCAGGAGGTCATAACAGCATCATCTGATTCTACCAGATGCTGATACTGTTTGATTCTATATTTTGCAGTCATTGTCTCTAAATCCTGCAGATATTCCAATGACGGAGACCAGACCTCCGTAATCTTCTCTATATTTGAACGGATCACTAATGTCGAGATCAGTGCCACCAACACTAAAAAGAATGTCATAACAAGCACTGTCATTCGATATACTTTTAATTTTCCTGCAACCTTTAAGTTAGCTATACGCTTTTTGATCTTTTCCATGATAGTTTTCCTTCCTTTGTAAATTTTTGATCCTCTATAACATTTGTTTATCTACAAACGGTTATACGATAGCATACTTTATTGGAAAAATCTATTAAAAAAATATTAAATACTAAAACTTCCTATACCTAAAATACAGCTAACAAAATAGCGATTTACGCTGCTGTCGACTGTGGATGCAGTGCGTCCCGAAGATATTGAGGAAGACGCGCCTCGAAATCAGCAGTAAAAGCAGTAAGTTGCTCCTCACTCACCAGGAAAAAATAGAAACAAAAAATCCTCCCACAGACTTTTACCTCCGTGAAAGGACTTTTGGGGGTTATTTATTCAAGTTATTAATGGTCACCGACAGCTGTCCCAGAATGCTCTTAATATCTGCGCTGGAGGTTGCCATATCCTTTGCCAGCTTCTGTACTTCGCCCGCTACAACGGCAAAGCCCTTACCCTGGTCTCCGGCTCTGGCTGCTTCTATGGATGCATTCAATGCCAGGATCTGCTGGCGCTTGCTGTATCCGTCGATTTCTTTTGTCTTGCCTTCCGCTTCCTCGATCTGTTCCGCAGCCCGGGCAATACCACCTTTTAATTCTCCTACCAGAGTCTCGTTCTTCCAGCTGTTATAGCTGGCTCTGACGAACATGTTGATGACATCTCCCAGCAGGTTTGCCGAAGCATCGATCTGTTCTCTGGTCTTCACATTTACTTTCTTCAGTGCCGCAATGTACCTGTTCTCATCAATGCCAAGCTCTCTTGCCACCCCACGGAATTTCTCTTCATCCGGGTTCTCCGGCAGTACCTGTCCGCCGATGATGCTTCCCAATACCGTACCGTCGTCCAGTGTAATGGGAATGCCGAAATCCACCAGTCCGGCATGACACGGATAGACTCCATGCCCCTCTCTGTCACACTGTTCACAACGTCTCTTACCCTCGGCACTTCCCCTCGTCAGATCAATACAGAACTCTGTAAAATTATAACAATCACTGATATACTTTCCGTCCGCACCGACAGCTACCGTTGCCAGTCCTGTGCTGACCGCCCAGTTCTTCATGATCTGCTCAAATTTTCCCATGTCACAGAAATCCTGAATTTTCACGTTTTCATCCTCTTCTTTCCCTTAGATATTTGCCGCATTTACGGTCTCCCTTATAGAGAAATTATATCATATATATTTTTATTTTCATCACTTTTTGATAAAATAACTTACTTTTATTTTATCTTTTATTTTCTTTCCGCACACATTCCCACAAATGCAGGAGATCAAGGATATGATGAACAAATTGAAACTGGTCGAAGATGACGTCAAGAGCGCGGCAGGAGATCAGGGAGTATAAAAGATAAAAGGCAATCCTTCTATCCACAGAAGCATTGCCTTTTTGCATTTTTATATGCAGAACACCGCATACAGTGGTACCGATTTGATATCATCCACCATTCCAAAGTTTCTTGCAGAAATTCTGATACAATATGCCGGCTTATATTTCTCACGGTAAATCATCATACTTTTCGCCTTCACATGATTTCCGGCCTTGCACTCTACAGGAATCACGTGGTTATCCCTGACGATCAGGAAATCTACTTCGGCTGTTCCATCGGATTCCCAATACATTAATTCGTAACCTTTGCTTTTTAACGCACAGGCCACATAATTTTCAGAATAAATGCCGCGAAACCGCTCTGATTCCTCACTGAGCAGTCGTTCAAGATTCATCTGTGTACGCGCTGATAAAATTCCAATATCACTATAATATAATTTGAATGCGGTCAGATCCAGAAACGCTGCCGGGGGCATAAATCCTTGCGTACATTTTACACATTTGTTCACAATCCCCGCGCGGATCAGCCAGTCGATGGAATCTCCGTATTGAGAAGCCCTTGCTCCGCTTTTGATCAGTTTATACTGAAATTTTTTACTGTCTTTCGCCAGCTGCGATGGTAAGGAGTCGTAGCATTCAAAAATTTTAACTGTTTCTCCCACTTTTGCATATTTTGTCATATCCGCGATATAGGAATCCAACAGCATTTGCCGAATTTCTTCCTGCTTCAGTGTTGCCGATGCGTTGAAATATGCCATTACCGCTGCCGGCATTCCACCCACAATACAATAATGATAATATTCCATGAGTGCCTCCTGGTGTAATGTCTCAGGCAATGCTATGTTACTGTCGAAATGCTCCCGTATCGTGTCTGCCAACAGATCTTTTCCCCCAGCCCACAAATATTCTTCAAAATCCATGGGATACAGGGTCAGCATCTTGACTTTTCCAACGGGGAAAGAATATTGTTCACGCTTCAAAGCAACACCTAACAAACTCCCTGCTGCAATCACATGATATTCCGGTGCTTCCTCCGCAAAATATTTCAGAGAAGTCAAGGCTCTCTCGCACATTTGAATCTCATCAAATAGGATAAGCGATTCCCCCGGTACAATTCTCGTATGAAAATACTTCTCCAGTAACTGTATTACTGCATCGGCATGGATGTCTGCATCGAAAAATCTTCCAATACTCTGGTCGGCTTCAAAATTGACATAGACAGTATTTTTAAATGCATTCCGTCCAAGCTGCTGCATGACATATGTTTTTCCCACCTGTCTGGCACCGTATAATAGCAGGGGCAGGCGCTCCGTTGTCTCTTTGGTCCATGCAATTAACTGTTCTGTTATTTTTCTTCTCATACCGGATACCTCCTCTCTCATCATATTCTATTTTATGCCATTCGTCAATAATAATGCTATTTTTTACATTTTTTCATTGCAATAAATGTAATGATCAACAATGTATGAAAATTTGCTTTCGCTATTGCCAAATTCACTTCTAAAAATCGCGCCCACCATCCGATATCGGATGGTGGGCGCATGATTTCTTATCTAGTCTTTACAGGCTGTGGATGTTACCTATTTAATTTTTAACCCATTCCACGCTGCTTCCACTACTGGAACCACTTTTAACATGTGTATTTTTCAATTCCGGTGCATTACCGCTTCCTATGTATGTTGCCTTCTTATCATCTGTTGCAGATGAAGCAGTGGTCTCTGCAGTACCGCTACTATTGTCGATGGTAATGCCATAGTAGCACCAGATTCCATAACTATAGCTTCCCCCATTGCCCCCGACTGCCCTTAAATAAGCATCATTTTGTAGTGTTACCCTCCCATTAGCACTAACTCCTACGCTCTTGTTAGTAGCTTCATTTCCTATTGCCGTAACATTTGCTTCATCGATTACAATACTACCCTCAGCACAAATTCCAACGCAATAAGCATTACCTGTACCTTCTTCTTTAACCGACAGTTTTCCATTGCCTTTAATGGTTAAATCGTTTTTTACATAAATGCCTGCACAACTTTGATGCGTTATGTTACTTGTTTTATTCGTCACAGTATTACTGCCCGTAAGAATTATTACCAGTGCATTTTCCGAGTTAATTGCACCAAAGTAAGATGTTCCATCGTAAACTATAGTCGCACCATTCAGTGTCAACCCATCTTCATCCAGCTTAATATTGTAATCTGAACGGCTTCCTCCTTTCGTTACGACACCATTACTGTTTGTTTTTGCATACACCGGAGTTCCTTCATATGTCAAAGTTACGCCGCCTACGGTCACCGTTGTTATCGTTATTGCTCTCCATCGAGCATATAGTGTATGATTTTCTGCTGTAGCCATCAGTGTTGACGAAGTAACTTGTGTTCCGCCCGTCTTTCCGGTATACCAACCATCGAAAACATACCCTCTTTTGGTCAGATCCTGCGGCACCCAATATGTTTGATCATAGTACAAATCATACGTTTGTATTGCTGAATTGTCAGAGAATGTTCCACCTTGTGCATCAAACGTCACGGTATATTTATTTGCCTTCCAGTGTGCTGACAGGCAATGATAACCTGCTCTCGTTACCTGTGTGGTATCCTCTATCTTTGTTCCTCCGCTTCTATCGGTATACCAGCCATCGAAAGTATAACCAGTTCGCGTAGGAGCTTCCGGAAGCTTGTATGTGTTGTCATAGGTCTGGTCGATATTCATCGTAGTCGTGCCGTCTGGGAAGGTTCCGCCTACCTGATCAAATAGCACTTGAAATTTGTTTGCTGTCCAGTGTGCATACAGAGTATGCTCCTCTTCCTTCGTTACTTTAGTAGTCGTCTCTACTTTAGTTCCACCGGTTGCCTCGGTATACCAGCCATCGAAGGTATAGCCCACCCTTTCGGTAGTCGGCAGATTTGAATATTTGCTGCCATAAGTCACTGTAATAGCATTCACCTGATCGGGGGTACTGCTGCCGCTTCCTGGATTCGTATCGAAGGATACGGTAATCTGTTTAGCTCTCCATTGTGCATAGAGTGTTTGATAGGCGTCGACCTTATCAGCTTTGGTATTCGTGTAAACAGAGCTTCCCGTCCCGTCTTCCTTAGAATTCCAACCAACGAAATCATATCCGTATTTGGTCGGTGTCGGCAGTGTTTCACACGTTTCCCCGTAACGTAATGTTGCAGTTACGCTCTGATCTGCTCCATTCAATTCTCCGCCATTGGGATTCAGCGTTACCTGAAAACTATCCGGTCTCCATACCGCATACAGGATCAATTCTCCGTTCTGCGTGGTTACCAGATTCTTAACCTTATGCTGATCCGTATATTCCTGTGTTGTTGCTGTATTCGTTCGTGCCCAGCCCAGGAATTTATAATTGTCTCTGGTATATGTGTTCTTGCTTAATGTCTTAACTGCTTCATCGTAAGTAAATGTCTGTGATTCCATTTGCTTGCCCGTACCGCCGTTCGCATTGAATCGCACCGTATAGGTATTAGCCTCCCATACTGCATACAGGGTTATCTCTTCATCTGCTGTTGCGGTGAGGTTGTTTACAGATGCGCCGTCTGTATAAGTTACCTGTGCTCCGGCAGTCTTTGCCCAGCCCATAAAGTGGTATCCGGTCCTGGTATATCCGTTTCCGCGCAAGGATGCCGCGGTATCGTAGGTGAATGTCTGGTTGGTCATACTGCCGCCGTCAGCACCGTTTCTATCAAATATTACCACATAGGTAACCGGCTTCCATACCGCATACAGGTTTACCGTTCCGTTCTGCTCTGTGGTAAGGTTGCTTACGCTTTTCCCATCTGCATACTTGCTTTCGCCTGCATCCGCAGTTTCCGCCCAACCGGCAAAATTGTAACCTGTCTTGGTGAAGCTATTCGGTGTTAACGCTTTTTCTTCTGCATAGGTGAAGTTCTCATTGTTCATACTGCCTTCTCCACCATTTGCATGGAAAACCACCTGATAGCTGTTAGCGGTCCAATGTGCATACAGTATCGTATCCGCTGCCTTATCCCAGGTCTTTGCGCTGCTTCCGTTGGCATTATAATACTGTGTACCGCCTTCCGTCTGATCATAATATCCCGCGAACTGATAACCGGCACGGGCAGGCGGTGTGATCTCTGGCATCTCACTGTCATAAGTTGCCTGAACGTTTTCATGACCGCCGGCTCCGCCCTGTCCGTCCAGTGTCACATTATAAGTGAGTGCTGACCAGCCGGCACGAAGCTCCGTGGTACCTGTAACAACATCGTTGTCAAAATTCCAGAGTCTCGACGGATCCCCTGTGAGATACCACCCGGTAAATTGATAACCTGCCTTTGTAAGTTCCGAAGGTTTCGTCACTTTACCCTCATAAGCAATATTCTGCGTTTCAACAGTATCTCCTGTACCGCTTTCAAAGGTTACTGCATAGCTATTTCTGCTATAGTACAGCTTCAATACCAGGGTACCTTCTCCGGGGATGGTACCCTTGCTGTCATCTGTCTTAGACGCATCAAAAGTAAATCCGGCGTAGCTTTTGCTCTGCGCAGCTCCGATCGTCACTTCTGTTCCCGTATATGCCTTTTCCGTTACGATATCCTGATCCTCATAAGCATTGCCATCCAATGTCTGCAGCATATGATGGATCTCATAACTCTGTTCCAGAGGTGTCCACCGTGCATAGAAGGTCTTCGCACCACTGCTACCTGCCGGGATCTCTGTTACCGTCGTACCGGTGCTGTCCTGCTCCGTATTCCAGCCTAAGAATTGATATCCCGGTTTTACAGGATTCTCCAGCTTCACGGTATCTTCTATCGTATAGGTTACAGGATTCTTCTCATCGTTGGTGCCTCCATCCAGCACATAAGTAATGTCATAGGATTCCGGCTTCCATTTTGCATGAAGTACCAGGTCTCCTGTCACCTGATCTGTATCAAACTTCCAGGGGGTCTTGCATTCCGCATCCTGATACCAGCCGTCAAAAACATAATATTGTTTCTTAACCGTTACGGAAGGCTCGGTTATCCTTGCTCCCGTGATCGCTTTCACCGTAGGGATGCCGTCTGCCAGAGGTTTCTCTCCTTCATACGCAGTGCCACCGTTCAGTTCATAGCTTACACTATGGATTCTGGAAGGATCACTCCATGTGATATCCAATACAACGGACAGAGGATTGCTGGTAAAGGACAACGGTGCACCCTTCCAGGTAAGTTTTATGGTTCCCTTCTCTGTATAACTGCCGTCCTGAGGAATGACACTGATTACACCATTCTCATATTTGAAGTTGCCGGTTGTGGTAATGTCAAAGTCACTGTAGGTGTAATCCTTATCCGCAGTATCTCCGCTTCTCAGATTCATATAGGACATATTCATTCTGTCTACAGGCAGTGCCACACTTGTGCCGGCTCCCATGTCAATATCCTTGGCATCTGCCTCACCCGCAGTTGTCTCATAATGGAATCCGTATACGTTCTCGGCAGAACCCAGATTCCACAACGGCCAGTATTTGTCATACAGTACCGGAGCGTATTGAAATCTGCCGCCGAATGCCGTCGCCAGGAACCGGATCTCCAGATATGCACCCACTTCCAGAAGCATTGCCCCGGAGGCACTGCTGGATTTACCGCTGCCGGCCTGCCAGGAGGTACTGTAATAGAAGTATCCCCACATCTGTATATAAGCACCTGTCTCCGCCGTGATGCCGATTGCCGCAACCTTTTTACTGAACAGTCCCGCATAGACCGTCAACCGGATACCCGCTCTGATTCCCAGCGTACCCATGACATACATATCGAATTGGTATTCTGATTTTGTCAGATCTACACAGTTGCTGCTGCTGGACTTACTGAATACGTTTAACGTAAAGGTGTATCTCTTATATACCTGGTAATGGAAGCTCATACCCAGCATGATGTTGACCTTGGCGGATACTACGAAATCTCCCTGTACACCTACCACGATAATACCTGCCAGGATCCTGGCCTCATTTGAGAAGATGTTCTTATTTACCAGGTCAATCCAGTCCGGATTATTTTCCAGCATTTCGGCATATTTTTCTGCCAGACCGCCGCCTGTGGAACCGATATCCTGGTTAAAGAACTTGTCCTTTTGCTCCATCAGGGTCTTGATCTTGGCACCCAAATCCTTACCGGCCACTTCTGACCAGTCAAATTCCGGCTCCTCGCCCTCTGCCCGGATCGTTGCCGTAATACTGATACCGGTGTAAGAGCCGGCATCCAGATTCGTGGTAATGCGGTAGTCCTTAATGTAGGGGAATATCCACTTTTTGCCCCAGACTGCTTTTCCCTTGATGTTCAGATTCAGCACGATCTCCTGCTCGAAGGTAGCAGCTACTTTCAGGATCAGTTTGTTGTCACCGGAACCCATTGTCACATCGAAGCTGACTTCCAGCTGGGCACGTACGCCATTGGATCCCCCTGTCAAGTGCTGTAAGCTGCGGCTGATATTTGCCACCACAGACGGCTTTCCCACGGAGACCCTGTTGCTCGCTGCGAACAGGCTGATCTCACTCTGAGGTACCACTGCACCGGTCTGTGTTGTCAGGCTCATCGTCTGCAGTCCCATATCTCCGGTAAGTGACTGCAGTTCCTCCGTTCCCAGCGCTACCGTTGCCAGATAGTTGGCCGCCTCCACTGCGAAGCCGCTGTCGATTGCCTGCTGCTCGATTTCCTGTTCGATCGAATGAGCTGTCGCATCATCCAGTGCAATATCCATCTTCTCCGTGCTGTACACTGTCATGGAATCCAGCACTACGTCCTCAGTCACCACCGTGTAAGTCAGGATCGTATTCTGTCCGTCATCCGACGGTGTGATCTTTGTAATCCGACCATAGGTAGGCTGCACGGCCGTATCCAGACTGCCTTCATAGATAGCAAGGTAATCCCCTACATCTACGGTCGTATTCTCATCCAGTCCCATCTCCCGGTAAGCGCTTCCTGAAAAATCCAGCTTTTCCGTAGCGATCGTTATGGTATCGGGCGCTGTATCCTGATCATCTGCCGTGTTGACCGGCAGGACATCCGGTGTAAACAGGACGTCCTCTGCTTCAGCAACCCCATAATAATAGGTATTTCCTACTATTTTAGAGATGGTCACATAAGCCGCATTTCCGTTATATTGCTCTGCTGACTTCAGACCGTCTTCTCCTAATTTCGGTACTTCCGCGCCATCATAGATTACTACCGTGGTCCCGACCTCGATCTGCTGATTTCCGTTGTAGGTAAAGCTTCCGCTGCCGTCCACAGTATTTAACTTTGTCATGTCATCATTGACATTTACGGTAAACAGTCCGGACAGATAGTCGCTGCCCTTTGTATAACTCACTTCTGATTCTGGCAGATAGACCAGATTCTGATTCAGACTCAGCTTCTCCGCCTCTGCCATTTGGGTGGTGAAATTATAGAGTCTGACCGCAGCAGGCTGTATCTCATTATCCTCATAGAACACATAATCACTGTTCACTAGCTGTAGCTGGTAAGTCTCGCCCTGCTCTAATGCGCTGAACGTAATTGTATACTTGTCGTATACCTTTCCGTCTGTCGAGGTAAATGAGGTGTTCTGTTTAGCGATAGCAAATGAAAGGGATGTATCCTGATCCGCAAGGTTATGCAGACTGGCCACATCCGTGCCGGAATCCGTGGAATCTGCTCCCGTTGGTTTTAACACCGTGATGGCAAAAGCATCTGCATTTACATCTACTTTGGAGAGGTAACTATCCTGCCCCTGCGCAACATCCATGTCGGCGGTGATCTCTGTCACCTTCGCATACAACGTCAGATTACTGTTGATCCTGTCACCGGTACAAACCTGTCTGGTAAGGGCAGCGTCGTAGTACCATGCCTCGAATAGATAACCGGGCACAGACGGTGTCGCCAGTTGGTTGATATCGATGGGGGAATCCTTTACCACCATCATTGCCTTGGGCAGCATTGCATCCTTACTGCTGACTCCGCCTCCCAGATCAAAATCGATCTGATAATATACAGTCTTATCAATATTGCCGGAGCTGCTTCCGGAACCACTGCCGGAGTTGCTTCCCGAATTGCTGCCGGAACCACTATCGGAACTGCTTCCAGAACTACTGTCCGATCCACTTCCCGAACTGGTTGTGCTGTTGTTGCCGGCTGCCTGTGCGGTTGTCTGATTGTTCTGACCGGCTGACGGTTTTACCGCAGGCCTGGTCTGCGCGGTCTTATTTGTAGGTTTCGTAGTTTCCGAAGTCTTCCCCTTATCCTCGGAACTTGCCTGTACCTTTGCATCCTTCACAAAAGTACCGGGCAGGTAGCCTACTTTTCCACGATAGGCTATTCGGTACCATTCCCCGGCCGCTCCCGGAAAATCTTCTTCGCCATGTTCCTTGATGATCTGAACACGTTCCCCATCCTTGATCTGTTCCGGTTCTCCATTTGCTACAAAGGAAGGCACCATGAATAGCGGTACATATCCCTTCTGCACCGTATAAGATTCTTTGCCATCCTCTGAATACAGCGTAAGGTCACTGTCCAATAAAGCCTGCACCTTCGCGGTACCAAGACTGCTTTCAGATGCTGCGTCACCGTAGCTCGTTACCTTCGCCATCTCATCCGTAGTCACGGTCTCGGGCAGAGCAAGCGTTGTATACTCTATGATCAACTGATCCTTTGCCCATTTTTTTACTTTCAGTTCTACGCCATTCAGTGTAATGGACGCCGTCTTCGTAAAACTTTCGTTTTCGTTTGCTGTCAGCGTAAACGTCACGGTATAGTACTGATACGGCTGAAGCGTCGTGTCATCCGGTGTCACCGTAATATCCGTGACGTTTCCGTTTGCAGTCTCAAACTTAAGCTGTGGTGTCTCTCCCGCAGAAAGTAAAAAAGTATCCTGATCCATACTGCTCAGGCTGATCTCATTTACTTCTGTCACACTATCCTGCACTACTACAACATCTGATGCAGTGTCATGTCCCAGACCACAGCCGGAGAGCATACCCACGACCATGGATAATGCCAATGCCATGGATAATGCTCTCTTTAGTTGCTTTTGTACCTTTTTCATAAGCTTTTGTCCTCTCGTATTTTTCCGACTTCTGTCGCCATTTTCAATGCTATTGTACACTTTTTGCGGATAAAATTTCACGCACCTACATGAATTACACTTTTTTCGACATGAACGACATGGATTCGCATATAGTATTTTTTCTAAGGTACCGTTATAATAGTTCTATACCAAAGTGAAAAAGGGGAAATGATTCCATGAAAATTGCAATATGCGATGACGATAAGAATGAACTGTTCCGGATACTGTCTGTTCTCGCAGATTACCAGACACAGCGGAACATAGAATTTTCCTACAAGCCTTTCGACAACAGTACGGAGCTGGCGTCGAATCTTTTACAGGAGCATTATGATATTTATCTGTTGGATGTGGTGATGCCGGGACTGAACGGCATCGAACTGGCCAAAGAGATCCGAAGCAGTGACAAGGCCGCAGACATTATTTTCCTGACGTCTTCTCCCGAATTTGCGGTAGAGAGTTATGCCGTGAAGGCTTCCAATTACCTGGTGAAACCTGTTTCAAGAGACCGGCTGGTTGAAGCTCTGGACGACATCATGCGTACCAGAAACGAAGACCGCGATTCCTGTCTGGTATTGAAGAGCAGCGTCGACGTACACAAAGTCCATATCTCTGAAATCATTTATATTGAAGCCTTGAACCGAAAAGTCATTTATTACCTGAGAAACAACAGTCAGATCACCTGCGTGGAAAAGTTTGCTTCTGTCTGCGACCAGTTGCTGCTGCACCCGGAATTTCTCCTTGCACACCGCTCTTTGCTGGTCAACATGAACTATATTCGCAGGATCGACGCAGCCGACCTATATCTGGCAAACGGCAAATGCCTTCCGCTTGCCCAGCGCAGGATCTCGGAGATTAAGAGACTCTACCTTGCCTTTCAAATGGAGGAATCAATATGACCAGCCTTGCATCGCTTTTAGGACTTATCAATTACGGCTTTGTCCTTTTCTTTGGTATCGTGATGTCACTCTACCTTGCAGATATTCATTTTGAGGACAATAAGCTCCCTTATATCATCACGACCCTTGCTTTGGGCGCAGTACAGCTTCTGTCTTACCTTATGATGGGGGAGAATCTGCTCTATAAATGCTATCCGCTGCTCATACATCTGCCGCTGGTCCTCCTGATCCGTTTTGCCTTTCACCGGAATATCTATATCGCGACGATCTCTGTGCTGTCCGCTTACCTGATGTGCACTCCCAGAAAATGGTTCGGCACGCTGGCAGCCTCCTTTTTCGACGACAGTCCGGTCGTAGCCAATCTCGTCTCTATCTGCGTGACGATTCCGCTGCTGTATCTGGTCATCCGTTATATTGCGCCTTATATCATCCGTCTACATTATGAGAATAAGAAGACTCTGTTGCTCTTTTTCCTGCTGCCACTTTCCTATTATATTTTGGAATACACTCTGACCGTTTACACGGATCTCTTGTATACCGGTGGTCCGGTCATTATTGATTTCATGGACAGCTTTCTTGTGCTCTTCTTTTTTATCCTGGCTATGGTGTCGCTGGATTTTTCCAATAAGAAAAGCACGGCGGAACGTGAAAATCTGCTGCTTACCACCGCAGCCGCACAGGCACAGAAGGAGATTGCGCAGTTATCCGCTTCCCAGAAGCAGGCGTCCATCTATCGTCATGATCTGAGACATCACATGACCTTTTTGCAAAACTGTATTGCAGAAAATGAGTTGGAACAGGCTTTGGAATATATTCACCAGATCTGTGCCGATATCGATAACAGCCGTGTGATCAGATACTGTGAAAACGACGCTCTGAACCTGATTCTCTCTTCCTATGCCGGTCAGGCGTCAGATACCGGAATCGAGTTGAAACTTTCCGTGACTGCTTCTGATTTTTCACGTTTTCAGATCACCGATCTGTGCAGCCTTTTTGCAAATGCTCTGGAAAACGCGATTCACGCCTGCGAAAAGATTCCTGCTCCCGGGAAACGTTATATTACGTTAAAAGTTTACGAAAAAAATAACCGGATCTGTATACAGATAGCAAACAGCTATCTACAGAATCCGGTATTTGAAAATGAGATTCCTGTCTCTCACGAACCCAATCACGGCATCGGCGTAAAAAGTATGATCTCTGTCGTGGAAAAATATCACGGAGTGTATGGATTTTTTGCTGAGGATGGAAAATTCCGGTTTCAGGCATCGCTGTAATAAGTCTGGTTTTACCACTGTCTAATGAGATGATCTAATATACCAGCCGCCAAATACCGGCTTCCTTCATAGCTGACAATATAGGCTTCCGTTCGATATAAATACCGCTATCAAGGTCTCAGACAGCATCCGGAGTCCTTACCATGCCCATAGAGACTTTTCCATAGTTTTTCTTTTCTTTCCAGACATCATATGCTTCAATAACTTTACGCTCCGGATCCGCTAAAAGTATAAATGCCAGTCCGTATTTTTCTTCAAATCTCTTATGAGAAGCCACGGAATCTTTACTGACTCCAAGAATGACCGCACCTTTTGCAGTGAATTGAGGGTATCTTTCTGAATTTGATTTTTACATTATAATACATCACCTTGCTGTGATAAAGTCTTTTTTGATGTCAAGAAACGCTTTCATGTCTTCCAGGATATGATACAGCATGGACCGGTTTTCAAATTCCTGCCTCGTGACCGGGAGCCGCTGCTGTTCATAGTAGTGATGCAGTCTCTCTAACTCTGACAACAAGGTTTCCACATTATTTTGTTCTTCAAACTCATCTGCAGTCTGACGTATAAAATCTGCCAGCGCTTTTCCCTGCTCCGGTGTAGTGCTCAGGCGGATGATGTCTGCATATATTCTTTTCAGTATCACGCACTGCCTTGCTCGCATCTGCATATATTCATAATAGTAATCATCCTCTGTGATCAGATGATTATTCATATATCGCAATGCCTCTTTTTTCAGATTCGCAAGCATTGCGTCCAGTTCATCAAAGCAGCTTCCTGTATAATCCGTCTTGTCCTCCAGTTCTATATAGATCGCCATTCTGCGTAAGATGTACACGATTTTGTTATCCACTGTTTTCTGATACTCCAACAGTTGTCTTCTGCCATCCGGCATATAGAGATTCCACAATGTGCCTATCCCCGCTCCGATCATAAGGATGAGAAATTCATTCAGGATCATGGACAGACTGCAGCTCTTAGCTGAAACATAATGCGTACAAAGCACTGCAATGGGAGCAATCGCTTCCTTCATGTCTAACACCATACAGCTAAGCAGATACGGGATCAATACAACACCGAACGCCCATACGTGATATCCGGCAAGCGGAAAAATCGTCGCTGACAAGATCGTCATGATCACAAATATGATCATGCGCTTCGCTGTTATCCGCACAGTTTCCTTCTTCGTATCCTGGATCGTCAGGAGCGTGATAATTCCTGCGGCATAGGAAAACTGAAGCTGCATGGCTGCAGCAAGCAGTACGGCAGCTACGGAGCCCGTGACATATTTGATAAGTTTTATGGTTTCCTCAGTTTTTATTTTCATAGGTATGGTTTCCATTCTTACTATTTGAAATTCAGCACCCACCTGCCCTCTGACATATAGTATATCAGCTTTGCGGCTAGCTGTCTGCCTAAAATGACAATCGTACAATCAAACTCTATGGATGGAATACCTGCATACTTCTTTCGTTCCTGGGAGTGTATCTGCAGCTGTTTGATGGTCCGGATCTCTCCAAGCGGATTACTTTTTCGATTTCTTCTGCTGTTTCGTCATCCACATAATACCGTCCACACATAATGATCTCCTAATAAGCTACGCTATGTTCTTATTTCATCTTATCATAAACACCTGATCCAAACGATTCAAGAGGGTCTTTTCAAATTATAATCTATCATATTGATATTATTTATTCCATGATTTTTATACGATTCATGGATCACATCGGTTGACAGAGGCATAATAATATAGTGCTATAATTGTACAAGAACTTGTACAGCATATTGTTCAACAAGAAAGGAGCAAAACATGGTTGCCGTAAACTACTCTACGATCAGAAATAACCTTAAAGATTACTGCGACAAGGCTTCCGACCAACACGAAACTATTATCGTTACTCGAAAAAATGAAAAGAATATCGTTTTAATGAGCCTGGATGAATACAACAGACTGGAAAAAGCTGCAAGAAACAATGAATATCTTGCAATGATCTCGTTAAATCCATTGAACGGGATGAGTGGAAATGATTGCATGTCAAGCTTTCGCACACCACCATCTGGTTTGGGAATCGTGGCGCGTCTTACTGGAGACGGAGTATACTTTCCACGATAAATGCGGTCGGTTAACTCTTGTTGATGTTCCTTTAGAT
>CAKRRS010000069.1 GCA_934394665.1 uncultured Acetatifactor sp. | reverse complement strand
TAGCATATGTGGAGGGTTTACATGAAAAAAATTCTTTTTGCCGCATCGGAAGGCGTACCTTTTATCAAGACCGGAGGACTTGCGGATGTCGT
This sequence comes from uncultured Acetatifactor sp., assembly GCA_934394665.1. Lineage (GTDB taxonomy): Bacteria > Bacillota > Clostridia > Lachnospirales > Lachnospiraceae > Acetatifactor. The sequence goes on along the minus strand of CAKRRS010000069.1, from coordinate 15,012 downwards.
AGGATCTTTGCCGAAGTATATTGACAAGGAGTATTTTGATGTAAGAGTGTTTATCCCGAAGTACACCTGTATGAAGCAGGAGATGAAGGATAAGCTTAGGTATGTGACACATTTCTACATGGATTTCAACTGGCAGAACGTGTACGTAGGTGTTCTGGAGGCAGAAGAAGCCGGGGTGCATTATTATTTCATTGATAATGAGAGTTATTTCGGAGGCTTCAAGCCTTATGGAGATGATCCCAGATATGAGATCGAAAAATACGCTTATTTCTGCAAGGCAGTGCTGTCGGCTTTACCGCTGTTGAATTTCCAGCCGGATCTGATTCATTGCCATGACTGGCAGACCGGTCTGATCCCGGTATATCTGAAGGAACGTTTCCACGGCGGAGAGTTTTACCGTAATATCAAGTCCGTTATCACGATACATAACCTGAAGTTCCAGGGAAAATGGGATGTGAAGACGGTACAGAGCATTACCGGTCTGCCGGAGTATTATTTTACCTCTGACAAGCTGGAGGCTTATAAGGATGCAAATCTGTTAAAGGGCGGTATCGTATTTGCAGATGCGGTGACTACGGTAAGTGATACTTACGCAGAAGAAATCAAGACCCCGTTCTACGGAGAGGGACTGGACGGACTGTTACGTGCCAGAAGTCACGATCTGCGTGGTATTGTCAACGGCATTGACTATGAAGAGTTCAATCCGGAGACGGACAAAAATATCGTAAAAGCATACAATGCAGTGAATTTCCGTAAGGAAAAGGTGAAGAATAAACGTGCCTTGCAGGAAGAATTGGGAATTCGTGTAGATGACAAGAAGATGATGATCGGTCTGGTATCCCGACTGACAGACCAGAAGGGCCTGGATCTGATCGCTTATGTGATGGATGAACTGTGCCAGGATGATATTCAGTTTGTAGTACTGGGAACCGGTGAGGAACGTTATGAAAATATGTTCCGTCATTTTGACTGGAAGTATGGTGACAAGGTATCTGCCAATATTTACTATTCGGATGCACTGTCTCACAAGATTTATGCGTCTTGTGACGCGTACCTGATGCCGTCACTGTTTGAGCCGTGCGGACTGAGCCAGCTGATTGCGCTGCGTTACGGCACCGTGCCTATCGTCAGGGAGACCGGAGGACTGAAGGACACCGTACAGCCGTATAATGAATATGAGGGTACCGGTACAGGATTCAGCTTCACGAATTACAATGCACATGAGATGCTGAATGCGATCCGCTATGCGGAGCATATTTACTATGACAGGAAGAGAGAGTGGAATAAGATCGTGGATCGTGCCATGGCCACTGATTATTCCTGGAAAGTATCAGCCAACAAGTATCAGGAGATGTATGACTGGCTGATCGGATAAAGAACTGAAGTAAGGTAAGAAATCTATGGCAGATAAGAACAGTTCCAAGAACAATTTTATCATGCAGGCGGGAATTCTGGCAGCGGCCGGGATCATCAGCAGAATTATAGGGCTCCTATACAGGGGCCCTTTACAAAGTGTTATCGGGAATCTGGGACTGGGATATTACCAGTCGGCTTATAACTATTACACGATTATTCTGTTGATCTCTTCCTATAGTATTCCTTCGGCGATTTCCAAAGCAATCGCACAGAAGCTGGGAGAGAAGGAATACCGCAATGCACACAGATTGTTCCACGGAGCCATGATCTATGTATTGGTGGTTGGCGGCATTGCCAGCCTTTTTCTGTTTTTTGGAGCGGGATTGTTCGTATCGGGAGCGGCGGTCACGGTTCTCCGGACCTTTGCCCCGACGATCTTTGTCTATGGTATTTTAGGAGTACTGCGAGGATATTTTCAGGCGCATAAGAGTATGGCACAGACTTCCGTGTCCCAGATCCTGGAGCAGATCGCCAATGCAGTGGTCAGCGTGGGAGCAGCGTATCTGTTGATCCATTTGTTCATGGGGACGATGGAAATCCCGGAGAATCAGGCAGGCCAGGTGACGAGAGCTACCTACGGTGCTGTGGGGAGTGCTCTGGGAACCGGCGTCGGCGTGCTGGTGGCATTGCTGTTTATGGCTGGAATCTATGCCCTGAACCGGAAGATGATCCTGCGCAGAGTGCGGCATGACAGGCATACCCATGTGGACTCCTATGGTCAGATTTTTAAGACGATTACGATGGTGGTGACCCCGTTTATCTTAAGCACCGCCGTATATAATTTGAGCAGTACGGTCAACAACAGCATTTACACCAAATGGTATCCAAATCTGCGTGGACTGGATACGGTATCCATTTATGAAAAATACGGTATTTTCTCTGGTCAGTCATTGACGATGTCCAATATTCCCATTGCGTTTGCTTCCGCGATGGCTTCAGCCATGATTCCTTCCGTGGCACAGCTGATGGCAGCGAGGGATGTGAAGGGAGCCAGAGAGAAGATCGGTCTGGCGGTGAAGACGACCATGGTGATCTCCATTCCCTGTGCGGTAGGACTTTTCGTGCTGGCGAAGCCGGTGATCAGCCTGCTGTTCACGAATAAGACAGCGGAGGAGCTGAATCTGGCAGCAGCGCTGTTGATGACGTTGTCTTTGTCTGTGATTTTTTATGCACTGTCTACGCTGAACAGCTCCATTTTGCAGGGACTGGGAAAGGTGAACACACCTATCGTGAACGCCGGTATTTCGTTGGTGGTGCAGACGGTGGCAGCGGTATTACTCCTGATGTTTACGGGCTTAGATCTGTACAGCATTGCCATTGCCAATACGCTGTATTCCGGCATGATGTGTGTGCTGAACCAATGGGCGGTACGAAAGGCAGTGGGTTACAGACAGGAAATCGTCAGAACCTTTGTGATCCCGGCGGCGGCTTCCGCATTTATGGGGGCAGCAGCATGGGCAATCTATGAAGGTCTGTACATGGTGACAAAGTCTATGCGGATCTCTGTGATTCCGGCGATCATGATCGCCGCTGTGGTTTATTTCGTCATGCTGATTCTCATGCGCGGTATCACGGAAACGGAACTCCGTAGCTTCCCGAAGGGGTATCTCTTGGTAAAAGCAGCGAAGAAGTGCCGGCTATTGAAGTAAAAAAACTGCCTCATGACAACAGATATTGTCTGAGGCAGTTTTTTTATGTTGGAAGGTGGGGAAAGTGACAATTATAGCTGACAGAACGGATCCCCACCGTTTTTAAACAGCGAGATCATCTCCTGACCGACACTGATCGTGGAAGGCAGATCAGGAACTTCGTCACGGGAGAACCATTTTGCCTCACCAAGCTCAGATTCCTGTAGGGTGATGGCAGGATCCCCATCCAATTTGGCGAAAAATCCGATCATGGCGGAATCGCTGAAGGACCAGGGCTGGGATTTGTAATAGACCAGATCACTGACCTTTAAGCCGACTTCTTCCATGATCTCACGTCTCGCCGCACCCTTGAAAGTCTCACCGACTTCCACGAAGCCTGCCACCAGCGCCCAGTGCCGGTAGGAACCGCCGGCGTAACGGGTGAGCAGAATCTTGTCTCTCCCGGTATCCACGATGGCGATAATGACAGCCGGAGAAATCTTGGGATATTCGATCTGACCGCATTCCGGACAGATGCAGGCGCGTTCCGTGGTACTGGGGACGGTTGGATGACCGCAGCGTCCGCAGTATCTGCGGTCCAGGCGGAAACGGTTGATCTGGGTAGCAGTGATCCCGGCGAATGCCAGATATTCCGGCTCGAAATTACGAAAGACACCGGAAGGGTAGAGATGCTCTTCCGGAATCATCAGAGCACCGGCGTCTTCTGCCGTCTTGCGATAGAAAGCCTTGTCATCAATGGAAAAGAGATATTCGCAGTCCAGGAAAAAACGGTCCATGGGCTGGCGGACCGAAAGCAGCCTGTGGACTTCCTCGAAGGTAGGCAGAGATAATTGCGCTGCATCGGAAGAAGAAATGTTTTTACCGGGAAGATAGACTTTTTCCCCGTCAAACAATAAGAGATAATCGGTAGTTTTCGGCTCCTGATTACGGAATTCCGGATAATATTTATGGGGCTCAATTTTGTGTATCATCATAAGGCAGTTCTCCTTTTGAAATATAGGTTAAATACAGTTTTTAGAGACGAATCGCCGATTGGCATTTTTACGTTTCTATGGTTATTTTGAGGAAGGACATCATAAGAATATAGTAGTCCACTGTGGGAAATAAGTCAATTAGCCGGTAAATGGTCGTCAAATATAAGGAAAGCATTTGAGATTCCCAAGTATATGTGCTAAAATATTCTGTGACTGTTTTGGAACAGAATATACAGTGGACACTTTTGGAAGTTTTTATCGTATCGTAAAAACTGAAATATTGCGATGGAAATCGTAAAATTGTCTTTGATGCAAAAGCGTCTGCGGAATGGAGATTCGTATGTTACAGATGATCTTGCCGGAGGGAAGCAGTTCTCTCCTTGCTTTTTTTGGAATCCTTTTTGCTTTCGGGGCTACCGTACTGGCTACGGCGAAGCTGAGCCCGTATCTGCCGAAAGATGCCGGAAGGGAATTTGCCCATGACGGAAAATTGTCTGCGGGAAAACCAAGGGGTGCCGGAATTATTTTCGTACTGGCATTTGTGCTTTCGGTGTTGCTGTTTGCACCGTTAAGTGCGGAACTGGTGATCTACCTGTTGCTGATCGTGGTGTGTATGATGACAGGTTTCCTCGATGATGCTTCCAAGACACCCTGGGGAGAGTACAAAAAAGGTTTTCTGGATCTGTGTGTGGCTGCACTGGTAGCCATCACGTTCCTGAAATATAATTCCAACGTGGTGGAACTGGCACTGTTCCATGTGAAGTTTACATTGTCTCCCGTGGTATTTGCGATCCTTACGGTGATTCTGGTATGGACTTCGGTGAATGTGACCAATTGTTCCGACGGGGTGGACGGACTGTCCGGAACGCTGTCGATCATCACGATCATGTCTATCTACATTGTGGATCGTATGAAGGGAGTAAAGGAGACCTATTCTTTTCTGATCCTGCTGTTTGCCGTATGTATTCTGGGGTATCTGTGGTACAATGCCACCCCCAGCAAGCTGATGATGGGAGATGCGGGATCCCGTGCCATGGGACTGTTTATCAGTATCGCTATTTTGAAGAGTGGCTGTCCGTTTTTGTTCATTCCGCTGGCACTGGTGCTGATTCTGGACGGTGGCCTGGGACTGTTAAAGGTTTCTTTACTTAGATTTTTGAAGATTCATATTTTGAAAAATGTGCGGACACCGTTGCACGATCATGTGCGCAAGGTGTGGGACTGGTCCAATACCCAGACGGTATTCCGTTTTGCCATTATACAGATTATTTTGTCGTTGGCAGTCATCTATGCGATGCAGTTGTAAAACAGTGGGATGCGTCATGGACGGTATTATTTGAGAAGCCCGGCAGTGGAAATAAGATATTTGGAATGAAGATAGAAATGGAGATATTATGTACGACGAATTAACACCCAGTGATATCAAGAAAATGGAAGAGGAGATCGAATACCGCAAGCTGGTGGTACGTCCCAAGGCTTTGGAGGATGTCAAGGAAGCCAGAGCACACGGTGATCTCAGCGAGAATTTTGAATATTATGCAGCCAAAAAATACAAGAACCAGAATGAGAGCCGTATCCGTTATCTGGAGAGAATGATCAAGACGGCGAAGGTGATCTCTGAGAATTCCGCTGTGGATGAAGTGGGAATCAACAACACGGTTACCGTGGAATTCATCGATGACGGAACGCAGGAAGATTATAAGATCGTGACCACGGTCCGCGGAAACTCTCTGGAAGGACTGATCAGTAATGAATCCCCTTTAGGCAAGGCACTGCTCGGGAAAAAAGTGGGCGATATCGTGCATGTGCAGGTCAATGCCAATGTGGGATATGATGTGGAGATCAAGGCTTTGAAAAATACAGAGGATGACGGGGACAAGATCCGCAGTTTCTAAAAAATGCAGAAGCCTGTATGCAAAGGACGATATTGAAAAGAATTGGAATCAGAAAAGGAATTTGAAATGAAAAAATATCTGCTGTTTGATCTGGACGGAACCCTGACAGATCCTAAAATCGGAATTACGACCTGTGTGCAGTATGCACTGCACTCTTTTGGCATTGAAGAACCGGATCTGGACAAGCTGGAGCCATTCATCGGACCACCGCTTCGGGACAGTTTTATGGAATTTTACGGTTTTACGCCTGAACAGGCAGAAGAAGCCGTAGCAAAATACAGAGAGCGGTTTCGGGATACGGGCATCTTTGAAAATGAAGTATATGCCGGCATACCGGAGATGCTGAAAAATCTACAGTCTAATGGCTATTTTCTGGCAGTGGCATCCAGCAAGCCCCAGGTGTATGTGGAGAGAATTCTGGAACATTTTGATCTGAAAAAATACTTTGCCGTAGTGGTAGGCAGTGAACTGGACGGCAGAAGGGAGACGAAGGATCAGGTGGTGCAGGAAACACTGCATCAGCTCTTTGGAGAGAACCCTGTGGATCCGGCACAGGTCTATATGATCGGTGACCGGAAATTCGATGTGGAAGGAGCCAGGGCTCTCGGTGTGGAGAGTGTGGGAGTGACCTACGGCTACGGAAGCAAGGAAGAGTTAAAGGAAGCGAAGGCGGATTACATCGTACAATCTGTGGAAGAACTGGAGAAATTTTTACTCCGCGGCAGTGAAGAATTGCTGAACGGCAATCCGGACAATAAAAAGAAAAACCCCATGTATCAGAGAATCTGGACCATGGTGTATTCGTTTCTGATGTTCATACTGGTGCGCAATGCAGTGCAGTATGCGCTGCTGGCACTGTTGTATCAGCTGGCGCAGTCCGGAGCCTCCGGTGGACTGGTGGATCTGTTGATTCTACGGGATGAGACCGGAGCCTATAACGGCTATTCCGGAGATGTCTCCAGTATCATAGCGGCATTGGGATTCATCGGTGGAGCAATCGCCGTATGGTCGACAGCAAAGCTTCTGATTAGCAAGAACAAAGAGGACATGCATCTGAGTCACCTGAAAAAAGAAGGAAAAGCCAGATATGCCCTCCTGGTGATCACAACGATCGGCGCCGTGATTGGTTTTAATCTGTTGTTTGAACTTCTTGGCGTGACCAATAAGTCTGAAGCCTATACCGAAGTAGCATCCCAGCAGTATTCCGCGCATTTCATCGTGGGCATTCTGGTGTTCGGTTTTATCTCACCGATTGCGGAGGAACTATTGTTCCGAGGCGTGATTTACGGATATCTTCGCAGATTTATGAATCTGAAGCTGGCAATTGCTTTGTCGGCTCTGATTTTTGGTATCTACCATATGAATTACGTGCAGGGAGTCTACGGATTCCTCATCGGCTGTCTGATGGCTTATGCCTATGAATATTTCGGAGAATTTAAAATGGCTGTATTTGTCCATGTGGCATCCAATGTGCTGGCGTACTGCCTGTCTTACACCGCGATTGCGGTAACAGGATTTGTCAGCTGGCCGGTATGCGTTATTTTCCTGGCAGCGGCAGCAGTAGCGCTTGTGATGATGAATAAGCAGAAAAACATATTTTAATTGTCGATGTAAAGAATATGCACAAAAATGAGGAAGAATATGAAGTTCAGTATCATTGTGGTATGCCTGAATCCGGGTGAAAAATTGAATCAGACACTGGACAGTATCCTGTCCCAGACCTATCAGGATTATGAAGTTATAGTCAAAGACGGCGGCAGCAGGGACGGTTCGATAGAAGCAATGCGCGAAGACGTGCGGATCCATGTCTGGCAGGAAGTGGATCACAGCATCTATGAGGCCATGAATCAGGCGGTTTCCCATGTGACAGGAGACTACATTCTGTTCTTAAATTGTGGGGATCTGTTTTATGACAGGAAAGTCCTGCAGCAGACCGCGGATTATATGGCGGCGCATCCTGTGAAAACGCAGGGAATCTATTACGGGGATACGTTCAGTGCCAAAACAAACACAAAGATTTCGGCGCCACCCGAAATAACGGGATTCGTTTGTTACCGCAATATCCCGTGCCATCAGTCCTGTTTCTATGGGGCAGACCTGTGCAGGCAGAAGCCTTATGAACCGAACTATAAGATCCGTGCGGATTATGAGCATTTTTTATGGTGCTATTATCGTGCCAAGGCACCTATGCAATATCTGGGTCTCACAGTGTCTTCCTATGAGGGCGGAGGCTATTCCGAGACCAAGGAAAACTTAAAGCGCAGTGCCGAAGAACATAAGGAAATTACGGAAAAGTATATGAACCCGTCGGAATTGTTCCGCTACCGGGCTGCCATGGCATTGACACTGGCACCGCTCCGGACGGCACTGGCAGAGAGCAGACATTTTTCCGGAATCTATCAGGGACTGATGAGTAAAGTGTATCGGAAGAAAAAGTAAAAGGTGAAACCAGAAGAAAATAAGAGTTTGCACGTTGAAATTGTATAATAAGGGCAATAATAAATTGATATTAATACAAGTTTTCAGATAATACAGATTCCAAATAGGAATTGACAAATAATCTGACAATTCAAAGAAAAATCTATATTTACAAACGAGAAAAATAGGTGTATAGTACAGAAAAGGTCGCAAAGAGGCGAGTAAGAAGTCTCTTTGCGACCTTTTTTGTTACCCTTAGGAATTTAGCAAATAAGGTGGAATAGTAACAGTCATCTTGTATTGCAGATCATAAAATGTATTTCAAAGGTGTAGCAATACTAAGAAAAAGAGAAGTAAGAGAGACCGGAAAGGAGAACGATATGTTTGATGTAAAGCAGGAGCTGCCCAAGGCACCGTTATATCGGGAAGAATTCGAACATGATAACTGTGGTATCGGAGCCTGTGTCAATATTCATGGTGAGAAAAGCCGTGCTACCGTAGAGAATGCACTGAAGATCGTAGAGAATCTGGAACACAGAGCAGGTAAGGATGCGGAAGGCAAGACCGGTGACGGTGTCGGTATTCTGACCCAGATTCCTCACAAATTTTTTGCAAGAGTCACAAAGGCGCTGGGTATGGATATCGGCGGAGAGAGAGAATACGGTGTCGGCATGTTCTTCTTCCCTCAGGAAGAGCTGCGCCGCAATCAGGCGAAGAAGATGTTCGAGATCATTGTGGAAAAGGAAGGAATGGAATTCCTCGGCTGGCGTGAAGTGCCCACTTTCCCCAATGTGCTGGGACATAAGGCAGTAGAGTGCATGCCTTACATCATGCAGGGCTTTGTGAAAAAGCCTGCGGATGTGGAAAAAGGACTTCCCTTCGACCGCAGACTGTATATTGCAAGACGTGTATTTGAGCAGTCTTCCGATGATACCTATGTGGTTTCCCTTTCCAGCAGAACCATCGTATATAAAGGAATGTTCCTGGTAGGACAGCTGCGTACCTTCTTCGCGGACTTACAGAGTGAAGATTTCGAATCCGCCATTGCCATGGTACATTCTCGTTTCTCCACGAACACCAACCCCAGCTGGGAGCGTGCACATCCGAACCGCCTGATGGTACACAACGGTGAGATCAACACCATCCGCGGCAACGCCGACAAGATGCTGGCCCGTGAGGAGAACATGGAATCCGAACATCTGAAAGGACAGCTGCACAAGGTACTGCCTGCCATCAGCAAGACCGGTTCCGATTCCGCAATGTTAGATAACACATTAGAGTTCCTGGTAATGAGCGGCATGGAGCTGCCTTTGGCAGTGATGATTGCCATTCCGGAACCCTGGGCGAATAATAAGGCAATGTCCCAGACGAAGCGCGATTTCTACCAATATTATGCGACTATGATGGAGCCCTGGGATGGCCCGGCATCCATCCTGTTCTCCGACGGAGATATCATGGGAGCTGTGCTGGACAGAAACGGTCTGCGTCCTTCCCGTTATCTGATCACCGACGATGATACCCTGATCCTGTCCTCCGAGGTAGGTGTCCTTCCCATTGATCCCACGAAGATCAAAGTAAAAGAAAGACTTCGTCCCGGTAAGATGCTCCTGGTCGATACTGTACAGGGCAGAGTGATCGACGACGAAGAGATCAAGGAAAAATATGCTTCCAGACAACCTTATGGAGAATGGCTGGATAACAATCTGACCGAACTGAAAAGCATCCATATCCCGAACTATCGTGTACCGGAATACACCTACGAAGAGCGCCAGCGGATGCAGAAGGCTTTTGGCTACACCTATGATGAAATGAAGCAGAGCATACTGCCGATGGCAAAGAATGGCAGCGAAGCCATCGCAGCCATGGGCGTGGATACCCCGCTGCCCGTTTTGAGTAAGACGAATCATCCGTTGTTTCATTATTTCAAGCAGCTGTTTGCACAGGTGACTAACCCGCCTATTGATGCCATCCGTGAGGAGATCGTGACCTCCACCACCGTATACATCGGTACCGAGGGCAACATTCTGGAGGAGACTCCGAAGAACTGTAATGTTCTGAAGGTCAACAACCCGATCCTGACGAATACCGATCTGCTGAAGATCAAGAACATGAAAGTAGACGGCTTCAAGGTAGAAGTCGTACCGATCGTATATTATAAGAACACAAGCCTTGAGCGTGCCATTGACCGTCTGTTTGTGGAAGTGGACAGAGCTTACAGAGACGGTGTGAATATTCTGATCCTGTCCGACAGAGGCGTGGACGAGAACCATGTGCCCATTCCTTCCCTGCTTGCCGTATCCGCCCTGAACCAGTATCTGGTACGCACCAAGAAGAGAACCAGAGTCGCACTGATCCTGGAATCCGGCGAACCCAGAGAAGTACACCATTTTGCTACACTGCTCGGTTATGGTGCCTGCGCTATCAACCCTTATCTGGCACAGGATACCATCAAGGAGCTGATCGAGAGCAATATGCTGGACAAGGATTACTACGCAGCAGTGGATGACTATAACAATGCTGTCCTCCACGGCATCGTCAAGATCGCTTCCAAGATGGGCATCAGCACCATCCAGTCCTATCAGGGGTCCCAGATCTTCGAGGCTATCGGTATCGCACCGGAAGTGATCAGTAAGTATTTCTCTAACACCGTATGTCGTGTGGGAGGTATCACCTTAAAAGATATTGAGCAGCAGGTAGACGACCTGCACTCGCAGGCATTTGATCCGCTGGGACTGAAAAATGACCTGACCTTAAACAGCCCCGGACATCACAAGATGCGCAGCGGCGGTGACGAGCATCTGTACAATCCTGCCACGATCCACATGTTACAGGAATCTACCAGACGCGGTGATTACCGGATGTTCAAACAGTACACCGCTATGGTAAATGATGAAGATTCCATCAAGAATCTCAGAGGCCTGATGGACTTCAATTATCCGAAAAAAGGTGTGCCGATCGAAGAGGTAGAGCCGGTAGAGTCCATCGTGACCAGATTCAAGACCGGTGCCATGTCCTACGGCTCCATCTCCAAGGAAGCCCATGAGACCATGGCCATCGCTATGAACCATCTGCACGGCAAGAGCAACTCCGGTGAGGGCGGCGAGGATCTGGATCGTCTGACCGTAGGACCGGATGGACTGAACCGTTGTTCCGCCATCAAGCAGGTAGCCAGCGGACGTTTCGGCGTCACCAGCCGCTATCTGGTAAGCGCACAGGAGATTCAGATCAAGATGGCACAGGGAGCAAAACCCGGCGAGGGCGGACATCTGCCCGGAGGAAAGGTATATCCCTGGATCGCCAAGACCAGACATTCCACACCCGGTGTGTCCTTGATCTCTCCGCCGCCTCATCACGATATTTATTCCATTGAGGATCTGGCGCAGCTGATCTACGATCTGAAAAATGCCAACACTCAGGCACGGATCTCCGTAAAACTGGTATCGGAAGCCGGTGTCGGAACCGTTGCAGCCGGTGTAGCCAAGGCAGGAGCCCAGGTCATTCTGGTATCCGGTTATGACGGTGGTACCGGTGCGGCACCGAGGAACTCCATCCACAATGCCGGACTTCCCTGGGAACTGGGACTGGCAGAGACCCATCAGACCCTGATCATGAACGGACTGCGTAATAAAGTCCGTATCGAGACCGACGGTAAGCTCATGAGCGGCAGAGATGTAGCTATCGCAGCAATTCTGGGCGCGGAGGAATTCGGTTTTGCCACCGCTCCGCTGGTGACCATGGGCTGTGTCATGATGAGAGTATGTAATCTGGATACCTGCCCGGTCGGTGTGGCTACCCAGAATCCGGAGCTGCGTAAAAACTTCCGCGGTAAGCCGGAATATGTGGAAAACTTTATGAAATTTATCGCACAGGAGCTGCGGGAATATATGGCAGCACTGGGCGTGCGTACCGTAGATGAACTGGTCGGCAGAACCGATCTGCTGAAGAGAAAAGAGCATCTGACAGACCGTCAGCAGGAAGTGGATCTGACACAGATCTTAAGCAACCCTTACGAGGGCAGCAAGCAGAAGGTCACTTTTGATCCGAAGCAGGTATATGACTTCCAGCTGGAAAAGACGCTGGATGAGAAAGTCCTGTTAAAACAGCTTGGCAAGGCTATCGACGCAGGACAGAAGCGCAGCATTGAAGTCGATGTCAGCAACACCGACCGTGCCTTCGGTACGATCCTCGGAAGCGAGATCACCAGAAAACTGGGTGATGATGTGGAAGAAGATACCTACCATGTACTGTGTAAGGGCGCCGGCGGACAGTCCTTCGGAGCCTTTATCCCCAAGGGACTGACCCTGGAGCTGGTGGGCGACAGCAACGACTATTTCGGCAAAGGATTATCCGGTGGTAAGCTGGTGGTATATCCGCCCCAGGGCAGCAGGTTCAAGGCAGAGGACAATATCATCATCGGTAACGTGGCATTGTACGGTGCAACCTCCGGTAAAGCATTTATCAATGGTGTGGCAGGCGAACGTTTCTGTGTACGTAACTCCGGTGCGATTGCGGTAGTAGAGGGCGTAGGCGATCACGGCTGTGAGTACATGACCGGCGGACGTGTGGTAGTATTGGGTTCCACCGGTAAGAACTTTGCAGCAGGTATGAGCGGCGGTATCGCTTATGTATTGGATGAAGGCAATGATCTGTATAAGAGATTAAATAAGGAAATGGTATCTTCCAGCGAGATCACGTCCAAATATGATGTACTGGAACTGAAATCCATGATCCAGGAGCATGTGGCACTGACCAATTCCGCCAAGGGTAAGGAAGTGCTGGATAACTTTGGAGAGTATCTGCCCAAGTTCAAGAAGATCATCCCGCATGACTATGAGAGAGTATTGAAGACCATTGTACAGATGGAGGAAAAGGGACTGAGCGCAGAGCAGGCGCAGATTGAAGCATTCTATGCCAACACCAGAAAGTAGGAGGAGAGTGCGAAAAGCAATCTCAATAGATTGCTTTTCACACACTGATTTGTGCCGCGGACGCCACAAATCAGTTTATCGCAGAACTAAATTTGAAATTTAGTTCGCGATTCTTTCGACGCTGAAGCGTCTGCAGAATGGAGAGAGTCACCATGGGAAAACCAACTGGATTTATGGAATATAAAAGGGAAGTCAGCGTGGCTGAGGATCCTAAGAAGAGAATACAGCATTTTAATGAATTCCATGAGCATCTGCCGAAGGAAAAGCAGCGTTTGCAGGGTGCCAGATGTATGGAATGCGGCGTGCCGTTCTGCCAGTCCGGTATGATGATCTGCGGCATGGCAAGCGGATGCCCCCTGCACAATCTGGTGCCGGAGTGGAATGACCTGGTATATACCGGCAACTGGCAGCAGGCTTATAACAGATTGAAGAAGACCAACAATTTCCCGGAATTTACTTCGAGGGTATGTCCGGCTCTGTGTGAAGCGGCATGTACCTGTGGACTGAACGGGGATCCGGTCTCCACCAAGGAGAACGAATATGCCATCATTGAAAATGCTTACAACGAGGGCTACGCAGCAGCCAAGCCGCCTGTGGTACGCACCGGCAAAAAGGTAGCAGTCATCGGCAGCGGCCCTTCCGGGCTGGCAGCGGCGGATCTGCTGAACCAGAGAGGACATCAGGTAACGGTATTCGAGCGTTCCGATCGTGTGGGAGGACTGTTGATGTACGGCATCCCCAACATGAAGCTGGAAAAACAGATTATTGAGCGCAAGATCAATATTATGAAGGAAGAGGGTGTCGTCTTCGTTACGGGAACCGATATCGGCAAGGACATCAAAGCCTCCAAGCTTTTGCATGATTTTGACCGTATCGTACTGGCATGCGGTGCTTCTAATCCCAGAGACATCAATGCTCCCGGCAGAGATGCCAAGGGAATCTATTTTGCGGTGGATTTCCTGAAAGCCAATACCAAGAGTCTTCTGGATTCAAATTTTGAAGACAAAAAATATGTGGAGACCAAGGGCAAAAATGTGATCATCATCGGCGGCGGTGATACCGGAAATGACTGCGTGGGAACTTCCATCCGTCACGGTGCCAAGTCTGTGACCCAGATCGAGATGATGCCCAAGGCTCCGGATAAGAGAGCAGAGAACAATCCCTGGCCCGAATGGCCGAAGGTCTGCAAGACCGACTACGGTCAGGAGGAGGCTATCGCGGTTTACGGTCATGATCCGCGCATCTACGAATCTACCGTCAAGGAATTCATCAAGGACAAGAACGGCAACTTAAAAGCGGTCAAGATCGTGAAGCTGTCCTGGGAGAAAGACCCTGCGACCGGGCGCATGAAGATGCAGGAGATCTCCGGCAGTGAACAGATCCTGGATGCGGAAGTGGTACTCATCGCCGCAGGATTCCTTGGAAGCCAGAAATACATTACCGACGCTTTCGGCGTGGAACTCAACGAACGCACCAACGTCAAGACTGCTCCCGGTAAATACCAGACCAGCGTGGAGAATGTCTTCGTCACCGGAGATATGCACAGAGGCCAGTCTCTGGTCGTATGGGCCATCCGCGAAGGCAGAGAGGCGGCACATGCTGTCGATGAGAGCCTGATGGGGTACTCGAATCTGGTGATCCAGTAGAGAAGTAAATTGAAAGTTAGTTAATGATCATTGGCTAACCGGACGAACTCCCGGAACGGACAGAATGCCTTCTGGTAGCTGTAACG
>CAKRRS010000068.1 GCA_934394665.1 uncultured Acetatifactor sp. | reverse complement strand
GTTTCCCTAAAACTTGCAATAAACCAGTAGCCGCGGCAGTATATAAGAATAAGCTGACCGTAAGCAGACGTCGGTACTTAGCGAGGGTACTTTCCTCGCTTATGTACCGCTACGTCTGCGCCCGAGCGAAAGCGATGTCAGCGTTTCTTATATACTGCCACGGCTACGGCGACTTTAGACCAATTACTTCACTAACTTGCCAGTTACTTAAGTTCTTTTTACGCGAACGGATTCTCCGTAGGATACAGCATTCCCTTCGGCTGGTTGAAGTTCAGATCCTCTACAGGTACACCGATATACTTGAATACTTCATACAGTGCCTTACCGAAGTGTCCGAATGCTACGGCGCCGTGATGAGGGAAGTTCTTCTCGATCAGTACGTGACGATAGAAACGTCCCATCTCGGGGATTGCGAAAATACCGATACCACCGAAGGATCTGGTCGCTACGGGAAGTACTTCACCCTGTGCGATGTAAGCACGCAGCTTGTTGTCTGCGGTGGACTGCAGACGGTAGAAGGTGATATCTCCGGGAACGATATCTCCCTCCAGAGTACCCTGGGTAACCTCTTCGGGAAGGGTTCTTGCCATGATCATCTGGTACTTCATGTTGCAGGAAGTCAGCTTCTTGGAGTTGGTATTGCCGCAGTGGAATCCCATGAAGGTATCGTTATGTGTATAGTTGAACTTGCCCTTGATGGACTCTTCATACATATCATCGGGAACCGTATTGTTGATATCCAGCAGAGTAACGGTATCTGCGCTGACACAGGTTCCGATGAACTCGCTTAAGCATCCGTAGATATCTACTTCGCAGGATACAGGGATACCCATACCGGTCAGACGGCTGTTCACATAGCAGGGAACAAAGCCAAACTGGGTCTGGAATGCAGGCCAGCATTTTCCGGCGATAGCCACATACTTACGATATCCTCTGTGTGCCTCGATCCAGTCAATCAGGGTCAGCTCATACTGAGCCAGCTTCGGCAGTACTTCCGGTTTCTTGTTGCCGGCACCCAGCTCTGCTTCCATCTCTTTTACTTTCGCAGGGATTCTCTCATCTCCTTCATGCTTTTTGAAGGCTTCAAACAGATCCAGTTCGGAGTTCTCTTCGATCTCTACACCCAGGTTGTACAGCTGCTTGATCGGTGCATTACATGCCAGGAAATTCAAAGGTCTGGGACCAAAGGAGATGATCTTCAGATCGCTCAGTCCTACGATGGCTCTTGCAATAGGAAGAAACTCATGCAGCATATCTGCACACTCTGCAGCGGTTCCTACCGGATTCTCGGGAATATAAGCTTTTACATTACGAAGCTTTAAGTTGTAACTTGCATTCAGCATACCACAGTAAGCATCACCTCTGCCGCCTACCAGATCATTCTGGGTCTCTTCTGCTGCCGCGATGAACATTGAGGGACCGTCAAAATGCTTTGCCAGTAAGGTCTCTGAGATCTCGGGGCCGAAGTTGCCCAGATATACGCAAAGCGCATTACATCCGGCCTTCTTGATATCTTCCAGTGCCTGTACCATATGGATCTCGCTCTCTACGATACATACCGGGCACTCATATACACTGTCGGTACCGTATTTTTCGGTATAAGCCTTCATCAGTGCTTTTCTGCGGTTTACGGAAAGACTCTCGGGGAAACAGTCACGGCTTACTGCCACAACGCCAATTTTTACTTCGGGTAAATTACTCATTTTGTAATCCTCCTATTTTTGTTTTCTTTTCTCTATACCATTTATTTTACCGCAGCTTCCCATACTTTCCTGCATCGGAACTCTGCGTTCAAATCGTTATTACGTCTGCAAATTCCTCTCCTGCTTACACAAGGCGGACTGCTTTGCCATTACGTTATTTGCTCACATCCAGGTTTTCACCGGTCAGACCGATAAAACTTCCCTCGGGTAGACCGCCCTCTGCGTGACCGATCAGCCATTTGTTCGTAGCTGCAAGCAGTGCATCTTCGCTGGGAGCCTTGCCCTGCTCTGCTTTCTGATGTGTTCCTTCCAAGGGATAATTTGTTCCCTGCGGCAACACGATAGCTACCTGGAATCCCTGTCCGTCCACTCCGCAGGGCGCATAATGCAGTGATGTTGCAAATACTTCCACACCGGTTCCGGCAGGTACCAGAAATGCCTCCATCTTAGAAGTATCGTATGTAAAATCCTCTGCCACATCAGCTAACTGTCCCAGGATAAGAATTGCATCCGTTGCTGCCACATTGATTTCTGAACTTCTGTGGTATTCTACAGCATTCAGCTTAGAATTATGACCGTTGCAGTAACCGATCTGTACGGGCATCTCACCGTAAGTAATCGCCTCCAGCTCCTTTTTCACCGGCAGTGCTTCCAGTGCGTTGATCCCCGGCTCATATACCACGCCGTCAGGAATCGGAGTCTTCTTCATCTCTTCCACCAGTTCCGTGAAATCCACGTTGCTGATCACTCTGCCATATTTGCGGAATGCAGGATCTTTTACAGATAAAATACGCATCTTTCTCTACCAACCTTTCTTTATTATAGCGCAATCTCCCAATTATGAGGTTCGTTTTATTATGTTGTTGTTTGATTTTTCTACGGCATTATTTAATGATTTCAAACAAAGGCTTGCATGCCGGGTAGATCTGACGGAACTTCTGATAACGTTCTTCATACTTTGCCACCAGTTCCGGATCCGGTTCTACGGTTCCTGTGACCTTGACAAACTTCTCCGCGATCTCTTCCACACTTGCATATTCCCCACAGGCTACCGCTGCCAGCATGGCACCACCCATAGCCGGACCTTCTTCGCTCTCGATCACATCCACTTTCAGGTTCAGGATATTGGCGATCATCTTCTTCCACAGAGGACTCTTGGCTCCGCCACCGCAGATCTTGGTACGCTCGAGACGAATTCCCAGAGATTTTGCCACTTCCAGGGAATCCCTCAGTGCAAACGCAACGCCCTCCAGTACTGCCTGTGTCATATCGGCACGGGTAGTATCCATGGTCATGCCGATAAAAGTACCTCTGGCATTGGGATCATTGTGAGGAGAACGCTCTCCCATGAGATACGGCAGGAAATAAACGTGGTTCTCACCCAGCTTCTCAATCTGCGCCTGCTCCGATGCATAATCCTTCGTCCCGATGATCTCATCCATCCACCACTTATTGCAAGAAGCAGCACTCAGCATACAGCCCATGAGATGATAATGTCCGTCTGCATGTGCAAAGGAATGCAGGGCATTGTGCTGATCCACGCCAAAATGATTGGAGGAAATGAAAATCGTTCCGCTGGTACCCAGAGAAATATTACACATATTGTCTCCGACGGTTCCGGTTCCCACTGCAGCTGCCGCATTATCTCCGGCTCCCGCTGCCACCACTACATTATGAGGGATTCCCAGTTCATCCGCTACTTCCGGCAATACACAGCCTACCTTTTCATAACTTTCATAGCAGGTAGCCAGCTGATCTTCCGTAACGCCGCAGATCTCACACATTTCCTTCGACCAGCAACGGTTCTTTACATCAAACAGCAGCATACCGGAAGCATCGGATACATCGGTACAATGTACACCGGTCAGTTTATAGGCAATGTAATCCTTCGGCAGCATGATCTTTTTAATTCTGGCAAAATTTTCCGGCTCGTTCTTTTTCACCCAGAGGATCTTCGGTGCCGTAAATCCGGTAAAGGAAATGTTCGCCGTATATGCAGAAAGTTTTTCCTTACCGATCACATTGTTCAGATAATCACATTCCTCGGTAGTTCTGCCGTCGTTCCAGAGAATTGCCGGACGAATTACCTGATCCTTCTCATCCAGGATAACCAGACCATGCATCTGTCCGCCAAAACTGATGCCCGCCACCTGGCTCTTGTCCGCATCCTTTAAAAGTTCCCTGATTCCTTCCATCGTCTGTTCATACCAGTCCTCCGGCTTCTGCTCCGACCAGCCGGGATGTGGGAAGTACAGCGGATACTCCCGGGATACAATATTCCGGATATTACCCCCACTGTCCATTAACAACAGTTTCACTGCTGAAGTACCAAGATCGATTCCTATGTATAACATGAATCTTCCTCCCATTTTTAATCAGTTTTTTGCACTTTGTAACCCGTAATCATTATGTCTCTGCGTGCCCGTGCACGTTATAGTTCTATCATAACGAATGTGCGAAAATTTTTCAAGTGGAAGTTTTTATCTTTTCAGCATTTTTTCACTAAAAAGTGAAGATTTTACTTTTCTTGTATGTTGTGTCTCCCAATTGTTCATCCTAATTGTTACCGTGCTCGGACAAATCCAACGGTTTCATTGACTTCACCGTAAAAATGTGGTACTTTAATAGCAGATTGCAAAGCAGGGTATCGCTTTGTAATCGCGTGAGTTTTGATGTATAATTGCTAAAGCTAAGGTGGTTAAGCACCTGAAAGTTTGCAAGTTACTGAAAGGCATAGAGATTTTATGGCTACAATCAAAGAAATCGCAGCACTGGCCGGCGTGTCCCGCGGCACGGTGGATCGTGTACTGAACGACCGTGGTGCCGTGAATCCGGAAACTGCTGAAAAAATCAAAAAAATTGCCAGAGATCTGGACTATAAACCAAACCGTGCCGGTCTGGTACTGGCTGCACAGAAAAAAAAGCTGAAGCTTGGTGTCATTCTGTTTTCTACCGGAATCACTTTTTTCCAGGATGTCCTGTCCGGAATTGAGGAAAAAGCTTCGGAACTGGCCGGCTATAATTGTACAGTAATCACGAAACAGATTATGTACGGCGTAGATGCCCAGCTTCGGGCTATGGACGACTTGTTGGCCGAAGAAGTAAGCGGTATTGCCATGACACCATATAACGACGACCGGATTCGTTCCCGCATCAATGAATTGTATGAGCAAGGTATTCCTGTCGTCACTCTGAATACTGATATCGAAAATTCAAAACGGCTTGCCTATGTAGGCAGCAATTACACCAAAAGTGGAGCAACCGCCGCAGGGCTTCTGCAATTGATGACTTCCGGGATCGTAAATGTCGGCATCATTACCGGTTCTTCCAATATTCTCTGTCACACGGAAAGAATTGCAGGTTTTCTCAAATCCCTGGAGCCTTATTCTGACCGTATTCACATTATCGATACGATCGAAGCCCATGACGATGAAGTGGAGAGCTACGAGAAGACAACCTCTCTGCTGTTAAAGCATCCGGAAATCAATGCTTTGTTTTTTACTGCAAGCGGAGCATACGGCGGCTGCCGAAGTATCGAAGCTCTCGGAAGGAAGAGAGACATTCGCATCATTTGTTATGACCTGATTCCTACGACCAGGCAATTATTAGAGAGCGGTTCCATTGCTGCGACTATCTGCCAACAGCCACGGATTCAGGGAAGTCTGCCCCTTGCTCTGCTGTTTGCTTATCTGACAACCGGAGAAAAACCGCAAAAAGAATATAACTACACAGCCGTGGATATCCGAATCAAAGAAAACATCTAAAATTTTCTTAAGATTTCACCGACAGCCTTGTCATTTACAACATATAGTATTATAATATACCTGTTATCTACGAAATGTTGTCTTGAGGGGTACAAAAGCGGGGGAGTCTTTTATCAATGAACTTATCTGATCTGAAGAGAAATGCATATATGTTGCGAGGTTCCGATGCAAAACGTGGCTACATGCGCTGGTGGCATTCCTTCCGGGGCATGTGCCGGGAGACGCAGGAAACTCGCACTTTTTTTGTGGAATACAGCATTTTGAATCCCGCACTCGGATCCTCCCAGCCGATTTTAGGTCAACACCCTTATTACAAACGCCATGGCATGAAGCCCTCCTATCTTTGTATCAAAGCAGGCGTTTTTCCGGAGCACGGCGATGACGGATTGCAATTACAGTCTTATTATCCCATGACCTCGTTGCAAGTTGTTCAGGATCCCTTTTACATGCAGATTGAGGATTGTGTCTATAGTGAAAACCGTATTTCGGGTGCGATTGAAATCTCTGAAGATACCGCCAGACACCGGTCATTGATGACAGACGCCGGCTCATTTTTCTGGGATCTGGAGGTTCACAAGGCGGTTGCCTGCCATACCGGCTACATTTCCAATGCCTTTTTCACAGCAATTCATGCCTTGGAAAGCTTTTGGCACGGAGAAGGCATCCGGACTTTTTTCCGCGGAAGTGTTATTTTAGACGGTGTCACTTATGAAGTAACTCCCGAAAGCTCGTACGGCTATGCGGACAAACACTGGGGACGTAATTATAACCAGCCCTGGCTGCAGTTTGCCGCCGGGCGTCTGATTAGCGAACGAACCGGTCGCGAATTGAAGCATTCCGCACTTGCCATTGACGGCTGTTGTCAGAAGTTTTTATTTTTCCCGATGCGGCGCAGGATTTTGATGCAACTCACTTACACCGGAGAAGATTTCGAATATCATTTTGGAAAACCGTTTACGCTCCCTCGCTGCAAATGGAAGGTAAAAGAAACAAACAAACGATTTATCTGGCATTTTAAGGCGCAGAACCGCACATCCGTGATCAAGATTTCCGGAAACTGCAGTAAAGAACAGATGATGCCATTGTTTTATGAAAATCCTGACGGGAAAGTATCTCCTGAGCTTCTCTGGGAAGGTGGCAACGCTGCCGGCACCATTGAACTTTATCGCAGATCCGCAGGAACTTTGGAGTTGATTGACAGACTTACCTTCGGAAACGGATTGTGTGCCTATCAGAAAAATTGATATTATATAAAAAACAGTTGTCCGGAAATTTTCTTCCACCGACAACTGTTTTTATATTTCTCTCATAATCTCAATGTTTCAATCTTGCGCCATGCATTCTTGCTTTTTGTTCAGCCGGCTTCTTCCGGCTCTTCCATTGCTTTCTCATAGCTTTCCAGAATCACTTTCTGTAAGTTTTCCCTGGTGGAAGAGTTGATCGGATGTGCAACATCTCTGTATTCTCCATCCGTCGCTTTTTTGCTCGGCATCGCGATAAATAATCCCTTTTCTCCTTCAATCACCTTGATATCATGCACTACGAATTCGTCATCTAATGTAACAGAAACGATTGCCTTCATCTTGCCTTCTTTGGTGATCTTACGGACACGTACATCTGTAATTTGCATATGCCAACCCCCTTGGTTCGAGTATACTGAAAGTTAGTGAAGCAAAAGGCATTCTGTCCGTTCCGGGTGTCCCGTTTTCCTGAAACTATCAACAAACCAGCAGACACAACCGGGGCTATGGGGCATGGAACAGTTCACTAACCTGCTAATCACTTAAATCACATATCTCTCATTGCGCTCTACTACGATCTTAACTTCGCCTTCTCCCACAAAGTACGAATTTGCACGGATTGTATCACGGCTCTCCACAATACAGTTTTCAATATGTGTGTTATCTCCAATGTATACATCATTGAGGATAATGGAATTCTTGATCACGCAGTTGTTACCAATATAGCTCTTTTTAAAGATGACGGAATTCTCTACTACACCGTTGACGATACATCCACTGGATACCAGACTGTTGCGTACCTGGGCACCGGGATTGTATTTTGCGGGGGGCAGATCATCCACCTTGGAATATACATCCGGATATTGTTTGAAGAAATAATTTCTGACATCTGCCTTCAGGAAATCCATATTGGTGCTGTAGTAATCTTCTACAGAAGCGATGTTTCTCCAATAATCCTTGATCTTATATCCATAGATTCTCTTCAGATCCTTGTAACGGATCAGAATGTCTCTTACGAAATCATATCTGTCTTCTTCCGCACATTTCTCGATCATCTCGATCAAAAGTCTGCGTCGAACCACATAGATGCCGCAGGAAATGGTGTTGGTCTTGGCCTGAAGAGGTTTCTCTTCGAACTCTTCGATCCGGCTCTCTTCATTCATACGGATCGTACCAAAGCGCTCTACATTGGTGCCGGCTTCCATATCACGACATACTACCGTGATATCCGCCTTCTTCTCAATATGATATTCCAGTACTTTGTTGTAATCCATTTTGTATACACCGTCACCGGAAGCAATCACTACATACGGTTCATGGCTGTTCTTTAAGAAACTCAGATTCTGGTAAATAGCGTCTGCCGTTCCTCTGTACCAGTTGCTGTTCTCTGCTGTCACAGCCGGGGTGAATACATATAATCCGCCCTGTTTACGTCCAAAATCCCACCATTTGGAAGAATTCAGATGCTCATTCAGACTTCTTGCATTGTACTGGGTAAATACCGCTACCTTCTGAATATGGGAATTCGTCATATTACTCAGTGTAAAGTCAATGCTTCGATAGCTTCCGGCAATAGGCATTGCACATATTGCTCTCTTCTGGGAAAGTTCCCGCATTCTGTGATTGTTACCGCCTGCTAAAATAATTCCAATCGCTCTCACTGCTATTCACCTGCCTTAATTAATGTTTTGCCGCTTGCGAGCTGGGAATCCGCATAATCTGCAGCAGTTGTCACTCCGGAGATTACTGAGTTCTTGCCGACACTGATACCGTCAGGAATCACGCTCTTCTCACCGATTGTTACCAGTCCATGGTTATAAATATGAGGCGCTGTATCATTCTGTACCTCTTCACCGACACCCAGTTTTACCTGATTGCCCACCACAACATTTTCTGCAATGATTGCCTTATTGATCTCACAGTTCTCACCGATCTGCGTCTGATTCATGATAATGGAATCACGTACCACCGTTCCCTTGCCGATCGTAACGCCGCAGCCGATTACGGAATTGTACACTTCTCCGTATACATCTGAGCCTTCACCGATGATACTTCTCTCTGCCACACTGTTATCTGCGATATAATCAGGCGGCTGGATCTCGCTCTTGGTATAAATCTTCCAATATTCCTCATACAGGTTGAATTCAGGCACAATATCGATCAATTCCATATTTGCTTCCCAATAGGAGCTCAACGTACCTACATCCTTCCAGTAGCCCGTGAATTCATAAGCATACAAAGGCGCTCCCTTTTCATGGCAATAAGGAATGACATGTTTACCGAAATCCAGTGCCGGCTGGTCTGCCATGGCAATCAGTGCTTCCTTCAATGTCTTCCAGTTAAATATGTAAATACCCATGCTTGCAAGATTGCTTCTGGGATGTTCCGGTTTCTCCTCAAACTCGGTGATGCGATGGTTCTCATCTGCGATCATGATACCGAAACGGCTTGCTTCCTCAATGGGAACCGGCATGACCGCAATGGTGACTTCCGCATTGTTAGCCTTATGGAAGTCCAGCATGACCTCATAATCCATCTTATAAATATGATCTCCGGAAAGAATCAGCACATACTCGGGATTATAACTCTCCATGTACTCCAGATTCTGATAAATTGCATTCGCAGTACCTGTGTACCACTCACTGTTGGTGCTCTTCTCATAGGGAGGCAGTACGGTTACGCCTCCGATATTGCGGTCCAAATCCCAGGGAATACCGATTCCGATATGGGTATTCAATCTGAGTGGCTGGTACTGTGTCAGTACGCCTACCGTATCTACTCCCGAATTAATACAATTAGAAAGCGGAAAATCGATAATGCGGTACTTACCGCCAAACGCAACGGCAGGCTTGGCAACCTTGGATGTCAGAACACCAAGACGGCTTCCCTGTCCTCCAGCCAATAGCATGGCTATCATTTCTTTCTTAATCATATCCTCACCTCTATCTAGCCTTCCACCTGTTGTAATAAATAGTCTTATACGGCTATTTCTGATGCATCTGTCCGTTTCGGAAAATCGTATGTTCTTCCTCTCGGATGTGATAAATTGATTATATCACACGGATGCCTGAAAGTGAATATTTATTACTAGGATTTTTTGTCTTTTTACGATTTTTATATCTATTTTTTACATAATTGTTTCTACTTTGAAGATCTTTTTGTAAATTTCTACCAGTTTTCCGCGAAACGTATTTTCAAATAATTGTAAACTTACACATTTTTTTAAATTCCGGTATACGGATTGTTTTTTTTCGTTCCTATGTATATAATGTAAGTAATTAATGCCATTACAAGATATAGGATCCACTCGGAGAAGTCCGATTCAGGGAACGGTCCACGTAAGACTCGATACGGACTCCTATTTCAGGCAACTCATTATATTAAGGAAGTGTCAACATGTATCAGATAGACTTTAATCACCCCTCGTCCATTTATTTTGTAGGTATCGGCGGTATCAGTATGAGCGGTCTTGCCGAAATTCTGAAAGATGCCGGTTTCCGCGTATCCGGCTCTGACCGTTCCAAAAGCCCCCTTACCGAATCTCTGGAGAACAAGGGGATCAATGTATTTTATGGACAACGTGCCGAGAATATTACAGATGATATCGACTGTGTTGTATTTACCAGCGCCATCCACAAAGATAATCCGGAATATATTGCCACTATGGAAAAGAAAATTCCGCATCTGACCAGAGCCCAGCTCCTCGGCGAGATCATGCAGAATTATAAGACTCCTATCGCTATCAGCGGCACGCACGGCAAGACGACCACCACCTCTATGGTAAGTGAGATTCTGCTGCATGCCGGTACCGATCCGACGCTTTCCATCGGCGGCATGCTGAAAAGTATCGGCGGCAATATCCGTGTCGGCAGTACCGATCTGTTCGTTACCGAGGCATGCGAATACACGAACAGCTTTTTAAGTTTTTATCCTAAGATCGGTATGATTTTGAATATCGAGGAAGATCATCTGGACTTTTTCAAGGATCTGGAAGACATCCGGAATTCTTTCCATAAATTTGCAAAACTCCTGCCTGCAGACGGCTGTCTGATCATCAACGGTGCAATTGACAGACTACAGGAGATCACCGGGGATCTGGATTGCCGTGTGATCACTTTTCATAAAAATGCTGTCAACAGCGATGGTTCTGCTGCGGATTATTATCCTTCCGATATCACATATGATGAATTGGGGCATCCTGCGTTTACCTTGCATTGTCATGGAAAAGTCTCCGGTAATTTCAGTTTGCAGGTGCCCGGAGAGCATAACGTATGCAATGCTGTAGCTTCTATCGCTCTGGCTGATCTTTTACAGATTGATCGTGCGATTAGTGCTGCCGCCCTGCACGCTTTTACCGGTACCGACCGCAGATTCGAATATAAGGGAACGATCGGCGGTGTCACGATTATCGATGATTATGCACATCATCCCACTGAAATTGCAGCCACACTGCATGCCGCGGCCAATTATCCGCACAAGACTCTCTGGTGTGTCTTCCAGCCTCATACCTACACCAGAACCAAAGCCTTTATGAAAGATTTCGCCAAAGCCTTAAGTCTTGCCGATAAAGTCGTACTCGCAGATATCTATGCCGCGCGTGAGACCGATACCTTAGGCATCAGTTCCGAGACCTTACAGGCAGAGATCAGGGCATTAGGTCATGAATGCTACTATTTTCCTTCTTTTGATGAGATTGAAAACTTTTTATTAGAAAATTGCATAACCGGAGACCTGTTGATAACTATGGGTGCCGGAGATGTCGTAAAAATCGGTGAAAACCTGCTCGGAAAATAGTTATCCACAATATCCACAGAAAAGTCTGGGGATTTCTCCCCGTTTTCCTGTGGATATTTTCTTATTCGGCTGTGGATAATTTTGTGTCATATTTTGACGATTATCTGCCTATCTATCGGCTTTTTCCGAAACATCGTTTTTTAATATCCACAATATCCACCGTTTCCACATTTTTATACGATCTCCCAAAAATCCAGTGTTTACAAGGTTTTCCGGCAATTTGACTATTTTCATTTCACGGGTCTTATGCTATACTTGGTCTTACTTTGGAATTGGAATGATTTGTGAAAGAAGGTAATGTGTGTTATGGCACGTATAGCGCTTTATAAAGATAATTATGCAGATGCTACGGTAGTATCCAATCTGTTTATAGATGAATATATGAAAGATGCCAACGACGCACAGCTGAAGGTCTATTTTTATCTGCTGCGTATGCTGAATGCTGACCAGGCTGTCAGTGTGTCCGGAATTGCGGACAAGTTTAATCATACGGAAAAGGACGTTATCCGCGCCTTAAAATATTGGGAAAAGCAGCAGATTCTGGACTTAGATTTCGATGACAACAAAACGCTGGTAGGGATTCATCTCCGTGATCTGAGCGCACAGGCCGCTCCTGTGCCCCAGAGAGGTGTTGTCTTAACTTCCGGTCCTGTACAGGCTTCCGGCGTAACGCTCCAGTCTGTTTCCGCAAACGTGGCATCCTCTGTTACTCCTATGGCAATGCAGACACAGGCAGTGCAGTCCCCGGAGCCCCATACCTATACCAAACCTTCTTATTCTCTGGATCAGCTGCGTGAATTCAAAGAACGTGAAGAGACTTCACAGCTTCTGTTTATTGCTGAAGCCTATATCGGTAAACCGCTGACCCCTTCTGAGATTAAGGCAATTCTCTTCTTTACCGATGTTTTGCATTTTTCGGAAGATCTGATTGATTATCTTCTGCAATACTGTGTGGAGCGCGGCAAAAAGGACTTCAAATACATAGAAAAAGTAGCAATTAACTGGGCAGAAGAAGGTATTTCCACCCCCAAGCAGGCACAGAAGTTCTCCACAAAATACGACAAAAATGTCTATACGATCATGAACAGCCTGGGACGCTCTACCGCTCCCACCGCAAAAGAATTGGAATTTATCAACCGTTGGATCAGGGAATACGGTTTCAGCACAGATATGATATTGGAAGCCTGCGAGCGCAGTTCCCTTGCCACAGACAAGCATCGCTTCGAATATGCCGAAGGGATTCTGAACAGCTGGCGTGAAGCCGGCGTACGCTCCAGGGCAGACCTTCAGCAGGCGGACGAATCCTTCCGTAAGAAAAAGACTGCAAAACCTGCTTCTGCTTCCGGCGGATCCTCCAACAGATTTACGCAGTTTACACAGAACAGCTATGATTTTGCCGCTCTGGAAAAAGAAATTCTGAGTAATTAGTAATCAAAGTAAGCAAAGGGGAGTAAACCGTGGCACTGACAAATGCACAATACAACTCTATTATGAAAGGCTACGAGCAGACAAGGGATCGCAATCGCCATCTGTCCGAGCTGCGTCGTCAGGAAGTCTATAAAAAGCTTCCCGAATATGAAAAGCTGGATGCGTCTGTCGGAGAGTTTTCCGTAGCCCAGGCAAAGCTTTTGTTAAGTGGTGATGAGAATGCACTGCACAGACTGCGCTCTTCCCTCAAAGAAATCTCTGCAAAGAAAAAGGAATTACTGCTGTCTGCCGGATATCCTGCCAATTACCTGGAGCCTATTTACAGTTGTCCTGATTGTAAGGATACCGGATATACCGAAGGAGAAAACGGGCTTCGTAAGAAATGTCACTGTTTCCGTCAGCAGGAGCTTGATATTCTTTACGAACAGTCTCATATTCGTGAAATGATCACTTCTGAGAATTTTTCTAATCTTTCTTACGAATACTATCAAGGAGAAGATTTGCTTCGTTTTGAAAAATGTGTGAACCTTTGTCACAATTTTGTACAAAACTTCAAACAAGACTACCACAATCTTTTCTTTTATGGTACAGTAGGTACTGGCAAAAGCTTTTTATCGGGATGCATTGCCAGTGAATTACTGCAAAGCGGTTATTC
Source organism: uncultured Acetatifactor sp. (assembly GCA_934394665.1). Taxonomy (GTDB): domain Bacteria; phylum Bacillota; class Clostridia; order Lachnospirales; family Lachnospiraceae; genus Acetatifactor. The sequence continues at coordinate 1,701 of CAKRRS010000068.1, read as the reverse complement.
TGTTATTTATTTCAGTGCATCCGGATTATTTGACACACTTGCACGTTATTCTTTTGATGTTAAGTCAAAAGAAACTTTATCCGGATTTTACGAAGATATCTATAACTGTGATCTTCTGATCATTGATGATCTGGGCACGGAGTTGACGAATACTTTTGTAGCTTCTCAACTGTTTTCCTGTCTCAACGAAAGAGATCTGAGAAAAAAATCCACCATTATCTCTACAAACTTAAATTTGGAAGAGCTGCGTGACCGATATTCCGACCGTGTATTTTCCCGTATCACAAGTTATTATGACCTGTGTAAACTGACCGGACCGGATATCCGTATGTGCAAAAAGCGCACGATGAATACAGCTGACAATTCAAAGTAAGTTTCCTAACAAAGTATTACACAGAATCAGAAAGTGAGGATTACCCCAATGGCGAATCGTGAAGAAAAAAGAAATCTGGAGACCATCCCCGTAGGCTCTCTGGGCATTATTTCCCTGCCCGGATGCAAGCCTTTAGGGGAAAAGGTTGACCAGTATCTTGTAAAATGGAGAGCAGAAAGAGAAAGCGAGCACAAAGAATCTCTGGCTTTTGCCGGATATCAGAGAGGCTCCTATCTCCTGGATGCTAAAGTACCACGTTTCGGTTCCGGTGAAGCAAAAGGTCAGATTCTGGAATCTGTCCGCGGTACAGATCTCTATCTTTTGGTAGATGTGCTGAATTACTCCATGACCTATTCCCTCTGCGGTAATGAAAACCATATGTCTCCCGATGACCATTATCAGGATCTGAAGCGTATCATCGCAGCTGTCGGCGGTAAAGCCCGTCGGATCACCGTGATCATGCCCTTCCTGTATGAAAGCCGCCAGCACAAGAGAACTTCCCGTGAATCTCTGGACTGTGCACTTGCTCTGCAGGAGCTGGTAAGCATGGGGGTAGACAATATCATCACTTTCGATGCGCACGATCCCAGAGTACAGAATGCAATTCCGCTGCACGGTTTCGAAACCATTCAGCCCGCCTATCAGTTTATCAAGGGGCTGCTTCGCAATGTCAGGGATCTGCAGTTAGACTCCAATCATATGATGGTCATCAGTCCGGATGAAGGCGGTATGGGGCGTGCAATTTATGTTGCCAATGTGCTCGGTCTGGATATGGGTATGTTCTATAAGAGAAGAGATTACACCAGGATCGTCAACGGCAGAAACCCTATTGTGGCTCACGAATTCCTCGGTACTAGTGTAGAAGGCAAGGATATGATCATTATCGACGACATGATCTCTTCCGGTGAAAGCATGTTGGAAGTTGCCGCTGCCCTGAAAGAACGCAAGGCAAATAAGATTTTCGTCTTCTCCACTTTCGGTCTCTTCACCAATGGTTTGGACAAGTTCGATAAGGCTTACGAGAACGGTATCATTGATAAAGTCCTGACCACTAACCTGATCTACCAGACACCGGAGCTGCTCCAGAGAGAATGGTACATCAACTGTGATATGAGTAAGTATATCGCTTACATCATCGACACACTGAATCATGATTCTTCCATCAGTGATCTGTTGAATCCTAATGAGAGAATCCAGAATATCGTTGCAAAATATAAGAAGGGTGAGCTGTAAAGCTCACCCTTCTTATATTAACTTGAAAGTTAGTCAATGATCATTGGCTAACCGGACGAACTCCCGGAACGAACAGAATGCCTTCCGGCAGCTGT
>CAKRRS010000067.1 GCA_934394665.1 uncultured Acetatifactor sp. | reverse complement strand
TTATCATTATCTCTTTCAACCAGTTCTTAAAATATCGCATATTTTCAATGCGTAGGTTTTCAACCACTTATTGCGACCAAAAACAAAGAAGAAAAGGAAACATTGGAAAATTTGATAGACATGGTTGACGCCGGGGAAATCAATGAAGCAGAAAATAGATTATATGATTTAATAAGTGCTACAGATATGAATAGTTTGGAAGTCGCAATATTATTTTATTCCTACTTGAATGACAAAACAGATGATTTTTTAGAAGCAAATGACTTCAGCAGAGATGAAATTAAATTAGGAATGGAAAATGTAGCTGATAATTTTGGTTTAAATAGCATTGCAAAAATGTTTTTGACAGACTTTTAAATGGATTGTCTGGTTGTCAGTTGAATGAGATAACCAGACAATTCCTATTTTACAACACACTTGAAACTTTCAGTTTTATACTCTGTTTACACACCCCAAGTCAGTACTCCGGCAAGCTCCTTTCTATGCGGGTTTGCGGGTATAGGGACTTTGTTCAAGTCCGGCCACCAGCATACTTAATTAGTGAGAAAAAACAGCAGATCCCGCCAGATCTGCTGTTTTCTTCTGTGTATGTAAGTGTGAGAGACACACTCCGATTAGAACTTCTCAGCGAAGCTCTTGTAGTATTCATCAAAAAATTCAGAAACTCTTTCCATAATCTTCTTCATAATATTCACCCTTAACCTTTCCAAAACAAATGAACTGTTGACTTTGTTGTTACGTTTAAGGGGTCAGGCCTGACTTCCTTTTGATGATTATAATTTACCATATTGCGCTTATAATGTGAAATACATATAATAGAAGTATAATAATACCCAAAAGGTATAGCAAAAGAAAATACAGCATGTTACACAAATAGAATGATTAAGCTGATTTTTGGAAAAAGCATGGAAGGAGGATGCTGGGAAGATGGAATTGCGGCATATCCGGTATTTCAAGGCAGTGGCGGAGGAGAAAAGCTTCACGAAAGCCGCGGAGCAGCTGGCGATCGCGCAGCCGCCCTTAAGTCGTCAGATCCAGGATCTGGAGGCGGAACTGGGGACGACATTGTTCCTTCGGACGCCCCATAAAGTGTCCCTGACAGAAGAGGGAGAGCTTTTCCTGCAATATGCGAATCAGATCCTGGATCTGGTGAACCGGTCGGAGGAGGATGTCAGAGAGCGCAAGGAAGGACTGCAGGGGACATTATATATTGCGTCGGTAGAGGGCTGCGGTCCCAGACTTTTTGCGGAATGGATCGCGGGATTCGGGCAAAAACATCCCCATGTGCAGTATAATCTGTGGAATGGTAACACGGATGATGTGAATAATCGTGTGACAAAGGGATTGTGCGAGATCGCCATGATCACGGCACCTTATAATACAGAAGAATATGAGGTGCTGCCGGTCTATGAGGAACCCTGGGTGGCGGTGATACCTAAGGGACATCCGTTGTACGCGGAGGAAAATGACCCGGTGAAGCCTTCGGAACTGTTACCCTACGACCTGCTGATCCCCTCCCGGGAGTCCCGTAAGGGAGAGATCGACAAATGGTTCGAGGGAACGGGGCATGCACCGGTGATCCGGGGGCGCATCGCTCATATGATGAATGCTTATGAGCTGAGTCTGCACGGAGTCGGGATCTCGATTTATCCGGCATCCATTTCTTCCCTGATCCGGGACAAAGATGTCTGTGTGCGGGAAGTGGAGCATCCCGATGCCCATGCGTCCTATGCACTGATCTGGAATAAAAATCATACACTGTCCCATGTGGCTGAAGAATTTATCGCTTATGTAAAAGCAGAATCCGGACAGCAGATGTACTATGCCTGAATTAATGCAACAGATACGTCATTCACATTTGCGCCGGTAGCTCCTGTCTTGTCAAAAGAAAGGAAAGCCCTTATACTTGGAAGCAGGAGGGTAATGCGATGAATATTACGGTATATCTGGGAGCAAATGAAGGAAATGATCCTTCTCTGAGGAAAGCTGTGCGTGAGTTGGGAACCTGGATCGGTGAAAGCGGTAACCGTCTGGTATATGGTGGATCCAAATCCGGTCTCATGGGAGAGATCGCGGAGAGCGTATTACAGGCAGGCGGCGAGGTGACCGGCGTGGAGCCGCAGTTTTTCATTGATATGGAATATCAGTATGATGCCATTACGGAGCTGATCGTCACGAAGGACATGACAGAACGCAAGACGAAAATGATCGAACTGGGAGATGTATTTATTGCTTTTCCCGGCGGAACCGGAACGCTGGAAGAGATCGCCGAAGTGATGTCCAAAGTGTCATTAAAGCATCTGGAGGCACCCTGCATCCTCTATAATCTTAACGGCTATTATGACAGCCTGAAAGCACTGTTGTCACATATGACGGAGAAGGGATTGTCCTCGCCGGAGAGACAGGAAGGCATTTATTTTGCCAGGGATCTGTCGGAAATCCGCAAGATCATAGAAAATCAGCGGAGCAATGCAACGACCACTCCGCCGGAAAATACACAAGGTATAGGAAATCAGCTAGGCTAACAGGTTAAAACACATAACTGCAATGCCCAGCACCACCAGGATCACACCGGTGACGCGGTTCAGGGTCTTGGGGGTCGCCTTGTTGGCGAACAGTGCAGCGATCCGCGCCCAGATCAGGGTAAATACAACGCACAGGATCCATACCGTCCAGTCGGGCATGCCGCCGATGGCAAAATGGGAGGCAGCACCGGTAAATGCGGTAAATGCCATGATGAAGACGCTGGTTCCTACAGCGGTCTTCAGTTCATAACCCAGGACAGAGGTCAGGATCAACAGCATCATCATACCGCCGCCGGCGCCGACGAAACCGCAGATGAAGCCGATCAGCATACCGCATACCAGAGACTGGATGGCTCTTTTCTTCGCGGAGACGCCCTGCATGGCTTCCTTGGTGGTCATTACGGGACGGACGATGAATTTGATACCTAACAGGAAAGTCATGAACACGGAGAAATTCCCCATGGTAGCGGAAGGCACCAGGCTGGATACGTAGCTGCCTACGACGGTGAATACCAGCACACTTCCCATCATGATCAGACCGTTTTTGATATCAATATTTTTGTTCTTTGCATAAGTATAGGCAGATATTGCGCTGGCGAGGACATCCGAAGACAGGGCGATACCCACAGCCATATAGGGATCCATGCCGAGGAAAGTGATCAACATGGGACTGATGACGGCAGCAGCGCTCATTCCGGCGAAACCGGTGCCCAGGCCGGCTCCCATGCCGGCGAAAAAAGTGACAAGAATTGTGATTAAAATCTGCATTTATTTAGCTCCTTTCAGGATATTGTCCATATTTTCTTCCATGACATGAAGCATGTGGAAAAAGATCTCTTTGCTTGCCTCATCGGTGCCGTCGAGCAGAGTATCTTTGAAAATACTCTGTATCATGCGGCCTTTTTCGATGACATCCTGAGCTTTCTCCGTGCAGAACAACAGAGTCTTCCGGCGATCGTCCGGAGCTTCTCTGCGTTCCAGATATCCCTCACGCACCAGCTTATCTACATTGACGGACACCAGGTTCGCCTTGATCCGGCGGATCTCCACGACATCACTGGCAGTGTGATATTCTGGATTGTTGCCGAAGAACATGAGAATATCAAAAGCTGTCTGTGGCAGCTTTAACTGCTGGCACAGAGGCTTGCACATGGCGTTGTAAGCCAGATTGAATTTTTGTACGAATTCGATATCGGTATTCATTCGAAGGCTCCTTTTACAAAAATGAATATTTCAAATTTGAAATAAATGCTATATTGCATAGTATTACAGATAGTTTTCGAAGTCAATCATAAGATGTTTTATTTCATAAAAAATTTATATTCATTATCCTATCGTAAACATCATTTCGATATGTTATAATTTATATTAGGAATGCTATTAAGAGACTGTGGGCATACAGTAGAAAGTGCCGGGAGGAGATATGAGTATCAATACATATGATGAACAGAAATTCTGGGAAGAAGTGGATATCCTGTTCCCGGATATTGTAAAAGCCATTACTTCTCTGGCGAAAAAATCCTACATATCCATAACCAATCTGCGGAACGGCGTGACATGGTGGTCCGAGAAGGCGATGGAATATTTTGGTATGCAGGAGAACTATACCATTCGTGGACAGGAAAAATCAAAAAGATCGATTCATCCGGATGATCTGGAGGATTTCCGGAGGGGATTCCTGGAGAGAGTTGCCGGGAAAAATATGGACGAGCCCTGGGAATACCGGGTGCGTGACGGAAGCACCTATATCCGGATCAGTGCCAGGGCGAAAATGCTGAATGATAAGGATGGAAAGCCTTTTGTGATCGTAATACGATATAACAACTACGGTATTTCCGACGAGGTGGATGCGACCACCGGATTGCATACGGAACCGGCGCTGGACCGGGAGATCATGGAATTCCTGGAGGAAAGCGGACAGGGGGCACTGCTGAAGATCGGACTAGATCAGTTCAGCCATATTAATGTTATGTACGGTGCTGCTTTTTCGGATAAGATTCTGAATTGTGCGGCACAGGAGCTGTTGCGCCTGTTAAAGGGAAAAGGATATGTATACCGGCTCTCCGGTGCGAAGTTTGTGATCAGTTTTAAAAAGGTATCCAAAGCGGAACTGCAGCAGATATACAATGAGATTGTAGAAGCTTTTGAAAATACAGAGGTAGAGGGGAAAAAGATCCCTCTGAAGGTATCTGCCGGCGCAATATTTATGGAACCTTATATGAAGGAGACAAATGCGGTCCGCAGCCGTCTGACCTACGCGTTGAGCCATTCCCGGCTTGAGCATCATGGAGAGCTGGTGATTTTTAATGATGAGGTCTGCGGCAGTGACGAGAACCAGTTTGAACTGATCGGTGTGATCCATCAGTGTGCTACGCATAACTTTGAAGGCTTCCGGATGTTTTATCAGCCGATTGCCGATACGAAGACCGGCAAGATCCGGGGAATGGAAGCGTTGCTCCGCTGGGAACTGGAGCCTTACGGGATGGTGTCCCCCGGTGTGTTCATGGAATGGCTGGAACAGGACCCCTGTATTTTTGATCTGGGAAACTGGATCCTTCGGACAGCACTTACGGATGTACAGAAGCTTCGCAAGGAGACGGAAGGCTTTTTCGTCAATGTCAATGTGGCGGCGGCACAGCTGGAGCGCAGAGAGTTCCGAAGTGCTGTCATGAATATTTTAAAAGAGACCGGTGCGAGGCCGGAGGAGCTTTGCCTCGAATTGACAGAACGATGCAGAGATCTGGATATTCATTTCCTGCGCGGAGAGGTAGAATTTTTCCATTCCCAGGGGATCAAGATCGCACTGGATGACTTTGGAACGGGCAACAGTTCCTTAAGTCTGGCGCTGGAGCTTCCCTTTGACGAATTGAAGGTAGATATGAGCTTCATCCGTGATATTAAGCAAAAACCTCAGAATCAGGCCATGGTGCAGTCTATCGTGGATTATGCCAGGAGGACTAACACCGAGACCTGCATTGAGGGTATTGAGAATAAGGAAGTTAGCGACTATATCGAGCAGTTTGGATCTACCTGGCAGCAGGGATACTATTATTCCAAGCCGGTACCCATCGATCAGTTTGAAGAAGTGCTGCGCGAGAAATCAACCGAAAAAGAATAAGAAAATCTTAAGAAATTTGAATGGACAAACATAAGGCTTTCGCGATACAATGTATTTTAGAGTGTCGGTCGGATGACCGGTTAGAACAAACAGATGAAAGGAAGCATTCATGAAAAAGAAAGTACTTGCAGCAATTTTGATTGCAGTAGGTGTTCTGACAGGATGTGGAAACACAGAACCTATTTCTTCCCCTATCCAGACTGTGGAAGCAGAGCCTATTGCTACTGATATCCAGGAGGTTGAACAGCCTGGTGCAACAGAGGAAGCCAATGAGAATCATGACGGTATGTACCGCAGTGAGCTTACCAATGAATGGATCGATGAGAGCCTGAAGGATCAGCGCCCTATCGCCGTAATGGTAGATAACGAGAAGACCGCACTTCCTCATTTCGGTGTGGCAGATGCAGACGTCGTATATGAGATCATGAACAGTACCCTGAACGACAGAATTACCCGTTTCATGGTAGTGGTAAAGGATTGGGATAAGATCGAGCAGCTGGGCAGTATTCGTAGTGCCCGCCCTACCAACTTCATGCTGGCAGCAGAGTGGAACGCAGTTCTGTGTCATGATGGTGGCCCTTACTTCATCAATGAATGGGCAGCGAAGGACTATTCCGCTAACTTCAGCGGCGGTTTTGCACGTTTCAGCAACGGTAAGGCAGCAGAGTTCACCGAGTACATTACTTACGATAAGTATACCAACAGTTCTAAGGGTAAGACCTATGACGGACTGCAGCAGCGTTTCGCAAACTCTCATTATACCACTACTTACAATGAGTATTATCAGGGAGAGCATTTCAAGTTCGCAGCAGACGAGGTTACTTTTGCAGACAGAAGCGATGCTGTAGCGGCCAACACGATTGAACTGCCTTTCAAGCATAACGGTTCTACTCTGAAATATAACGAAGATACCAAGACCTATGATTACTATGAGTACGGTTCCGCGCACAAGGATGCTGACAGCAATACACAGCTGACCTTTGAAAATGTAATCCTGCAGGATACTACATTTGCAGAACTGGGCGAAGGTTACCTGATCTACAATGCGATCGATTCCGGACGTGCCGGATACTATATTACTGAGGGTAAGGCAATCGCAATCACCTGGTCCAAGACTTCCGAGAACGGAATCACGCATTACTATGATAAGTCCACCGGAGAAGAGATTCAGATCAACACCGGTAAGACTTACATCTCCATGATTCCCGATGATAGCTGGAGCAAGGTTGTAATTAAATAATACAGCAGCTCTAAGTTATATAAATACTGATATAAGATCCCTTCCATGGATGTGAAACGCTGTGGGAGGGATTTTTTGATTTTGGAGGCACAGTAACCGCAATGAGAAAATGGCAGGCAGACAAAACAACAAAAAATATGTAGTTATATCAATAAAGCACAAAAATATCATAGAGAATACTGATATTTTGCTTTATAATTTGAAGCAGAGAATAATTTGGGAGTGAATGCAAATGAAAACTGCTAAAAAATATAATCCGGATCTGATATTGCACGGAAATCTGATCAGGGCAATTCTGTCTCTTGCTATTCCTGTGGTAATTAACAGCTTTTTACAGACGATGTACAATCTGACGGATACTTATTGGCTGGGAAAGATCGGAACAGAGCAGCTGGCAGCCATCAATCTGGTGACACCGATGCAGAATATTATTACGAATTTCGGCAGCGGTATTACCGTAGCCGGCGCGGTGCTGATTGCGCAGTATATCGGTGCCGGGGAAAAAGAGGATGCCAGAGCTATGGCAAATCAGATTTTTGCCTGTGCCATGGGATTTGCGGTGGTCTGCGCGACGCTGTGTTTCCTGGGCACACCTGCCATTGTGAACTGGCTGGGAGCCGACGGTGGGACTGCATATTATGCAAGAGTTTATCTGCGTGTTGTCATCTGGGATATGCCGTTTTTATATATGGTCAATATCTTTTCTGCGGTACATCAGGCACAGGGAGACACAGTGCGGCCCATGTTCCTGAATCTGGGCGGTATCACACTGAATTTATTCCTGGATCCCTTCTTCATGATTGTCCTGAATCTTGGGACAGCAGGTGCCGCGCTGGCGACTTTGCTGGCAAAAGCTATTCCGGCACTGGTGGCGTTCGGGCTGTTGTGCAGACAGGAAAACGATATCTGCCTGAACCGGGAATATATGCGGTTACAAAAAGAAAAACTGGGAATGATCCTTAAGATCGGACTGCCTACGGCCATCGGTGGAAGCACGATGCAGCTCGGCTTTTTGCTGATGAGTAAAAATGTGTTTGTCTATGGAACGGAAGCCATGGCGGCATACGGCATCGGCAATAAGGTCAATGGACTGATCACATTGCCGTCAAATGCCATCGGTTCGGCGACGGCGACTATCGTGGGACAGAACATGGGAGCGAGACAGCCGGAGCGTGCGGAAAAAGGATACCGCTTTTCTATGTGGATATCGGTTGTATTTTTATTCGTTGGTGGTATGATTCTATCAAGAGATGCGATCTCTGCGGCGATTGTCGGAATCTTTTCCAAAGACGCGGAAGTTGTAGGCATGGCAGCGGATTTCCTGAGTGTCATGGCCTTCTGGTGCTTTACCAATGGTGTGTATAATACGACCTCCGGATTGTTCCAGGGCACCGGGCATACCGAAGTCACGATGGCAATCGATGTGACCAGACTGTGGGTATTCCGCTTCCTGACACTGTGGTTCTGCGAGAGCGTCCTGCACATGGGAGTGCGCAGTGTCTGGTATTCCGTGGTGATCAGTAACGGCATCTCTTCCCTGATTCTTTATGTTCTGTACCGCTTAGGCATCTGGAAAAAGACCCGGATCAAAGTGGGGAAGGAGCCGGAAAAGGACGAGGACAGTGATTCCGCGGACAATGCAGGGACAGAAGCTGTTTAGGAGAAGCATGAAGTGTAAGCTTAACAAAAATTTTAAGAAAAGTATCGTGTGTTATATCAGCATTGCAGGAGTGCTTCTGCTGCTCCAGGTGATTGCCTGGAACAGCCGGAGCTTCAGTGATGCTTATATTGCTTATATATTCCCGGTCTGGGTCAATACTTACGGAAGACTTACCGGGATTTTTCCGTTTTCCGTAGGGGAATGGATGATTGCGGCAGGGATTGCGGTGGTGCTCGCTGCGGCTTTGCTGGGGTGCAGTATGTTGTTGCCCTGGTGCAGACATTCAGAAAAATACCGCAGGGGAGTACATCGGTATTTTTGCTTTTTTACCTGGACAGTGCTTTTCGTGTTTGCCATTATGACTTTGAACTGTACCATGATCTATCACGGATCCACTTTTTCGGAAAAATATATTACACGTGCGGCAGACGGGAAGACATCAGGGGAAAGCATCGAAAATAACGGAAACGGTGGGATGAGTGAAAACAGTGTAAGCAGTGGACAAGTGACATCAAATCAGGTACGCACGGAGCAGCTGCTGCAGATCTATAATGATATCGTTGCACATTGTAATGAACTGAGCACTGTCGTGGAGCGGGACAGTACCGGTGCGGCAGTGTACTTAGGCGGTGTGGACAGCACCGGTAAAACTGTGGATATGGAGGATAAAGCCATTGACGTGATGCAGAACCTGGGGAAAACCTACGATCAGCTGGACGGATATTATCCCAGACCGAAGCCTATGTTTTTCTCGGATTTTATGTGCCAGATGTATATGTGCGGCTATTATTTCCCGTTTTCCATGGAAGCGAATTATAATGATGTGATGTATCTCATGAAGAAACCGGCGACCATGTGTCATGAGCTGGCGCATATCCGCGGATATATCTATGAGGATGAGGCGAATTTTATTGCCTTCCTGGCGTGTATCTCATCGGACGATGCGACATTTCAGTATTCGGGATATTTAAGTGTATTGAATTATGTGGCGAATGACTTGTATAGGACGAGACTGGCAGACCCCGAGAGCTATGCGGCAGCCAGGGAAGCAGTACGTCCGCTGCAGGTATTGCATCAGGTGCAGGAGGACAATATCTTTGTCGCACAGGAGGAATGGAACCGGATCAACGGGAAAGCAATCGTGGATACGGAGACGGTGGACAGCGTATCCGATACACTGACAGACGCTTCCCTGAAGATGAACGGTGTGTCGGACGGTATGGTCAGCTATAACAGAGTGGTCGAGTTACTATTACAGTGGTATGCGGCAAACGGAGCTTTTTAGAGAATGTGCAGAGTAATAGTTGCGGCTAATATATCAATTGTTGCAAAAATTAAAATTTTTTCGATTTACTACTTGACATTTGTATGGAGATTGTGTAAACTACGATTGTTGTGACGCAGAGCAGTCATGAATACAAGATTGCAAGAAGGATTAAGTCGCGGGCCCAGATAGCTCAGTTGGTAGAGCAGAGGACTGAAAATCCTCGTGTCACTGGTTCGATTCCGGTTCTGGGCATTTTCGCAGGACACCATTTTTAAAATGGCCGCCCTGCTTCATATATAACATGCGGGTGTAGTTCAATGGTAGAACACCAGCCTTCCAAGCTGGATACGTGGGTTCGATTCCCATCACCCGCTTTTTTGATCCCTTGATTTCTTCAAGGGATTTTTTGTGTTGTTATATTCCGGGAAATGTCTGTTGGAAAGAAACAGTGCCGCCGATATAGAAGATATAACGATAAAATCCGGAATCGGTTGTCTGGACAAACAGGAACGGAGGGGCTTATGCAGATCGGTGGTGTAGGAAGCGGACATGACACATATTCTCATCAGGTGACAGGATGCATTCATGAGCATACCGGGCAGACAGATACGGGCGCCATGGGCGTAAAATCCGGAATGAACCAAGAGACGCAGCTTATGGCGGAAACATTGCAGGAGAACTCTGAAGTGGGTCTGATGTCCTGGGTGCAGAAGATCGGAAACGGTGGCAGGCAGCTATTGCAGAAGATCTGGGGAGAAGCTAAGAAAACAGATATCACAGCAGCGTCTTCAAATAACGGAACAGGCAGCAGGCTTACGGGACAGGAGATGACAGTTACGGGAACCTCCGTGGGAGTGAAGGCTACTGTGAATAAGGCAGCGCTGGAGACTGCGGCGACACATACATATTTCCGGCCTGTGGAGGCGAAGGATGCTGTGCCGATGACCGCTGCCTCGAAAGTACGCTTCCGGGTGCAGAAGATAGCGAGAAAATTGATGGATCGTCTGCCGAAGCGCTTTCTGGGCTCTCACAGCGGGGATTTTCTGCAGACCAAACAGCAGCATGCGAAAGAAGATCTGCGGAAGAGAAGCCAGTATAAAGAGAATGATCAGGAGATAGAATGCATTCTCACAGATGAAAGTTACCTGACGGATTCCTATAACCGAAAGGGAGAATACAGCCATCTCACAACCGATAAAAAATAAATCTGATGGAATTTCACGAAAAATTTCAATAATTTGCTTGACAGTTTGAAGTTCATCATGTAATATAGTCTTTGCTGTGAGACATAGCAGACATTCATCAGATTGCGGATGGATGTCAACACAATTAATTTCATACCTTCGAGATACAGGTTTTGACCTGTACAATATGCGCGAGTGGCTCAGCGGTGGAGCACCTCCTTGCCAAGGAGGGGGTCGCGGGTTCGATCCCCGTCTCGCGCTTACAAATAATAAAAGAGTGATGCATTTAGCATCGCTCTTTTATTATTTTCGAGCCCAGACAGGGCTTGAAGGTTCGATGTCTACGCTCCGCTTCGGTCCGCGCAGTCCGAGGTCCACCGGACCTCGTGCGCCGTCGTGCGCTTATATTAGCTATAACTGTGAGAATTTTTCCACAGTTATTTTTTTGCTTTGTTTTGCGTATGCACATGTCCTCTGGACCAGACTTTGTCCGGTTGGGCTTTGTAAGTAGGGCGTCGGAAGAGAAGGCTTTTCAGAGCAGATGCGTTGAATGGAAATAGGGGCCAGAAGTAACTGAATCCGGCAAAGGTAGGCGTAGTTATCACAGAGAATGACACGAGCGTCAGGCCAATACAGAAACCGGGCATTCCCCACAGACCTGTCATTATGACCAGCAGAATACGATAGATCCGCAGTGCATCGGCAAATTCGATGCTGGACAGCGAGAGATTGGCGAGCAGGGTAACGGCAGCATAAAACAGGACTTCCGTGGATGCCCAATTCAGACTGACGGCAATGTCACCGATCAAAAGACCGCCTACAATCGATAAAGCACCGGAGACACGACCGGAACTTAAAGAAGCTGAGTACTTGAAAAGGTCAAGCAGAAACTCTACAGCCAGCACATAGAAAAACAGCCGAAAAGGAGACAGTGTACTGACAGGAGTTAACCTCAGGTAAGCGGCAGTCTCCGGGTAGTAAGCGGATAGGAGCAGGAACACAGGTAAGAGCAGGAGACTGACAGGGATGCACAGAAACCGTATCATACGGAAGTATGTGCCTGTCAGAGGATTGTTGTAATAGTCCTCCGGACTCTGGGTAAACTGAAAAATGGTGCCGGGCAGCAGGAGCACGGCAGGAGAATTGTCCACGATGAGAAGAATATGTCCCTCACACAGATAGCTGCAAGCCACGTCGGGACGTTCGGTCAGTTGGATGGAAGGCAGCGGATTCCACCACCTTTTTTTAATCAGAAGTTCCTCCAGGCTTTTGCTTCCCATGGTTAAAGCGGTAATCTGCAGCTGTGAAAGCCTTTGCTTTAGTGCATTCAGAAGTTCACCGTTTACTTTATCAGCCAGGTAGGCAATCGCCACATCTGTATGACTTTCTGTTCCCAGGGAGCAGATGGAAAAGGTAAGCTGCGGAGAACGGACTCTGCGACGGATCAGATTGGTATTAAACAGCAATGTCTCCACAAAGCCATCTCTGGCACCCCGGGTAATCTTTTCGTTGTCCGGTTCGGAGATCCCCCTTACGGGATAAGTGCGTACATCTATGATCACAGCCTGTGCGAATCCGTCTACCAGCAGGATAGACGGACCGCTTAAGACATTTAGCAGAAGCTCGTCCACAGAGGAAGTCAGAGCTACTTGTGCGTAGCCGAGCTTACTTTGGACATAATGAGACAGATTTTCCACTTTTGCATCCTGTGTATACAGAGGGTTTTGCAGATCGGAGAAAACCTGCTGCAGGATCTCTGTTTTGCAAAAACCGTTAATGCCCAGCCAAAAAGCTTTGGTATCCCCCAGATATAAGTTCCGCGTGATCAGGTCAAAACTTTGGTTTAATGGCAGCAGTGTGTGGAGAAGTGCAATATTTTCGGAAAGTTTTGTGGATAAATAAGGTTGCATCGTCTGTGTCATAGAGAAGGAATCCTTTCTGGCAGAGCCTGTGGGGGAGACCGGCACAGGCTCATCCTATTGCGCATATCACACAGATAGATTGCCCCATTTTGTAAATATTATGATACCGGAGCTGGAAGGTCTAAGCTCCTATCCAAAACAATGCAAAAATGTGTGGAATTGTAAAAGTACAGATGGTAAGTAATTCGTAGGTATTGTAATGCAGGGGGTTAATTGATACACTAATTATTCACATAGTAATAGTGACGGAGTGCGTCCATTAGTGATATAATTGGCACAGCCCCAACAGGACTAATAATAATCCGGATAACGGATCTGCATAATTCCCGAATGTCCGCGGAAAGGTCGATTGTCCGAGCCTGCTTCCGAGGGCCAGAAAGCCGAGGGAACACAGAAACGTGGATAAGGATGCCGGAAGAAACGGAAGTCCCGCAATACTTGCCGAGAAGCCGATGCCGATATTGTTCAGGGAAAGCGCGCAGCCCAGGAGAAATGCCTGTGACATGGTAAGATTCCTGCGGTCAGTGAATTTTTCAGTGCCGGGGCATGGATGCTTATCCGGAATAATGCGGCAGCGTAGCCGGGGAAGCAACCATTTTCCAAAATAATAAAGCCCGAGCAGGATGAGGACGGCGCTTCCGATCCGGGTACCGCATCCGGAGGGAAAAAGCGGAAGTAAAAGATTGCCGAGTCCGATAGAAAAGACGGTGCCGATCAGGGTAACTGTGCTGATCAGCAGATTATATTTTATGGGCAGAAGGACCTTCCGAAGACCCAGTGCGGTGCCTACCAAAAGGGCATCCAGGCTGGCGGAGATACCGAAGAGTAGAGCGGACAGGACAGACATAAGATGCTCCGTAAAAAGTATTCTTAATTTTACTATATTCCCGTAAGAAAAATGTGTGAGATGTGAAAGAAGGAACAAAAGAGAATGGAATTTTGGAAAAAACTGTGTGCTTTTATAAAAAAAGAAACCGTATTAACTGTTGCAATTGTGCTTGCGGTGATATCGGCGGTACCGGTCACACCGGACAAGGCGTATGCCGGATATATTGATTTCCGGACACTTTCCATTTTGTTTTGCCTGATGGCGGTAATGGCCGGGCTGCAGAAACTGGGAGTATTCCGTAAGGTGGCGGGAATGCTTCTGCGGCATACACACAATACGGTACAACTGGTGGAAGTACTGGTATTGTTGTGCTTCTTTTTCAGCATGGTCATTACGAATGATGTGTCACTGATCACCTTTGTGCCGTTTACATTTATCGTACTCCGGATGTCCGGAGAAGATGCGATGAAAAAGCTGGCGGTGCCGGTGATCGTATTGCAGACGATCGCGGCGAATCTGGGAAGTATGTTGACGCCGATCGGCAATCCGCAGAATCTGTATCTCTACGGAAAAGCACAGATGTCCGCAGGGGCATTCATCCTGTTGATGTTGCCGTATTCTTTGGTGTCATTGCTGTTACTGGTACTTTGTGCGGCAGTAACAGCAAAACGCAGCAAGATCTCGGTACAAGGTGTGACAACAGTCTCACTGGGAGACAACGTGGAGTTAGAGACGGCAGAGAGGAAGGGCTATTTACTTCCGATGTATTTGCTGCTGTTTCTGCTGTGCCTGTTCACAGTAGCACGTGTGATACCGTATCCGATGACACTGGTGATTGTGGCAGCAGCGGTTCTTATCTTGGACCGAAGCACGATCACAAAGGTAGATTATTCACTGCTATTGACTTTTGTGGGATTTTTCGTTTTCATAGGAAATATGGGAAGAATGCTTGCGTTCCGGGATTTTTTACAAGGCATCATCGGAGGCAGGGAAGTCATGACATCTGTGATTGCCAGTCAGGTGATCAGTAATGTACCGGCAGCACTGTTGCTGTCCGGATTTACGGAGGATGTGCAGGCGTTGATCGTCGGTACGAATCTGGGAGGTCTGGGAACACTGATCGCATCCATGGCGAGCCTGATCTCTTATAAGCAGGTGGCGGGAGAGATCCCGGAAGAGAAAAAGAGGTATTTTGGGTGGTTTACTGTGGCAAATATTGCGTTTCTGGCGATATTGCTAGTTCTGAATATCATTCTATGATTCTACACGAGGAGGTATCATTATGACAGAGGACATGACAATCATTGCGGAGGAAGCATACTCCGCAGCACGGGAGATTCTGGAAAAGGCGAAATTGGAGCCGGGAGAATTGTTCGTGGTGGGCTGCTCCACCAGTGAGGTGGGCGGAGCTGCGATCGGTACGTATTCCAGTCCGGAATTGGCGGAGGTAGTCTTCGGCGGCATCTATCAGGCTACGCAGGAAGCCGGAGTATACCTGGCAGCGCAGTGCTGTGAGCACTTGAACCGTGCGTTGATCCTGGAAAAAGAGGCAGCGGCAAAATACGGTTATCCCATGGTGAATGTGGTGCCTCAGCCGAAGGCGGGCGGATCTTTTGCAACCGCAGCTTACAAGGCGTTTGAACATCCGGTGGCTGTAGAACATATTCAGGCGGCGGCAGGAATGGATATCGGGGATACTCTGATCGGAATGCATCTGAGAGATGTGGCAGTACCGGTGCGTCTCCGGACCGGACAGATCGGAGACGCCCATGTGGTATGCGCCCGTACCAGACCGAAATTCATCGG
>CAKRRS010000066.1 GCA_934394665.1 uncultured Acetatifactor sp. | reverse complement strand
GTCTGGAAGAGTCCACTGCCATAGGTGTCAGCACCGGATACACGTTCTCCTGAAAATACCGGTCCACATACGCCGCTTCCTCGGCAGTCAGCTGTTCATGCTCTCTGATGATATGCAGCCCGTTTTTCTCCAGCAGTGGAAGCAGGGAACGGTTATAGGTGGAATACTGCAGATCCACCAGTTCGTGAATTGCCACATGCAATGCCTTCAGCTGTTCTGTGGGTGTCATGCCCGCAATGTCTTTTTTGGTGTAACCGGCATTCTCCATATCCTTTAAGGATGCCACACGGATCATGAAAAATTCATCCAGATTGGATGCGGTGATGCTTAAAAATTTCAACCGTTCAAATAACGGAATGCTTTTGTCTCTGGCTTCGTTCAACACTCTGTGGTCGAACAATACCCAGCTGAGTTCCCGGTTGGTATAATATTTCGGATCACTGAAATTGATTTCCATTTTGACTGACCGCCTCCCTTAAAATTTCTTTTTCTGCCGGATCACCGGAGTGATGCTGTATACTTCTTTGAAAAAGTCCGCACTGGCCTGGAAAAATCCTCTTTCCAAAGTAATGTCTTCCTGGGTATCGATTTTCAGGATCAGCTCGTTTTCCTGTAAGCCGGCCTTTATACCCTTCATCTTCTGTTTATGGCTGCGATCCAGACTATTTGCCAGACGTAAGAGCGCAGTCAGTTTGGCAACCGTCAGATAGCTCTCTTTGTCCAGTCCGCCAAAACGGCTCTGCTGTCCGTAGTATACAAAATTACTATGATTAAAACGTACCACGTTAGCCACGATCTCGCGCTCCATATGAGACAGTCCGATCATCTCCGTCGCCATGATAATATCATAGGAGGCTTCCCCGATATTAACCATGCTGATATACTTTCCACAGTCATGCAGGATTGCTGCCAGACGCAGATACAGTCGTTCTCTTTGTCCCATGCCATGGACTTTTTTCATGCTGTCAAATATGGTTGTGGTAATATGCTCCAGGGTATCCGCTCTCTTCGTACTGCCATTGTAACGTTTGCTGATATTCATGGCACAGGCAATGATATCTTCCGCGAAGTCATGCTCGCCCCGGAACATTTTATTCTGCTCCGCATATTCATAGGCGATACCGTCGCACAAAGTCACGCCCGGTGCCCAGATCAGCTTTGCTCCCATCAGTCTTGCGATTCTCTGCGTCAGAACGGCACTGATATATACTAACGGCACTTTCTCTTCGGTCATATCCATCCGCTTTGCCAGCTCTGTGGTTCCCTTCGTACGAAGCGCTTCCATCAGCTGGCCAAATACCCTGCTGTCTACCACTGCATTTTCTTCGCCGCGCTCATGAGCTCTGCGCACTGCCCAGGGAGACAGGTAATCGTCTACAATAATAATATTCTGGATTTCCCGCTCTTTCAGATACAGCTTTTTATAATCATCCAGCTGTGCTGTTGCAAGCTCATCCACCAGACTTTCCATCTGCGCACTTCCGGCATTCAGGTGATTCAACAGCTCCTGCAGGCGCAGCACGCCCAACCGCAGATTCTGCGTGGATACGAGCGTATCCTTTTCAAACAGGGAAATCTGGATACTGCCGCCGCCAATATCCAGAATGGCCGTTTTCTCCTCAATGATTCTGCGGAACATTTCACCCTTGGAAGCAATGGATTTGTAATCCAGAAAACGCTGTTCCGAATTGCTTAAGATTTCTACCCGGATACCGGTGCGCTGTTCGATCTGATCCTGCAGGATCAATGTATTTTCCGTCTCACGGATTGCACTGGTTCCGTATGCCTTATAGGCAGTTACTTTGTAAGATTCCATGATCTGCGCAAACTCTTTCAGCGCATGACACAACTCATCTATTTTTTCATTACTGATTTTGCCATGGGCGTAGGTATCCGAACCCAGATCGATTCTCTGCCTGATACAGTCGATCTCCCGCATGGTATTTTTGCCGGAGAGATCAAATATTTTCATGGTAAGTTCGAAGCTGCCTACGTCAATGGCGGCAAAAGTCTTCACACTCATGCTGTTCTCCTTTTATAATTCCCCTCAGATTTCCTAATATTATTACGTCTCAATCTCTGTTTCGCAGGCGGTTTCCCATTGAATAATCTGCGAAACAACATTTAAATTTATTCTATGACAAAAGCATTATTCTCTCTGTCCCAACAGATAATCAATAAATTGCTGCGCACTTCTGCCGGACAGTCCGCCATGGGACAGTTCCCACTTATTTGCTTCCGGTAAAAGCTCTTCTTCCGGAATATCCACATGATAACGCTCTGCCAGTGTCTTTACGATATTCTGGAATTCTTTTTTATTGGGTGCGCCAAAGTAAATGGTGACACCGAAACGATATACGAGCGACAGTTTCTCCTGTACGGTATCACTGGTGTGCATATCCTCACGGGTCTCTTCTTTATCACTGTAGTTCTCGCGGATCAGGTGACGTCGGTTGGAAGTCGCATAGATCAGCACATTTTCCGGCTTTTTCTCAAGTCCGCCCTCGATGACTGCCTTGAGATATTTGTACTCGATCTCGAATTCTTCAAAGCTCAGGTCATCCATATAGATGATAAACTTATAGTTGCGGTTCTTGATCTGGCTGATGACTGTATTCAGATCCTGGAACTGGTGCTTGTAGACTTCGATAATACGCAGTCCCCTGTCATAATATTCGTTGGCAATGGCTTTGATGCTGGAAGATTTGCCGGTTCCCGCATCACCGAACAGCAGGCAGTTGTTCGCCTTTTTCCCACTGACAAAAGCTTCGGTATTATCCACCAGCTTTTTCTTCGGGATCTCGTAACCTACCAGATCATCCAGTTTGACATGGGCGATATTCAGAATCGGAACAATATGTACGCCTTCCTCGTCATGGGCGATACGGAAAGATTTGTGCAGACCGAATTTACCGACACCGTATTCCTTGTAGAACTGGGTCAGGGTCGCCTTCATCTCCTCAGGGTTTTTGTCAGAGCAGAATTTCTCCGCCAGCTCACAGATGCGGGCGCAGATCCGTTTGTTATACACCTTGCTCTCCTGCATGCTGCTGGCATAACTCTCGATCATGGCAAACTCGGGTACATGGAGCTGCTCCATCATGGGGGCAAATTCAAAATCATAGAATTCCTTGAAAATACGGATATCATGCAACGCCGCATCATTGATAGAACCGGCGATCTCTCCGCGGATCTCACAGCCGCAGCTATAGCTGTTCTCATTGTTTACCAACAGATTTGCCAGATAACAGTGCCACAGATTGCCATGGAATCCGTAATTGCCTGCCAGGTCGATCAATTCATGGATGCATTCGTAAAACAATGCCGCCATATCTTCTGTATTATAGTATTCGTCCTCGTAATGAGACATGAGAAATGCCATATCATACAGCAATTCTCCGTCCTCAAAATCACGGTATACGATCAGTTCTTTTTCTCTCATTGGTCTATCCTTCTTAATTTCATATTAATAGTTGCCAAGTATCTTCATGCTGCGGGCTTCTTCGCGCAGTCCGCGCAACGCGTTTTTCACCGCGCTGTCCGCCAGATTTCCCTCAAAATCGATGAAGAAACGGTACTCCCAGTTCCTGTCGGGAATCGGTCGGCTCTCGATCTTGGTCATATTCAGATTATTATAAATAAAATGAGACAGGATGTGATACAGGGATCCGCTCTCATGGGGTATTTCCAGGCACAGGCTGATCTTGTTGGCATTTTTGCGGAAAATCTTCTGGTTCGTCACAATGATGAAACGGGTAGAATTGCTGTCGGAATCATTGATTCCCTTTTCCAGGAGCTCCAGTCCGTAAGTCTCACCTGCATACTCACTGGCAATGGCTGCCTGGGTCTTGTCCTGTTCTTTTGCCACCTTCAGTGCCGCAAATGCGTTGTTCTGCATGCTGATCTGCTGCCAGTCATGCTCTGCCAGATATCTTGCACTCTGCATCAGGGACTGGGGATGGGAATAGACTCTTTTGATCTCTTCCATCTTCGTACCGGGCAGGGCTAACAGGCAGTGCTCAATCGGGATCACCTGCTCACCCACAATATAATTTTCGAATTCCACCAACAGATCATAGATCTCATTGACAATGCCTGCCGTGGAATTTTCAATCGGAAGCACTGCAAAATCAGCGCTGCCTTCGTCAATCGCACTCATAGCATCTCTGAAAGACTCCACATGAAAAGCATTCACATTTTCTCCGAAAAACTGGCGCATGGCTGCCTGGGAATAAGAGCCCTCCGCACCCTGGTATACCACTCTGGCGCACTCCGTCTCCAGTTCTTCCACACCGATGAAAGGCAGTCTGCCTTCGCTGCCATGGGCTGCCAGCAGTTGGTACTGCAGCTTTCTGCTCATAGACATGATCTGCTCAAACAGTTCCTCCACACCATGACTGTTGAATTCATTGTGCGTCAGTGCCTTGACCCCTGCGATCTTCTCCTGTTCACGCTGTTTGTCAAACACCTTTTTCCCGGTCTCTATCTTATATTCCGCCACCTGTCTGCTGACATCCATACGCTTCTCGTAGAGATCCACGATCTGTCTGTCAATGGTGTCGATCTGCTGTCTTAACTGTGATAAATCCATGATGTTCTCCTTATGATTATTATTAGGTCTATTCTATCTCAATTTTACCTTGTTCGCAAGCCGCAAGGAAGGTATAATGTAATTATGAAAGTGCGGCAGCGCGACTTTGCGAATGGCGCATGCCGAACCAAAGATCACTATTTCCAAGGAAGGTTACCCTATGAAAGATAAAAAAGCCCTACTGATTCTGATTCCTTTTATCCTGTTCATCGTTGTCATCGGGACATTTGCCGTCATCGGTGACCGCATGCCGGACAATCCCCCGGAGACTGTCGGGAATACTGCCGGGAATCTGAACAATTCCGGATATTTTTGTGAATATGACGGAAAAGTATATTTTGCAAATATCTATGACAGCAATACGCTGTATTCCATGGATCCTTACGAGCAGGATCTGAAGAAGCTCGGCAATGCCTCCGCGAAAAATATACTGGCAGGCGGAAACTTCCTCTACTATTACCAGACCGGCGCTTCGGGAGATGCCGGTATCGGTGCCCTGCGGACGGTACGTTCTTTTAACCGCTGCAAGTTAAACGGCAGCGATGTCACGGGGCTTACCAAAGATCCCGTCTCCACGGCACAATTGGTGGGAAGCAATCTTTACCTTATGAGTGCCGATGACAATGGTCCTTTATTTTACCGTATGAGAATCGACAAATCAGACCGCACAGATCTGGCAGATTATGAGATTAATCCTGCCTGCGCGGTAAATGGTACGATCTATTACAATGGCACGCAGGAAAACCATGCTCTCTATGCCCTCGATACCACAAGCGACAGCATCTCCACTGTGTGGAACGCTAATCTGTGGTTTCCCGACGTGCAGGGAGATTATGTATACTATCTGGATGTGGAAGGAAATTACAGATTGTGCCGCTACTCTTTTTCCAGAAATGAGATCGAAGTCCTGACCAATGAACGTGTGGATTGTTTTAATGTCGGCTATGGATATGTTTATTACCAGGTAAACGGTGAGAATGCCTGTCTGAAATGTATGCGTGATGACGGCAGTGATGCCTGGACGATTGCGGAGGGAAATTATACCGCTATCAACATGACTTCCCAGTATGTATATTTCCAGATGTTTGGGGATGCTTCCTCCTGGTATCACTCTCCGATCGGCAGCCAGAGCTACAGCAGTTTCGAGGCGGCCAGACAGGCGGCACTGGATAACCTCTAGCCTTCCTCTATGTGGTTCAGGCCCTGATTCAAAATCGTAATGATATGATCATCCGCCAGTGCATAAAATATCGTTTTACCGTCTCTGCGGTTCTTCACCAGATCCATCTGTTTCAGTACTCTCAACTGGTGAGAAATTGCCGACTGCGACATTCCCAACAGCATGGCAATATCATAGACACACATCTCGGAACACAAAAGTACTGACAATATTTTCAGTCGCGTCGCGTCTCCGAACACTTTGAAAAATTCTGCCAGATCCTGTAATTCTTCTTCCGGCGGCATTTTCTCATCTATTTTCTGAATCGTCGCATCATCTGCGGAAAGATACAGATTCTGATTTTTCTCTTCCATATTGCTATCCATGCCTTTCTCAAGCCTATGTGGTTACCTGCATTTAACTAGTTCTACTATACACTATTTCCCCGAATTCGACAAATGGAAATATTCCTTCATGCCGTCCGTCATAGTGATATTTCCTTCATGGTCAATGAACAGGCCTTCGGCTTCATAATTTTCCAGAAGCTGCATTCCCTCTTCCTGTCCCAGTACAAAGCATGCCGTAGACAGGGCATCACTGTAAAATCCGTCTTTGGTAACGATCGTAACCCCTGCCACATCGTTCCTCGCCGGAGCACCGGTACGGGGATCTAAGATATGATGATACCGCACGCCGTCCACTTCCACATACCGCTCATAGTCTCCGGAGGTAGATACGCAATAGTCCCCGTCCAATGTCAGGACTCCCACGCTTTGGGAAGGATCCTGTGGATCCGTGACCGCAACCTGCCAGGCGGTGCCTTCCGGCTTCTTCCCATACGTCAGGATACCGCCTCCCACAGAGATCACTGCTCCACTTACCTCCGGATGTGCCTGCAGTTCTCTGCGGATTTCATCCATTGCCACCCCTTTGCCAACCGCCCCAAGATCCAGCTGCATCCCCTGGGGAATCGTAATCCGAACCCCACCGTCTGCACTCTGCTCCAACGTGATTCTCTGCCAGCCGACCGTTTGCAATACCTGCTGTATCTGTTCCTGCTCCGGCATCTGATAGTCTTCCGTACTTTCCGCTGCGGCCCAGGTATCAATGTCCCACAGGCGGCTGAGCTGCCCGATGCTAACGTCAAACGCTCCCTGCGTATCCGCAGATAACTGCAGGCATTTCCGAAGCAGGTCAGTCATTTCCGCAGAGATAGGAGTCGCCTCTTTGCTGGCAGAAGCATTGATCTGTGCCACTTCCGAACTTTCTATTCTCCAGGACAGCTTTTCCTGTTCCAGAGCGTTTAATTTTTGTAGTAAAACATCTGTTATTTTTCCATTGCTTACACTATCGGAAATATTGCTGTCTCCCCCGGAAACGCCCTGCTTCCCTTCTTCCACATATATCGTTTGCGAGATTACGGTCCCCATCGCAGTATCTACACTTTTTTCACACATTGTGCGCTGTCCGCATCCTCCCAGCAAAAGAACCGGAATCACCGACAGAAGCAGGAATGTTCCCACTCTTATTTTCCTTTTGAAATATTTCTTCATTTTTCTTGTCCCTTTTGCTATACTGTTTTCATTAGAAAGGAGGTCCCGTTTTATGAGCGACCGAAAAAAAGCGATTCTCCTTGGAGCGCTGTTGTTGTTCCTTGCGGCAGGCTGCTGCATACGGATTTTCCTGGTTTCACAGCAAAAAGTCACCCTAGACCGACCTCTTTATGCCGACATCTATCAAAACGGTGATCTGTTGCAGAGTATCCGGCTGGACACTGTAATCGGTGAATATACCTTTGTAATCCGGGGGGAAAACGGTGCTGCTAACACCGTCTGTGTCCGTCCCGGAAGTATCGCGATTGTCGACGCTTCCTGTCCGGATCAGATTTGTGTCCACCAGGGATTTATCAGCACTTCGCTGCTCCCGATCACCTGCCTGCCCAACCGGCTCGTCATCAGAGTCAGAGAAGCTTCAGACTACGGTAATCCTTCTACATCTGTCCCCGACGGCGTGACCTATTAATGCAACCTATTCGCTATAAAAAGAAAGGCTTTTCCCGTATGAATCCAAATCAAAAGACGCACAAACTTACAACACTCGCCCTGCTTTCCACAATTTCCCTGGCGCTCTATGCCGTAGAAAGCATGTTGCCGCCATTCGTACCGATTCCGGGGATCAAATTAGGTCTGGCGAATATCATAACGCTTGTTGCTCTATGGAAATATTCTGCCAAAGATGCCTTTCTTGTCCTCTTGGTTCGTATTCTGCTTGCCACAATGTTCTTCGGGCAATTTATGAGTCTCCTTTACAGCCTCACCGGTGGTGTCTTCTGTCTGCTTGCCATGATCTTTGTAAAAAAACTCCTGCACGGACATTACCTGTTTCTTGCAAGCATGACAGGTGCTGTTTTTCATAATCTCGGGCAAATAGCCGTAGCTTTCTTATTGACTTCTGTTCCCGCAGTGCTTGTCTATCTGCCGTTTTTATTGCTGAGCGGTCTGCTGACCGGACTGTTCATCGGTCTTTGTGCCAATTTTACACTTCGTTTCCTTCCGTAAGACCTTTTGGCAGTCCCGCAAGCATCTGCATTACTGTCTTGTGTGTCACCGGATGACGAAAATTAGGAGCCAGTTCACTCAGCGGTTTTAATACAAAATAACGGTTTTCCAGGTCAATATGCGGAATCACCAGATCCTCCGAGTTATAGATCAAATCATCAAAAAAAATAATATCCAGATCCAGTGTTCTGGGTCCCCAGTGGATTTTGCGTTCTCTGCCTTCGCTCTGTTCGATCCGGTGCAATTCCCGCAACAATTCTTCCGGTGTAAGAAGTGTCCGAATCCCGAACATTCCGTTTACAAAGTTGTCCTGTTCTACCACGCCATAAGGAGAAGTCTCTAAAAGTTCCGACACTTTTGTAACTCTGATCTCTTTCACTTTTTTCAGTTCTCCCAAAGCCCGGGCAATATGCTCTCTGCTGTCTCCCATGTTGGATCCCACTGCGATATAAGCTTCATGCCACTCTCTGTGAATCGCTACCGATACACTGCCAAAAGGAAGTGCAATCGGAGCCTCCGGTTTACGAATCTCCAGGTCTATTCCCTGTACCAGCGGAAAATGCTGTAGTATTTCCTGTGCCGTCTGCTCTGCAACCGTCTCGATCAATTGAAAGGTATGCTGTTGCATATATTTCGTGATAAACTCACAGACTTCTCCGTAATTGGTAGACAGGCTCAGATCATCCGCCATGCCTGCAGGACGCGTATCCGTATAAAGTGTGGCATTTACATAAAAATGCTGTCCTTTTTCATTTTCCTCCGGATACACACCGTGGTATGCATAAACTTCCAATTCTTCAATGCGGATCTGATCCTGGTACCTACCTGCCTGCATTTGCGTTATTTCCTTTCCGGCTTTTTTCTTCTTAATTGCTTCCGCCATATAGTGTTTATTGTAAAGCATTCACTGCATATCTTCCTGTAATCAGCTGTTCAGAATTGCTTCACACATCTTAATCGTCCTTACATTTTCTTTCACATCATGCACACGCACGAACATACAGCCTTTCTGTACGCCAAACATAGTGGTAACAAGCGTCCCTTCCAGTCGGTCATTCACCGGCAGATCCAGTGTCAGACCGATCACCGATTTACGGCTGCACCCCAATAAAAGGGGATATCCGAACATATTCAGTTCTTCCAGATAATGAATGATCTCCAGATTGTTCTCGTAAGTTTTTCCAAAGCCCACACCGGGATCCAGTATGATCTTCTCATCCGCAATTCCTGCAGCTTCCGCAATATGGATCGTATCCGCCAGATCTGCAGCCACATCCTGCATGAAATCACGATAATTTGCTTCTTTACGATTATGCATCAGACAGCACGGCAGACCACTCTTTGCAATGACCTCTGCCATTCTTCTATCGTATTTCAGTCCCCAGATATCATTGATGAGATCCGCACCTGCCAGGATTCCGGCTTCGGCAACTTTGCTTTTATAAGTATCCAGCGAAATAGGAATATCAAAATTCGCCTTAACCGCTTCGATCATAGGTGCAATTCTGGAAATCTCTTCCTCATCGGACAGAAGGGTATACCCGGGACGTGTCGATTCTCCGCCGATATCCACGATGTCCATGCCTTCCGCAATCATTTCTTCCACATGTTTCAAAGCTCTGTCTCTGTCATTCCATTTTCCGCCATCGGAAAAAGAATCCGGTGTTACGTTGAGGATTCCCATCACGTAAGTATGTCCTTTTGTCTGATACTCTCTGTTGCCGATCTTCATTTGCTTTTCTCCCCGTATTTTTATTATCATTCACTTTTCAGTACCTGATCACCAGATTTTTTTTCCCGTCTTTCCAGTTGCAGTCGCTCTCTGCCTCACAGGCAAAACATGCACGGCTTCCCTTGTCCGCCCGGTATAAAATACCGTTCAGATTGCGCTCTTTCGCGGCCTCCGGATCTCTGTGCCGCAGGATTGCCGTTACAATAACATCTGTTTCCTTATCATCAAATCCACAATCTTTCAAGATTTCCGGAGCAATTCCGGCACTCGCCTGTTCATGCGGTGTGCCGCTTGCGTACTGCTCATGTTTTCCACAGTCGTGCAACAGTGCTGCCGCATAGATCCACTCCCGGTCCACCGCAATCTCTTCTTCCAGTGAGATAATCGTGCCGATTCTCGCCACATCCAGAAAATGCACCATACTATGACGGCAGAAGCGTCTGTCTGCTTCTGCCGCATTATTTTTCTGTAAATGGTATAAAAACAAATTATGATTTAATATTTTATCAATTCTATCCAATACAGTAGCCTCAATACCTTCTATCCGTTTTCTTTGCTGTCCGTCCTTAATGTTTTATCAACTGTAAAAATCTGTCCTGCAGTTCCTTATTCTCCGCAAAAACACCTCTGGTCACCAAGGTAACTGTCTGACTGCCGGGCTTTTTGATGCCGCGCATCGTCATGCACATATGCTCCGCTTCCAGCATGACCATGACGCCCTGTGGTGCCAGATATTTCATAATGTCATCGGCGATCTGCGCCGTCATCCGTTCCTGGATCTGTAATCTTTTGGCGTAGACTTCCACGGTTCTGGCAAGTTTGCTTAAGCCCACTACCTTTCCGTCCGGAATGTATGCCACGTGTGCTTTTCCGTAGAAAGGCATCAGATGATGCTCGCACATAGAATAAAACGTAATGTCCTTTTCCAGCACCATTTCATTATTTTCTACAGAGAATACCTTTGAGAGATGCTCTCCTGCATCCCCGTCCATACCGCCGCAGATCTCCTCATACATTCTTCCGATTCGTTCCGGCGTCTCCTTCAGTCCTTCTCTGTCTGTATCTTCGCCGATTCCTTCCAGTAAAAGCTTTATCGCTTCCTGTACTTTTTTCTGATCTACCATTTTATCTTTTACCGCTTCGCTTTCCGTGTTCCTGTCGCTGCCTGTCTCTTCTCCATGATCTTCAGGATTCTTCCCAGATAAGAGAGTGACCCAAAACACAATATCACATCATTTTTTCCTGCCAGCAGATGACTCAGTTCCACCGCCTCTTCCAGACTGTCGACTGCCGTCACGTCTGTGTGTACCTTCGCTACCTCCTGTGCCAGATCATACGCATGCATGGCTCTGGAATTTTCGGGAGGTGTTACCGTGAGAATCTGATCCGCATATTTTTCCGTCAATGCAATCACACGATCTACTTCCTTATCCTTTAACATTCCCATTATATAGATAATTCTTTTATTTGTAAAATAGAATTCTATGGAATCCGCAAGTTTTACGGCTGCATCCTCATTGTGAGCACCGTCTATGATAAATAACGGGTGTGTTTCCAATATCTGCAGCCGTCCGCTCCAGGAAGTTTCACGCAGGCCCTTGCGCATCGCACTTTCTTTGATTTCGTATCCGCACATTTCCAGTGCCTGTACTGCTTCTATCGCCAGCACGGCGTTTGCCACCTGGAACTTTCCGGCCAGTGAGATCTCCAGCTTTTTGTAATCTCCGTAATCAAACGTCTGCTTTTTCAGACCGTATTTTACGTGTTTTGCATTTTCTGCATCCGCAATGATAATAGGACAGTCAAGCTGTGCTGCCGTCTGTTCCACCACTTTCATGGCAGCGTCCTTTTGTCTCATGGATACCACGATACACCCGGGCTTGCAGATGCCTGCCTTGTGGGCTGCGATCTCTTCCAGACTGTTTCCTAAAAATTTCATGTGATCCATACCAATGGACGCCAGTACCGCTACCTGTGTCGTCGTGATCAGGTTGGTAGCGTCTTCTCTGCCGCCCATCCCGGTCTCCAGCACGACGATATCACAATTTTTCTCCTTGAAATACCAAAAGGCCAATGCCGTCTCTATTTCAAACGGTGTTGGATGGTGAAAGCCGTCTTTCACCATATCATCACAATATTTTCTGATGATATCCAAACCTTCGCACAAATCTTTATGGGATATTTTCTGCTTTCCGATCTGAATTTTCTCGCAATATTCAATAATAACGGGTGATATATATTTCCCTACCCGGTATCCGGCTGCCTGTAAAATAGAAGAAATATAGGCAAGTGTGGATCCTTTTCCGTTCGTTCCCGCGATATGAACGAACTTCAGGTCGTCCTGCGGATTGCCCAGTCTCCGGCACAGCTCTCTGATGCTGTCCAGCCCCGGAACGATTCCGTAGGTTCCCACTTTTTCCATATATTCCATTGCTTCCTGATAATTCATGGCTGCTTCCTTCTGTCTCAAAACATGGACCTTTTTCTTTTATTACTTCGTGTTTTCCGAGCAGATTTTTGAACGCTTCGGAGTCTTATTCGCAAAACTGCATTTCAGAGTTGCTATGCATCTCTTTCAGTTACTTCAGTATCTTTTCTATATAACATACACATACTAACTTCATGAAAAAGATTGAAGCAGCAACAAACAACTTAAAAATCTTCGGCAGAAACTTTCTGCTCTGCGGCTTATGCGGCTGGTGTATGGAAATCCTGTTCACCGCGCTGCATTCTCTGAAGCGCCGTGACCTGCGGCTTACCGGCACCACTTCGCTGTGGATGTTCCCCATCTACGGCTGCGCCTGCCTGCTGGCACCGTTCAAGCGGCTTTTCGCGAAACTGCATGTCGACCGTCTGAAACGGGGACTGTTCTATATGCTGCTGATTTTTACCGTAGAATACTTCAGTGGGCGCCTGCTCTGGAAACACGGCCTGTGCCCCTGGGACTATCTAAAAAGCCGTTTCCATATCCACCGCATCATACGATTAGATTATGCCCCCTGGTGGTTCCTCGCAGGACTATTCTTTGAAAAAATCCTGCGCTGAAAAATGCCTTAACCCTATTGCATTGCCTCTGCCAGCATCCGCTCCTCATGTGCTTTCTTGTCACGCACCATCTTTTTCATAAGGAAATGATACGCTATGAGTAAAAAGATTCCGGCAGTCAGCCATGCACTGGCATTGGCGAAGCAGACGCCGACATAACTCAGCAGATATGCCGCCGCGAAAGCGACAACACCTCTGCTCACCAGTTCCACCACGCCGCCCATCATGGGAATGAAACCGAATCCGCAGCCCTGCAGGGCGTTCCTGAAAATAAAGATCATGCCCAGAGGAATAAAGAACACACCGCAGATAGCAATATATGTTTTCACATAACCGCATACCATCTCAATCTGTTCTGTGATGAACAGCGGCACAATATAAGGCACTGCCAGATATACCAGCCCGTAGACGATCACTGCATAGATTCCTGACATGATGTTGGCTGCTTTTACACCCTTCTGAATCCGGTTCAGATCATTGATACCGCGGTTCTGTGCACTGTAGGTTGCCATCGTCACACCCATCGCCGAGAACGGCTGTGTCACCAGCTGCTCCACCTTGCAGGACACCGAATAGGACGCTACCACCGTAGAACCCAGCAGATTCAGCGCTGCCTGTACGAGAATCGTACCGACTGCGGTAATGGAGAACTGCAGTGCCATGGGAATACCAACGGTAAGCTGGTTCCTTACGCACTGACTCTCCAGCTTACAATGTTCCGGACGAATATGCAGCGTCGGTACACTTTTTACAATATAAATCAGGCACAGCACGCCGGACAGTCCCTGGGAAATAATCGTCGCATAAGCCGCACCGCCGACTCCCATCCGGCCGTACACGATCAATACATAATCCAAAACAATATTAACCACAGAAGCAATTACTAACAGAACCAGAGGCACTACGCTGTTGCCTATGGCCCGCAGGATGCTGGACAACAGATTATACAGGACATTGCAGGCGATTCCTGCACAGATGATCATGATATACTCTTTCGTCATATCAAAAATATCTTCCGGCGTATTCATCATGTGCAGCAGACCGTCCATGCTAAACATACTGACCGCCGTCATCACGATCGTCACGATGACCGACAATACCGCCGCGCTTCCGATACTTTTACGCATGCCTTCCCTGTCACCGGCGCCAAACCGCTGTGCCGTCAGTACCGTGAAGCCGGTAGTCAGCCCCTGCGTGAAACCCAGGATCAGAAAGCTCACCGATCCGGTCGCGCCTACCGCCGCCAGGGCATCCACACCCACGAATCGTCCTACGATAATCGTGTCCACCATGCTGTACAGCTGCTGAAAAATATTACCTATAATAATAGGAATGATAAATTTAATGATCAATTTGGAAGGATTTCCCTTCGTCATATCAAGTTCCATAAATCTCTTCTCCCGAAAAGACAGGACCCCGGAAGGTCCCGTCTCTTTGTATTTCTTATCTATGTATCTTACTGCAGGTCTCCGTCCATATCCCCAAAATCTCCGGAACCGATATCCAGCATATTCACGGTTCTGCGCTTCAGTCTTGCTTCCTCGGACTCCTTCAGGATAAAATCCTTGACTTCCCTGGAATTGCGGATATGCTCGATGAGCAGCTTCGGATGGGTCGTGTCGCCGGTATAGCAGATGATCGTTCCCAGCCCCACGATACGCTCCCAGAAGCTCGCCGTATGCTCCACGTCCTGCACTTTATACATATAGCAATCATTTTCCACTTTCGTAAAAACTCCGGTATCCACCGTGATCATATCCTCACGAATAAAATACTTTGTAAAGGTAAAAGGTAATCCTAAAAATAACCAGCGTTTTTTCTCCACGAATTCTACAGCCATATTGCCCTCCTTATTTCTCCCTGTTTTCTATCTTTTTTTAATATATGGATCTCGCCCTATCGTCCGCACTGTTCATTGCCTGCGTTCATTATATCATAAGCTCACGATTCGTCGTTCGTCAATCACGCAAGTGTGTTGACTCACTTGCACTCATTATATTCTATTCGAAATAGGAATGCAAAACCTTTCTATTTTATTTCATAAATTTTGTATGTTTTTTTCACAATTTTCGGCTTGATTCTACTCCACGGAAATGATATGATATGAAAAATGCGTGTGACTGCGTGAGAGCAGTTACCACAATCAGTAAAAATACAGGAGGATCAACACATGACTGCAAAAGAATGTATCACAGGCCGCAGAAGTATCCGTCAGTTCACGGATCAGCCGGTATCTCATGAGCTCTTGGCTCAGATCGTAGAGACAGCTTCTTATGCTCCCAGCTGGAAGCATACACAAATCGTTCGTTATATCGCTGTAGAAGGCGAGAAAAAAGCAAAATTGGCCGCATGTACTTCCTCCTTTCCGGGTAATGGCAAGATTATGGAGAACGCACCTATGGTAATCGCAGTTTCCGTAATCAAAGGCAGAAGTGGTTTCGAGAGAGACGGTTCTTTCACTACCGCCAGAGGCGATGCATGGCAGATGTTCGATGCCGGTGTTGCCAGCGAGGCATTTTGCCTGGCAGCTTATGAGCAGGGACTCGGCACCGTGATCATGGGTATCTTCGATCAGCAGGAAGCAGCTGATCTCCTTGAGATTCCTGAAAATCAGGA
>CAKRRS010000065.1 GCA_934394665.1 uncultured Acetatifactor sp. | reverse complement strand
GCATTCGTTATCTAATTAGATTAGAGATCAGATTAGAACTTTGCTACGCTAACCTTAACGCCGGGGCCCATGGTGCTGGTCAGAGTGATGCTTCTCAGATACTGACCCTTTAATGCGCTGGGCTTAGCCTTTACGATAGCGTCCATAAGTGCGTTGAAGTTCTCCTGCAGAGCTTCCTCAGAGAAAGAAGCCTTACCAACGGGAACATGCACGATGTTGGTCTTATCAAGTCTGTACTCGATCTTACCGGCTTTGATATCGTTAACTGCCTTGGTTACATCCATGGTTACGGTACCAGCCTTAGGGTTAGGCATTAATCCCTTAGGTCCGAGCACTTTACCCAGACGACCTACAACACCCATCATATCAGGGGTTGCTACTACAACGTCGAAATCCAGCCAGCCTTCGTTCTGGATCTTCGGGATCAGCTCCTCGCCGCCGACATAATCAGCGC
Organism: uncultured Acetatifactor sp.; assembly: GCA_934394665.1. GTDB lineage: Bacteria > Bacillota > Clostridia > Lachnospirales > Lachnospiraceae > Acetatifactor. The sequence continues at coordinate 15,269 of CAKRRS010000065.1, read as the reverse complement.
CTGCAGCTTCAGCCTCGTTTACCTTATCGCCCTTTGCGAATACCAGAACTTTTACAGTCTTACCGGTTCCGTTCGGCAGTACAACTGCGCCACGGATCTGCTGCTCAGCGTGACGTCCGTCACAACCGGTTCTGATGTGAACTTCGATGGTCTCATCGAATTTAGCAGTTGCAGTTTTCTTAACCAGAGCGATAGCATCGTTAGGCTCATAGAATGTAGCGCGATCTACCAGCTTGGCAGCTTCGGTATATTTCTTACCATGTTTCATTATTTTACCTCCTAGGTTCCAGCGGCAATGTCAATCTTCCATTGCCTCCCAAATATTTATAAGTTACTCCTCAACAACAATACCCATGCTGCGTGCAGTACCAGCGATCATGCTCATAGCTGCTTCCAGGCTTGCTGCATTCAGATCCGGCATCTTCATCTCAGCGATTTCCTGAACCTTAGCCTTGGAAATGGTAGCTACCTTGGTCTTGTTAGGAACGCCGGAACCGGACTTAATGTTGCAGGCTTTCTTTAACAGTACTGCTGCAGGGGGAGTCTTTGTAACGAAACTAAAGCTTCTGTCTGCATATACAGTAATAACTACGGGAATGATAAGATCTCCCTTGTCTGCTGTTCTTGCGTTGAACTGCTTGGTAAATTCAACGATGTTCACTCCGTGCTGTCCAAGTGCGGGACCAACGGGGGGAGCCGGTGTTGCTTTGCCGGCAGGAATCTGTAACTTGATATATCCTTCTACTTTCTTTGCCATTATGGCACCTCCTATAATGTGGTAATTCGGCGCAGGCGGCTTTCTACATGCCTCCTGCTCCCACTGTGCTGCCACTCTCAAATCACAAGGATTTCAGAGTTTTATATTTTATCCTCCGATTTCTCAGAAGAAAAATATCAAAAATCTTTGTAAGCTCTTTAAAGCTTTCTGACCTCTGCAAAGCTGATTTCCACAGGGGTCTCTCTTCCAAACATTTCTACATTGATCGTAGCTGTCTGTTTGCCATAGTCCAGTTTCTGCACCACACCGACAGTATCTTTCCATACTCCGGCTACCACAGCGATGCTGTCGCCCTCGCCAAAGTCGATTGATACATTCTCGGTCTTAATGCCCAAAGGCTTCATCTCAGCTTCTGTAAGAGGTACAGGTTTACTTCCGGGACCTACGAAACCGGTCACACCACGGGTATTGCGAACGACATACCAGGTATCATCGTTCATTTCCATGTTGAGAAGCACATAACCGGGGAACATTTTCTTGGAAACCGTCTTACGGGCACCGTCTTTCAGTTCCACCACATCCTGCATAGGGACTCTTACTTCAAGGATCTGTTCTGCCAGACCCTTGTTGTTCTCTATGGTCTTCTCAATATTGGCTTTGACCTTGTTCTCATATCCTGAATAGGTATGGACTACATACCATTTTGCCTCTGCCATACAATCACCCTCGCTCTATAATGATGTTAAGAAGTTTACGCCGTACTGGATAAAGTAATCCAGAACCGCAATAATCACACCCACTACAACTGATATTGCAACAACCGCTACGGATTGCTTCAATGTGGATTGTCTGTCCGGCCATGAAATTTTCTTAAATTCAGCTTTTGCGCCTTTGAAGAAACTGGGGCGCTTCTGTTTTTCTGCGGAATCTCCCATTTCGACCTCCCATACTAGAACGGCTGATTATTTGGTTTCTTTGTGCAATGTATGTGTCTTGCAGAATCTACAATACTTCTTGGTTTCCATTCTATCAGGATGAGTCTTCTTATCCTTGGTAGTATTGTAGTTACGCTGCTTGCACTCGGTACATGCTAAAGTAATTTTTGTACGCATTTTTCTACCTCCACGTGTTTTTCTGATCTCTAAATTTAAGCATAAAAAAAAGACCTAAATCTCATCTCGCTTGGATACTATAACATAAACCACGGGTCTCGTCAACTGTTTTCCCAAAAATACAGGTGCTTTTTTTCATTTTATTTTTTGTTTTTCCTACGCCGGATTCTTGTTTCTACTTATTTATTATGCTATAATGGTCGCATAAAAGTGGGGCCTGGATCATTCCCCCGTGAACTATCCGTACGGAAGAAAGGAGATACCCATGAGTGCGATCATGAACACTGTCTATAATAATTATCTGACCACCTATGCATCAAGGCAGATTACAAAATACGACACTCATAAAAAGAGTGAGCTTCGAAGCGTTTATAATTCGATTGTAAAACTGAATAAAGATGCTCCCTGGTATCTTCCCACCACCAGTACGGATACCCAGCACTATGCTGTGGATCTGAAGGAAAATGCACGTGAATTGCACAATACGATCGCACAGCTCGGTGGTCTGGAATCCGACGGTTTATTCCGCAAAAAAAGCGCTTATTCCTCAGATGCTGATGTCGTCGACGTATCTTATGTCGGAGCGGACGCTGCTTCCGGTGTTGCTCCCGAATTTGATCTGGAAGTCAGGGAACTGGCTACTCCGCAGGAGAATCTAGGATATTTTCTTCCGGATCTTGCCACAACGCTTTCACCGGCCACCTATTCTTTCGACATTGCCATCAATGATATGAATTACGAATTCCAGTTTAATATCAGTGAGGGGGATACCAACAGACAGATTCTGGAACGGCTTTCCCGGCTGATCAACAATGCAGATATCGGTCTTTCCGCCGAGGTTGCACATTCTGATTCCCGGTATGCGCTGAAGCTGACTTCCGATGCCACCGGTATTCCGGTAAATGGCAAGACTACGCATTTTCAGGTGAGTGATGACCATACCAGCAAGACCTCCGGAGTGGTCAATTATCTGGGGCTGAACTATATCAGTCATCCGGCCGGCAATGCTGCATTTCTGATCAACGGTGAGGAGCGTTCCGCTTCCTCCAACCATTTTACGATTGGGAAGATGTTTGATGTCCGTCTGAAAGCCATCAGTCCGGAAGGCAGACCTGCACACATTGGACTGAAGACGGATACCGAATCCATCACCGACAATGTCGTTCAGCTGATCGGCGGTTATAATGAATTCATAAAAGCGGCTTCTTCTTATTTGGAAACGCAGTCCAGAAGCAGACAACTGATCCGGGAGTTTTCCTCTATCGCTTCCCGGTATGGAAGTTCTCTGGAAAGCATGGGAATGCACCTGCAGGAAGATGGACTTCTGTCCGTAAATGATGAAGTACTACAGCAGACTGCCGCAGTTTCCGGAGATGATCTGTCCGCTTTCAGTGTCCTGAAAGAGTTCAGTAATTCCATTTTACACAAAAGCGATCAGATTGCGCTGAATCCCATGGATTATGTAGACAAAAAAATTGTGGCCTACAAAAATCCCGGTCACAATTTTGCGAATCCTTACATCACCAGCGCTTACAGCGGTATGATGTTTAACAGCTACTGTTAATTCCCTTCGTGGGGACTTTACAGTAGCTGTTATTTTTGTTACTTATTTCGTTTTTATTTTGTCTTCTTTGTTTTCGCTTTGTACTTATCAATCTGTACAAAATCATCCATCAGTTCCAGCACCTTATCTCTTCCGGTCTGATTCAGTTTCACATAATTCTGCATCACGCGGTTTTCCAGAAGCTGTGCTCCCAGAGAAGCATCTCTCTCCAGAGAAGAGAAATCTACCGGATTCAGACTCAGCTTGTCACACATTTTGATCACTGTTCCGTACGCCATCCCCTCAATTCCGCGTTCCAGAGCAGTCACCAGTGTGCTGTAAGGGATGTTCATCTCCATTGCAAACTGCCTGACACTGCGATACTGTCTTAAAATTTCCTTTTTTAAAATTTCTGCCTTAGTCATATTTATTCCTCCGCATATCCTCTATAATTGGTATAGGTTTAATATACGATTTCACGTTTGCCATTTCAAGTAAAAAACAGAAATTTAAGAATTTCGACGTATTTTTAACAATATTTTTATATTTCCCGGTTACAAATTTTCTACCATGTCCAGCCAGATGCGTGCACAGGCATCAGAAGGCATTCTGAGATCTCCTCTGGGAGAAACCGCAACACTTCCGACCTTGGGTCCATCCGGCAGGCAGGAACGCTTAAATTGTTGGGCAAAAAATCTTCTGTAGAAATTACGCAGCCACTTTTTTATCGTCCCGGAATCATATTTTCCGGAAAAAGTCAGCTCTGCGATCCGATAGATCTTATCCGGTGCATAACCGCAGCGCAGCATATAATATAAGAAGAAATCATGCAGTTCATAGGGGCCTACCAGGGCTTCTGTCTTTTGTGCAATCGTTCCTTCCACCGGCGGAAGCAATTCCGGGCTTACCGGAGTATCCAACACATCCTTCAGTACCGCTGCGAGGCACGCATTGCCACAGGTATCGGCATAATAATCCACCAAGTGTCTCACCAGAGTCTTCGGAACACCTGCATTGACACCATACATAGACATATGGTCTCCGTTATAAGTTGCCCAGCCGAGCGCCAGCTCCGACATATCTCCCGTACCGATCACCAGTGCATTTTCTTTGTTTGCAATATCCATGAGCACCTGGGTACGTTCCCTTGCCTGTCCGTTTTCATAAGTGACATCATGGCATTCCATATCCTGACCGATATCCTTGAAATGACCGGTTACCGCTGCCTTAATATCCACCTCACGCAATGTTGCTCCAAGTGTTTTGGCAAGCTTGCAGGCATTCTCGTAAGTTCTGTCTGTGGTTCCGAAGCACGGCATCGTCACCGCAATAATCCCCTCTCTGGAAAGGTCCAACAGATCAAATGCGCGCACTGTCACTAAAAGTGCCAGCGTAGAATCCAGTCCTCCGGAGATTCCAAGCACCGCGCGTTTGCAGCCGATATGTTCATATCGCTTTTTCAGACCATATGCCTGGATCGATAAAATATCCTCACACCTCTGGTTTCTTGCTGCGGAATCTTCCGGTACAAAAGGATGTGCGGCAAATCTGCGTTCCAGCTTTGTCTCAGAAAGTTCCATGGAAAACGGGATCGTCAGATACGTTTTTACCGGTCTTGTCCCAAAGGTTCCCATTCTCCTGCGCTCGCCCACGATCCGCAGCACATCCAGATCTCCGTATAAAATTCCGGTGGTAAACCTGGGAGACTGTGCAAGCAATGTGCCGTTTTCCGCAATCAGATCATGTCCTCCGAATACCAGATCCTGTGTGGATTCTCCCTCTCCCGCGGAAGTATAAATATATCCGCACAGTAGTCTGGCGCTGGCAGATTTTACAAGTAACATACGATAAGCATCCTTGGATACTGTCTCATTGGAAGCAGACAAATTGGCGATCACCGTTGCCCCCATTAAGGCATGTGCGGTAGAAGGCGGATCTGCCACCCAGAGATCCTCACAGATTTCACATCCAAGTACCAGTTCCGGAAGTTCTTCACAACGAAACAACAGATTTGTCCCAAACGGTATCTTTTGTCCTGCAAGCACATACTCTGTCACCGTCTCATTGCCCGGCGCAAAATATCTGCCCTCGTAGAATTCCGCATAGGTTGGGATGTTCTTTTTGGGGATCATTCCGAGTACATTTCCGCGGTACAATACCGCTGCGACATTATACAGACGTCCGTCCTTTTCCACGGGAAGCCCCACCAGAACCAGACCTTCCAGACGTTTCGTTCCCTCCGCGATCTTTAACAGTGCCTCTTTTGCTTTGGTCAGCAAAAGATTCTGTAAAAAAAGATCATTACAGGTATATCCGGTGATACACAATTCCGGAAACACTACGATCTTCGCGCCGTGTTCGCAGGCTTCTTTCATCTGTGCACAAATCACCTGCGCATTATATACCGGATCTGCTACCCGGATCTTAGGTGTAGCTGCCGCCACCTTGACAAATCCATGTTTCATAAGCTTCCTCGCTTTACGGAATCATTTCCTTTAATTCATCCACTGTGAAATTATAATTTTTGTTGCAGAAGTGGCACTTCACTTCAATGGTCTCACCGTCATCGATCATGGACTGCAATTCTTCTCTTCCGATGCTGATCAGCGCTTTTCTCACTCTGTCTTTGCTGCAATTGCAGGAAAATGCTACCGGCAGGGTATCTGTCACTTCCAGATCCATTCCATTCAAAAGTACTTCCAGCATCTGTTCCGGTGTCTTGCCTGCATCGAGCATCGCGGTCACGGAAGAGAGGTTCTTGATATTCTCTTCCAGCCTGCTGATTACTTCCTCTTCCGCGAAAGGCATCAGCTGCACAATGAAACCGCCCGCCTGTCTGACCGTATTGTCTCTGTTCATCAATACCCCCAGACCTACAACGGAAGGTGTCTGCTCCGATACCGCAAAATAATACGTCAGATCTTCTGCAATCTCACCGGTCTGTAATTCTGTCTGTCCCACATAGGGATCTTTCAGCCCCATATCCCGGATTACGCTTAAAATTCCGGAGCCTACCGCTCCGCCGACGTCAAGTTTGCCCTGCGCATTGGCCGGCAGGATCACATCCGGCACATTGGCATAGCCTTTTACCTGACCGTTGCTGTCCGCAGTGACCGTCAGTCCGCCAATCGGACCGTCTCCCTTGATCTGCAGTGTAATGAATTCATCCTCACCTTTTAACATACTGCCCATCATGGCACCGGCACTGAGCAGTCTCCCCAGTGCTGCTGTTACTACAGGACTTGTATTGTGTGACGCTCTCGCAGTCTCTACTGTTTCTTTTGTCGTACAGGCAAATGCACGCACCTGCGCATTTGCTGCCGTTGCACGTACCATATAGTCTTTCATTTTTGTTTTCTTAACCTTTTTACCTTTCTGCAAGCAGTTCTTTTTGCTGCTCTTTTGCAACAATATAGATTCTCTCACTGGTTCCAGTCACCGCATCCCCGGTATCGGAATCTTTCATCTCCACGATTTTCAGTCCTGCCTGCTGCAAAAGTGTACACATCTGCCCGGCCGTATAACCGCGCTGTAAATGGGTCTCTGTAAATCTGCGGAAAATTTCTCCCTCTTCCTGCACAAAGATCGTCAGATCATATTCATTGATCTCTTCTTCCGGATCATAATAATTATCCCAGATAAAACTACAGTCATCTCTGTTTTCCGCAATCGTGGTGTTGCCGATCACCTCGCGGTATTTGTAAGCCGTGTTAAAATCAAAGATAAAAATACCACCGGGATAGAGATAATTATTCACCAGACGAAATACCTGCAAAAGTTCTTCTTCCTCTAAAATATAATTCACAGAATCACACACACTGATCACAGTTCCCACCGTGGAATACAGATCCAGTTCCCGCATATCCTGATGCAGATAGAGGATTTCCGAACCGCTCTGTACCTTTTTCTCCATGGCAATGCCGAGCATTTCCTCGGAATTGTCCACGCCGATACAGTCATATCCCTTATGATACAAAAGCTCTGTCAAAGTACCGGTACCGCAGCCCAGATCCACCACCAGATTCCGTTCGGAATCCAGGATCCCTTCCGCATCGCGCTCCGGTCTGGATACACCGTAAGCAGAGATCAGCTGATCCAGGCGGTCACACCACATCTCATAGGGAGTGTTATCCATGAGTTCGTCATAAACCCTCGCAAAGTCTGTATAGATTTCTTCTGTGTTCTCCATAGTGTCTCCCGTTTCTATATGATGATTCCAAATATAAATATCTTCATTCAACTGTATCTCTTGTCTGTTCTCCAACAGTACACTGCTCTCTCAAGGAGGCTTTTGTGCACACAATCCGGTTACTCCAAGATTGTTCTGCACAAAATACAGTTTGTTTCAGGATCTCTGTATCAGATCATTGTGCCCAGGGCACCGAACACACCCATGCTGAGCAGTCCCATGATGATACCTGCCAGTACCACACCGCACATAACGGCAATGACGCTGGATTTAAAATCCATATCCAGCAGGCTGGCTGCCAGTGTTCCCGTCCAGGCACCCGTTCCGGGCAGCGGAATACCTACGAACAGAAGCAATGCCACGAACAGGCCTCTGCCGGCTTTTGCCTGTAACTTCTGACCGCCCTTGTGACCTTTTTCCAGACAGAACGTGAAGAACTTACCGATAACCGGCTTGTCCGCCCCCCACTCCAGAACTTTTCTTGCGAAAAAGAAAATGAAAGGAACCGGAAGCATATTCCCCAGAATACAGATAATGTAGCTGGGAAGCAGCGGAAGATTCATGCCGACGGCAATGGGAACAGCTCCGCGCAGCTCAATCAGTGGAACCATAGATACCAGAAAAATCATTAAATACTTTTTTAACATGTGTTTACTCCAATTCTTTTTATTTTATTCCATAGGAAACTGAATTGCTCAGGACGACATTGTGCGCAATTCTTCTATTGCTTCAGATATTTTTTCAAAAAGGCAATCAGGCTGTCCATTTCCTCATCGGTACCGACAGTGATACGCAGGGAATTGGCAATCCGGGGCTTGTTCCAGTGTCTGACATAAATATCCGCGGCACGAAGCGCCCGGAACAATGCTTCCGCAGGAACCTCCTTATGAGACGCAAAGATAAAGTTTGCTTTGGAATCCGGGAACGTAAATCCAAGCTCTGCCAGCTCCTTTTTCACCCGTTCTCTGGTTGCAACGATCTTTGCTGTCGTTGCCTTGAAATAAGCATCGTCTTTCACCGCTTCCACGCCCAGGATCTGGGAAGGATAGTTCATCGTATAGGAATTAAAGGAAAACTTCACGTCGTTCAGGTAATGAATCAGTTTTTCGTTGCCGATGCAGAAGCCGATGCGCATTCCCGCCATGGCTCTGGATTTGGAAAAAGTCTGTACCACCAAAAGATTATCATATTTTTCCAGTAGCGGCAGCGCACTCTTGCCGCCAAAGTCCACATACGCCTCATCCACGATGACTACGACATCCGGATTCGCCTGCAGGATCTCTTCCACCATCTCCAGGGATTCTTCCACACCGGTCGGTGCATTGGGATTCGGGAAAATGATACCACCGTTTGGCTGCTTGTAATCCTCAGGATTGATGTGCCAGTCCTCATTCAGTGGACAGGTATGATACGGAATCCGGTACAGATCCGCCCATACATCATAGAAGGAATAGGTCACATCCGGGAACAAGATCGGTTTTCCGCTGTTAAAAAATGTCAGGAAAGCCATAGACAGTACATCATCGGATCCGACCCCCACAAATACCTGCTCCGGTTTTACATGATAATAGGCTGCCAGCGCATCTACCAACGGCTGCGCATTGGAATTCGGATACAGCCTAAGTGCCGCACTTTCCATATCTTCTGCTGCTTTCCGTACGCCCGGCGCAGGGGGATACGGACACTCATTGGTGTTTAGTTTGATCATGTTCGGGCGGTTCGGCTGCTCGCCTGCCACATAAGGAACCACCTTACGTACATTTTCTTCCCACTTCATAATTTGCTCCTCATTCTGCACACATTTTCCTTATTAGCCATACACTCGTGCGCAAAGGGTAGTGTTAGGCCATTTTCATTTTCTCCGGCATTGTATTTGCCTGTTTCCGTTCATTCCTTGTCCTGCTTCCTGCAACGTTGTTCCAGTTCCAGGCGATAGCTTTCCGCCTGTTCGGGAAGTTCCATTTTCTCATAACATCGGATCAGTCCCTGCAACGGCTCTTCTACAGAACTGCGAAGTGACAGTACCGGCTGTGTCTCATACGCGGCATTGTAATACCAGATGGCGGCTTCCTCTGTATCTTCCGCCTCCTCATAAAAATGTCCCATTTCACAACAGATTTCCGAGCAGCCGTCTCCTGCAATTACCTTGGATGCATATTTGAAAAACGATACCGTATCTCCCCGCAGTCTGGCTGCTCTTACTGCCACACAACAACCTTCCGTAATTTCGTCCGGTGTTCTGTCACAGGATACGACTTCTGCCTGAAAATAATCTTCAGCATGCAGGAAATCCTGATCTTCTCCGGCCAGAAACAGTTCTCTTGCATACATACCGTAAAGTCTTCTGGAAAGGAGCCTGCCCTGCAGGGTCTGCCTGTGGAAATTATTCAGATCTCTGCTTGCATGGTTCCGTTCCGGCAGATGTGTGATCACAATATCACTGTCATACACCACCGGTTCCAGCCGGATCATCTCATGAATCGGTTCTTCCCATACAAAGTTCCGTAGTCTGCGGAACAGTTTGGGGCGATATTCTTCGTCAAAATTATAAACTGTTCCGTTTTGCAGCTGGTTCCCGTATTTCATCTGGACGATTTCGATCTCAGGCAGCAGAGTTTCTTTCAAGATTCGGAATTTCTGCCTGTTTTCTTCCGAAAGTACCTCATCCGCATCTGCGGAATAAATGTACTCTTGCGTAGCTTTGGAAAAGGCAAAATTTCTCGCTGCACTGAAATCATCCATCCAGGTAAAATCGTAGACATTGTCCGTGTACTTTGCGGCAATCTGTTTGGTGGTATCTGTGGATCCCGTGTCGACGATAATGATCTCATCTGCCAGATCCGCGATACTGTCCAGGCATCTGGCCAGTACTTTCTCTTCGTTTTTTACAATCATACATACAGATATTGTAATCATGCTTCCTACCTGTTTTTCATCCATTTGATACCTACATTCGACAGATTTCGTAGTTTGCATACGCATATCTTCTATTTCTTACCGGTATCGTTTTTACGATTGTCTCCAATTACAATACTTTAGACAAAAATTCCTGTAATCTGGGGCTCTGAGGATTACTAAAGAATTCCTGCGGCGTATTTTCTTCCACAATGTTACCGCCGTCCATAAACAGAACCCTGGTGCCCACTTCTCTGGCAAAGCCCATCTCATGCGTGACAACAACCATGGTCATGCCGCTTTCTGCCAGTTCCTTCATAACCTCAAGCACTTCTCCTACCATTTCCGGATCCAGTGCAGAAGTCGGTTCATCAAACAGCATTACCCTGGGATTCATGGCGAGGGATCTGACAATGGCAATTCTCTGCTTCTGTCCGCCACTCAAAGAAGCGGGGTAAGCATCTGCCTTTTCCTCCAGCCCTACTCTTTTCAGCAGTTTCAGTGCATTCTCTTTTGCTTCTTCCTCGCTCATCAGCTTTAGTTGCACCGGAGCAAGTGTGATATTGTTCATAATCGTAAGGTTGTTGAACAGATTAAAATGCTGAAATACCATGCCCATGTGCTGACGTACTTTATTGATGTCGATCCTGGGATCGGTAATATTTTGTCCATCGAACCAGATTTCGCCGCTAGTAGGTCTTTCCAGCAGATTCAGGCAGCGAAGGAACGTACTCTTGCCGGATCCGGAAGGACCGACCACTACGATTTTCTCACCGGGATGAATATGATAATTCACCCCATTTAATACATGATTCTCTTCAAAACTTTTATGCAGATCTTTAACGATTATCACTCTTACGCAGTCTCCTTTCCAGTTTTGCCAGCAGGATGGATAACACCTTGGTCAATACAAAATAGATGAATGCGATACCAAGAAGCGGTGTAAATACATCAAACAGCTTGGATGTCATCTGGTTTGCCACACGGGTAAGATCACTCATTCCGACGTAACCTACAATAGAAGTTTCCTTGATCAATACAATAAATTCATTGCCAAGCGGCGGCAGAATACTCTTGAATGCCTGAGGGATAATGACATAGCGCATGGTCTGGAATTTGTTCAGTCCCAGAGATCTTCCTGCCTCCATCTGCCCCTTGTCCACTGCCAGAATACCGGCTCTGACAATCTCTGCTACGTAAGCTCCGGAATTGATACCGAAAGTCAGACTGGCAATCAATACGCTGTTTTTGCAGGTGGCCAGAATACCGGACCACATAATCAGCAGCTGCACCGTGGTAGGCGTACCTCTGATAATATCGATATAAGCACTTGCAATCCGTGACGCAATGGTCTTAGAACCGTTTCGTCTCGTGGACAATTTCAAAAATGCCGCTATGGTTCCGATCAGAATACCAAGCAGTGCCGCAAAAAATGAAACCTCTAAGGTGACTCCCAGTCCTTTCAAATAAAGCTTCCATCTGTCCGCTTCAATGAAGGCTGCATAAATATGTTGCCAGATATTTTGCATGTTATTTCCTATGCCTTTCTTATGGAATGTATAAAATGTATTTTGTAATCTTTGCAGCGTTTCTCATTTTGTGAAAATGCCGCCTATCTTAATATAGCAAAAAGAAGAGAATGGCACAAGCCATTCTCTTCTTTTTCGTGTATATTTTGTATAAAAATTATATCGTTTCCTACGCATCCTTCCTATGGATGCTTTCTTAAAACTATTCTCCGATATACTGGGATACCAGTGCATCAAAAGTACCGTCTGCCTTGAGATCTTCCAGTGCCTGATTTACCTGCTCTACCAGTTCGCTTCCCTTAGGCAGTGCAATTGCATATTCCTCGGTTTCGAATCCGAATTCTGCGCCGTCGATGATCTTAACCTTACCCTCGAATTTGGTGTTGAATACTTCTGCAGGGTTCTTATCAATGATAACTGCATCTACTCTGCCGTTTACGAGGTCATTTACTGCATCTACTGCTCTGTTGTAGGTCTGTGCGGTAGCACCCTCGATATCCTCTGACAGGAACATACCGGTAGTACCAAGCTGGGTACCAATGGTCTTATTCTTCAGATCATCGGCAGTTGCGATATCGGAATCTGCTGCAACGATCACGAACTGAACAGCTTCATAGTAAGGATTGGAGAAATCTACCTGCTCCTTACGCTCCTCAGTAACCGTCATACCTGCGATGGCACCGTCAATTCTGTTGCCGATAGAACTTACCAGAGAGTCAAACTCCATATTCTCTACCCGGACTTCCTTGCCAAGCTTCTCACCGACTGCCTTGATCAGGGCTACATCGAATCCATCGGGTTCTCCGTCATCCCCTACATACTCAAAAGGAGGGAACTCTGCGTTGGTACCGAATACCAGTACGCCACCCTCAGTCTGATCAGCAGCTTCCGTGGTTGCTGCAGCGGTCTGCGCCACACTGCTTTCTGCTGCCTGTGTGCTCTCTTTTGCTGCAGAATCAGAACCACATCCTGCCAGCATTGCTGTACACATTACCGTTGCAAGTAATATTGCGATTGCTTTTTTCATAATATTTTCCTCCTGTCTATAAAATCCAACATCGTTTCTAAACGTTAGTTACTATAGCACTTTTTAAAAAGATGCGCAACTGTTTATGCATAAATATGCGTTATTGGGCAATACGTTATTCACATGGCTACCCACATGCCTGTCTATTGATAAGCTTTCCATTCCAGGCAGAGCATACAAAGTATTTCCAGCCAGAAGGTTATTATGATATAAGGAACAAACGGCTTCGGTGTGTACAGTCTCCCATCCCGTGTCACATTTTTGTTCCACAATTGTACTACCGCAAGTAAGATTACCGCCAACAACATATGTATGAAAAACCAAATCATATTTCCGCAAAAATAACAGCTTGCAAAGGCGCACACCGAAAAGGCGTGGCTGTCAGCTCTGCCGTACATTTTTGCGAAGAAGCATTGCTGCAGCACAATAAATCCGACGGCTGCTGCCACCTGAGAGAAACTGATTCCCGGAAAAGAAGGCGGAAACACTTGCGAAAGCCACAACAATAGTATGATCCACAGCAGACACCACCACCATACATAATTATACACATAGCAGCTTTTCACATCCATCCAGGCAGCTGCTAACAGCCCTCCCGCCAATAATCCGAGCAGCACGCCTTCCCATACGGGATAAGGAACCCTGCTTTCTTCCGAGATGCCCCTAAGCATTTCTCCCAACCGGCAGATACCTGTGATGACAGTCGCGTTCCCCCAGCTCATTCCCACGAGAATCCGCATTTCCTTCTTCGTAAATGATACTGGTTTTACAGAATCAGACAGATGTAGCAGCCACATGGCACTGCCATAGACTACCGCTCCTAACAACCCGATTATCATCATTGGGAATACCAATCCCTTGCTGCCCATACCGCTCCTGTGATACCTCCTTTATCGCAAACGTGTACGCAGTTCATCCAGTACGGTTCCGGATACGCCGATCACACTGATTGCCGGATGTTCTTCCAGCTTCTTGTCTCCTTTGTAAGCACGCACCGTGATCTCAAGGTTCTGGTTTTCCGGAGTGTACAAAGGAATCATAAAGTTCAGACTTTCCGTGACTTTATAGCCGGGATTTTCCGTATAGTCATAGATTTGATGCAATTGGGGATCCAGTGTTGTCATGCATTCCGGAAAAATCACTTCCACCCGGTCGGCATATCCCCAGGTAGTAAATGTAAGATTGCCGCTTTCTCCACACTTGAATACCGGATCGTGCGGTTCCAGAATACGTTCCACACTGCTCTCCAGGGCAAATTCCGTAGTCCCGTAAATACAACTGTTTTCATTCCCCACATGGTCTATTGCGTATCCCAATACGGTAAAATCACCGCTGAATACCGGATCATCTTCCGTAATCGTGATGGTAACGGACCCGTCCTCACCGGGAAAATACGTCTGTGAAATGTCATTATCCGTGTTATGGATTTTCAGATAAAATTTCTGTATGCCACTGATGGGATCTTCTGCCGTGACCCGGATGGTAAGACTGCCTTCTCTACGGTCAATCAGGTTCTTCTGCTCCAGGATCTCCATGCCATGAATGACCGGTGGTTCTCCGTCGGCGATCAAAATGATCTGATTTTGCACATCCTGTTCGTGCACGGAAAATACCTTGTCTGCTCCGCTGTCGGCAGCGGCTGCCGGTATCACCTGTATCCGCTGCCCTGACCATTCCCTGCCAATCACAAATTTCTGTACGCCGGTGAGCTCTCTGTTTTGATTGGAACGCACTGTGTACGAGTATGGATACTGCTGTAATACACCGGTTCCTTCTATAGCATAGGTCAGACCGGATGCCTCTGTTTTCAGCGTTCCTTTTATTATTTTTGCAGAGGGTGTGTATATCCTGTTTTTGGAAACACTGCCATCCGGCAATATTACCTCATAAATGGTTTCATTTAACTGATAGTCCTCTCTGGCAGCGCCTTCCATATAAGCTGCATTTTTTAAGGTAAACGGGGTTTTCCCATCCGCCCGGACATACCATGTTTTATCCGCTGCCGGATATATATTTTCTACAGTCTCCTCCAGCAAAAGCTGTCTGGTATAAAGCTTCCATAATATATTTTTCTGTTCGATCCGTATATGCGCCGTTTTCCCTATATTTCCGGCAACATCTACTGCTGCGACATGAAGATATTGTATTTCGTCCGTTGCAGTAACTTCCGCCTCAGGTCTGAGGGTAGTGTTTGCACCGTCTGCTACGATTGTATCCTCGTTTCGTTCAATCAGCCAGTAATATACCCACACACCA
>CAKRRS010000064.1 GCA_934394665.1 uncultured Acetatifactor sp. | reverse complement strand
ACACCACTGGTCAATGTATTCTTTGTAATATTGGAATCACATAATTTCGAAGTACTTCCTGACAAATACGATTCCACCCTGTGATAATAAGTAGTTCCCAGATCCTCCGGTTCTGTCCAGGTGACTCGGACCCTCTGATGATTCAGTGCCTCTTTGGTCACGAGATCCGATATCTGCTTTGGTGCTGCCAGATCCGTCGCCGTAACCCCTTCCAGTTCCGTTGTATCCTGATATCCCATGTTCTTAGAATACAAATGAATATATCCGTTTCCGCTACGTACTCCGCTTTGTTCCTGATACCATTGTGCATACTCCTTGTTGACATAGCTGCTGCCACCATAAGCCGGCGTATCCGAAGCTTTCTGTACGACCGTCCAATATCCCTGTACAAATTCTATCTCCCCGTTACAACAAGGATCATCAATTCCTGCCCAGCTTTGTCCGATTCCTGTTTTTGTCAGATATACACGCACTGCATTTCCATTGACCGAATCAGTAGAAATTCGCCATCCCGTCATCGGCCACCATTTTTGTCCGTTGATCAGTACATAACTGTCGGCTGCCGTATTCTCCTGCCATTTTCCGTTTGACAGATAGTATCTCCCGTTTCCGTTTTGATCAATTCCATATAAATAGCCGCCTACAGAAGGGGTCCAGTTCGGTCCATAGGCTTTGGAACCATGTGCAGTGATATACCGCCAGGTATTGGCAATGCCGGCATCACTAAAATGTCTGAATTTTAATTCCTTTACTTCTGCAGTATAAGTGCCTGCCATGCCTCCCTGCTCACCGGCACCGCCCCCTGCCATACCTGACTGACCGTTATGACCGTTTATGACACCTTCTCTGCATCCCCCTGCACCGCCATTGCCTTTGGCATACGCACCGCCTCCGCCACCGGCAATGAGAAGAACCCCTTTCCGATCCGATGTAACCGTTGTCATCCCTCCGCCATTGCCATAGGCGGAGGCACTGCCGCCTCCATGATAACCGTTTTGACCTCCCACTGTGCAGGTTAACACTTCCCCCTGCTCCAGCCAGAATCTTCCGGTCACGCTGCCACCATATCCGCCCGTGTAAGCACCATAGCTTTGTCCCTGTGCTCCCATGGCATCTATTATGTAAATTCCGGTATACGGAACAATTATGGTTTGTGACTTTCCCTCATAAGTGTAACTTTGTTCTATTTCTTCCATACTGCTGATATCTTTTGTTCCATTGACATGAAACCAGGTTCCGTCTTCCTTCTTTTGATATACCAGGTATGTCTTGTTTTTCTGGTCTGCCTGCGACCAGGACAAATCTACTGCGCCCCTTCCATCATTTGCCACATAATTATTGACCGCCTGCAACTGCAGAGTAACCCATTGTGCATACAACGTCATATCTTCTGAAGGAACCATCTCTTCTCCGGCTCCACCGGCAGGCTTGGTAAACGTCTGATCATAATACCAGCCGCCAAAAGACCATCCCTCCCTGACAACAGCCGGCAAAATTACCGGATCCGCTTCATAGACTGCCTTCACCGTATCCATCGTTCCGTCCGGTGCAAGAAATTCATAAACATCCTCCGACATCCGTCCCAAAAACGGTTGTTGTCTCACCCATTCCGCAAGATGCTGTGTTCCGGTCACAGACGCTGTCGCAGAACCACCGTTTGTCTCAAAAGTCACCGTACAACCACGGGGCGGCTGAACAAGAGATTTCTGAATTTTATAATTAGTACCGTACGGTTCCGTCAGTGAATACTGCGCTACACCATCATAAGTTCCCTCCGCTGCGTCAATCACCAAAGTACTTGCGCTTTGCTGCCATTGTGCATACAGCACAACTTCTCCGTGATCCTCCTTCGTCCAGGTAGTACGGTCTCTCCAGTCTGCGCTGCTCAGATCATAGATTTCTGCTTTATCCTCGTAAAAGGTTCCGGAACCGTCCGGTCTGGTATTCCATCCGGTAAACACATATCCGGTTCTCGTATAACTGTTTTCCGTCAAATGTGTCACCGGGATCACAACCTCACCTTCATACGTCGTTTCGTTATGATACATATGATAGCTGACGGGCATGATCTCCGTCATCTCATTTTCGCTGACATTGGGCTGATATCGAACCATATACTGATTCCAGGAGATATCCTTACACCGGTGTGCCGAAAATCCCACACCTTGTTCCAGATTCCTGCAGAAAGGACAGAGATAGTAATAACCCATGGGATCCTCTTCCGTTCCCAAATCCAGATACTGTATGGAAGCCGCAGCCTCTCTGCTCATATAGATACTTGCCTGCTCGATTGCCTCACCGCAGTCTGCACAAAATGCTTTCCACCCCGAATAATAATACTTCATACATTTCCGGGTTCCGTGCGAGATTCCATGCCAGTTTCTGTCAGGATATCCATTATGAATGCACTGTCCGATACGATGCACCACTTTCCAGGCCCCCACCGGAATCTCTCCATAACGCTCTGTGGCATAGTAATGTTCTCCCGTATTTAACCTGCGCAAAGCAGACGGGATTCCTGTAACAACCGTTGTGCTGTCATCTTCCGCATACCATTTATAATTTCGATCCCCGGCACAGGTGGTAAATACCTTTCCATCCGGGGAGAAGGACACATACGGGCTATGATAAATGGTCTTTTTCTCTTCTGCTCCGACGATTACAGGGAAAAGCAGTATACTCCCCAGTATCATCAAAAGTCCCAGAAGGTATCCTGGGTAATGCCTGTTTTTTCTCATTCGCATCCTCCGATTTTCACTTTTCCGTAGTATTTTCGTGTAGTATTAATGAAAATCACATACCTTAACAGCCCGTAACGATCCCTGTGCCAGTGCGGTATAAAATCCGATGATATTCTCCTTATCCAGATAAATATTGACCCGTTGTGCGGGCGTGGTAATATCCTCTCCTCCGATCAACGCTCCCGTCTGGTCAAACACTTGTTGTACATACACATTTTCCCACAGCATTTCACCGATTCCGTCTTCTCCGTCATGTGCTACGCAATAGATATGAATCCTGTCCCCTGCCCGTAAAACGCCGCCTGCCACCTGATAGAGATCTTCTGCCCGGAAGCCGGCAATGACAGGTTCTTCCATCTGTCCTGTGATTTCTTCCTCTTCCTGCAGCATTCCTCTCGTCAGTGCAGTTCCCACCGCAATGGTATATCGCGGCACATTTCCGATTACCTCTTCTCTGCTCTTCAGCGCAGTCACCGGTACGATTCTTTTGTCTATTTCCTTGACCTCGATATATTGATCTACATTCTCTTCGGTGACCTTTTCCCCTTTCGGAAGCTCAGATACCACTACGCATACCTGTTCTTTCTCGTACTCTGCAAGCACCTTCTTCTCCGTTTGTAATAAAAAAATAAAAACCGCAATTGCAGCAAGAAACGCCGCTATCATACTCCCATTCCAGATTCTATTTTTCCATTTCTGGCTCATCTTCCCTTTTTTCATCCACTTCCTCCTCATGATGATTGCTGACTACATCTACCAATTTGCTTTTCTCTGCTGTCACTGTAACCCCCAAAAAACCTTCCACCGGATAGGCAATTTCACTATATACCCCTGTGGACGCAATCAACTGTCCTTTCGGTGTCCTTACCCCGCCAAGCCTTCCCTGCCATTCCCTGATCTGTCCCTCAGCATTCCGTTCCCATACGCTGACGTTATGATCCACCACATTATAAATCGTATAGTTCCGGATCTGTACCCGGCCAGAGATCAGTTTGCGGTTTGCAGCTTCATAGTCATCATTTAGTCCCAGATTTTCTTTTACGGCAGCGCAATATCTCTCATACGCCTGTTCCTGATCTGTAATCAGAATATGATGGGTGCTCCCGTATTCCTGTATATCCGCAACAGCAGAAGCCAAATTCGATAAAGCGAGCACATCTTCCAGATATCGTGCCGAGGCACTGTATAACGCCAGCTGTAATTGCATACACAAAAGAATTGCAAGGAATAATATCAGAAAAAGTCCCAGCACCCAGGATGTCTGTCCCTGCTCTTTTCTTTTACCGCTTTCCCTAATTTTTTGCCGTAGATACTCTTTTTTCCTGTATTTCATATTGCTCGCCCAACCTTCCGTGAATCTGCAGTGTGATACGGTTTCCATATCCGGCAGGTTCCAGTGTCGTTCCTTCATAATCGATCTGTGTGACGCCAAGGTTTTCCAGTTCCGTAGTGAGTCTCACCTTATCCGGTGTTTCTAAAAATCCCACCGTTTCCATTTTTAGCAGATAAGCTCTTGCAAGTTGTCCGACCGCTGCCTTGGCACTGATGGTTCGCACATTTTCCATATAACTGAGCATCACTACCGTAAGTGCCAACACACATAGTCCCATAGTCAGAAGATCTCCTATGTTTCCCGGTTCTCTTTTTCTTTCCTTCATGCTTCATCCTCTATCACATAGCATCTTATACGCCGGTAAGAATATCTGCTGCCTTTGTCTGCATTGCCGTCACGATGGTCTGAATAAACGTTGTCAGGCTGTCTTTCATCACCACGCACAGCAATAATGCAATAATACACAGTCCCACCGTAACGAGAATTCCGTCAATCCCCTGTTCTCTGCGCATTGCATGTTCTTTTACTTTTCCCAAAATCATTTGTAATTTTCTCATTCTCAGTACCCTCTCTTTCTTTCTGTTGTTTTCTGTTATGTTACCTTAAAATTTGGTGACCGCCCGGAACATATATCCCACGCAGATATATAAAATGATCCCCAATACCGCGCCCAACATGCCAAGCTGGTAGAAAGTAATGCTCCGGTCTAAAGCACTTTTTTGCTGTTGCAATACGGTAAGTTCCATATCCCGCAATTGTTCCCCCATATCTTTCAGCAGGTCTACTGCCTGTCCGGATTCTCCTGCCTGAATCAGGGTGATACACAGAACATCTATCTGTCTGTTATCGAATTTCTGCTGAAAGTCAGACAATGCCGACACCAGATCCGACTGCATAACAATATCTCCGGACAATTCCATAAGTGCCTGCTGCAGGCGGCGCGTTTCCACACTCCGACAACATTCTGTCAGAGCATCCGTTACATAGACGCCGGCCTGAATCTGTACTTCCAGAGCCTGATAGATCAGCTGTATCTCCGGCAACATCTTCTGATTATCCTGTCGGTTCATATACAGAAGCAAAATCTCCGGCAGGTAATACAAAACCACTGCTGAAACAAGCGCATACCCCCAGCTGATATTCCCCAAAACCAGTATGGCCGTAAGGGATAAAAGCAGACGCACAATCAGATATCTGACCGGTGTCATTTTCTTTCCGTAATGAAATCCGGCTCCGTTTCGTTTCAGTTTCTTCTCTGTCTTTGTGATCCAGTTCTCATAATTTTTACTTTCCCGAAGCATCCCCACAATCTCTTCGCAGGTATGCAATATCGTATGCGGAACTGTCCCGGTTCCCAACCGAAATACAAAAATCCCACTCAGCACTGCCCCCAGGATTTCCGGGATCCAGATAACTCTCCAACTCATTTTCTTTCCCCTTTCTCAGCGATAAACGCCATACAGTTTCCTAAAAAACAGAAAAATAATACCGGCATAGATACCAATTGCAATATGCCCGGGCAATGTCCGGTATAAAACCTCCCAGACGGAAACATCCACCAGGCGGTCCACAGTCAATAATGCAAACAGGGACATTGCAATCAGCAATCCCATATTGATTCCGGCTTCGCGCAGCATTCCTTTCCGTTCTTCTTCCATACGCAGATATTCGCGTGCAGATCGTCTGCTACTGTCCACCAGTGTCTTTAGGTCTGCAAGATAGCGGATACTGACCTCAAGATTTCTGGCCAGTTCCTTTATCTTGGGATGTTCGATTCTCTCCTCGAGGGTAAGCAATGCCAACGAACTGTCTCCGGTAGTCTGCGCCTCATAAGCACACTCTTCCAGTGCACTCTTTAACGGTTCTTCCACATATCTGCTGACTTGTCCCAGAACCACTGTAATCTCTCCTGCGGTCAGGCTGTAATTTCCCAGAAAGTTCAGACATTTTAACAGATTTTCGTTCACTGACCGCAGTTCCCCTGCACGCATAGTACTTAAGATCAGATATTCTGCCGCCCCACATAATGCAGTCCCCAGTACCGCTATCCTCAGCCTGCCGCTTCCTCCCAACCCCAGACAAAAGATTATTGTCATACAAAACAGCTGAAAAACAATCCATTTTTCTGCCGTAGCTTTGGGAAATCTTCTCTTGATTCCACAATAACATAAAAACATTTCCACTCTGTGCAGCAGCGTATTTTTACGCTGAAGTTCCTGCAGCCTGCGCCTGTTCTCCAAAGTTCTCAGCCGGGATGCACGATCCATGCCTTCCCTGGTTTGATACAGCATTTTTTTGATCTTTTCCAGCCATTTTATCTTCCCAAAAAGAAGCAAAAAGCCCGTAAATAATAAACAAATAATCCATGCGTATATGATCATACGTTTCTCCTCTCATGTAATCATTAAAACAGTCTCTCATACTCCAGCTTCTCTTTCTCTGTGTTCCAGCCCAGACAGGCAAAGATTTCCTTCACCTTGTAATGTTCCATAAATACCAGTGTCTGGAAACAGTCCATCATTTTCATTAATTCGTTGCGCGAATAGCGGCTGTCATACATCGCATAATCTACTATTTTTTCGGGTGCCCGGTCTGCAGACGGTGCGTGTACCGTAGCCGCACAGATTTGTCCCGTATATGCCGCATTTAACAAATACAATGCCTCTCCGCCCTTGACCTCTCCGATAATGAAGAAGTCCACATCCATCGTAAGTCCGGCAATACTGATGTGTTTCAGGTCATAATTCACGCTGCTCTCCGATGTTCCCGGCAAAGAATGTAAAAACATCATATCCGGATGAAAAAGTGTCGTCAGTTCATCCGCCTGTTGCGCCACAAGAATAGCCATGTCATCCGGCAAGGTTTCTTTCAGGGCATTTAATAACGTCGTCTTTCCCGAAGAATTTCCTCCACAGATCAGGGTAGACCCCTGCCGAAATCTCTCTACCAGCAATTCTGCCGTCTCCCTGTCCAGCATTTCTTTCTCTACCAGATCCGTCATCATCGGAAAATGCTTCGGTACCTTCCGGATACACAGATACGGTTCACTATAGGTATTTACAATTGGCATGGAAAGCGTAAACCGGAAGATAAAGTCCGGGTGACTCTCCGTATCCGTAAATCTCTGTATGGCATTCAGATTCGAAATATTTACCTGATTTCTCGTTGCTACGTAGTCAATAAACTGCCGATATTCTTTTTCAGATGCAAAGGCAATTCCCGCATCCATCCTCTTCCCTTCCTTCTTGATCCGGATACAGTCATGGCTGATAACACGGATATCCGAAATGCTTTTGTCATCCATCAACGGTGACAAACGGGAATATCCAAAAATATATTGTTCGAAACTCCTTAGCAGTTCTTTTTTCTTTTTTTCCGTAAAATGGTAGTACTGGTCAATCTGTTTTTCCGCTTCCTTCAAAAAATCTTCTTTTTCGACGGTTCCTCTTTTTACCTGTATCAGAAGCGCCTGCTTTTGTGTAATAAAATCTTCTACCAGTCTCTGTAATTCTGTCTCTGATACGGTCTCCTTTATACTGTTCCTGGTCTCCTCCATAACCCCTCCCGTTTTTGGTATTTCTTTTTTGTTTTGTATCTCTATTGTAATATTCATATTATAGTACTTTAATTTTTGTTATATCGTTTTCCTGACGGTACAGTAATTACACAATGTGCATCCGGAATCACCTCGTTTATTCTCTTTTGTAGTGCGATGTTTGGTCGAATCTGACCGGATGGTAAGACACTCGATGCAAACTGGCCATCGGGTAATATGCAGATTACTCCCTCTGCAAAGATATGTCAATGGGCTGTAAACTATTTCTGCATTTTCAGAATTCTGCCCAAAGAAAACCGCATTCCGGCAGGTTCATCTTACGATACCCCCGTCAGAATGCGGTCTGATGCTTTGTCTATTTTGTCGTTGTCTATTTTGACGAATCAAGCTTCTTTTCCTGCTCCGATAATAGCCTGTCAAACTCTTCCACCGGCATAGGACGGTAGAAAAGGAAGCCTTGTACATCTGTACAATTACACCCCAAAAGGAACGCTTTCTGCTCCTCGGTTTCGACTCCTTCGATTACAATATGTACTCCCAATTCCTGCAGCATGGCAATGGTATTGCGAATGATGATCAGGCTTTTATCTTTGTCAAGATCCCGGATAAATTCTCTGTCGATTTTAATTTCATCCAGCGTCTGGTTCTTCAACATGTTCATCGTGGAATAACCCGTGCCGAAATCATCCATGGATACCAGAAATCCCTGCGCCCGCAGGCCTTCCATTCTCTCATACATTCCCTGTTCATTCTCCAGGAAAGCGCTTTCCGTCAACTCCAACGGGACATACTCCGCCGAAATATTATACTTCTCCTTCAGCCGCAGTAAAGTCTCTGTCAGCTGTGTATCATAGGCATGCAGCCTGGATACATTAATGGAAATCGGTACCGGTTTGCGCCCTTGTTTACAAAGTTGTCCAAGATAAGCAAACACCTTTTCCCAAATATATTCATCCACGTTGATCACAAATCCGTTTTTCTCCAATACCGGAATAAATTCTCCCGGTGAGACCAGACCTTTTTCCGGATGCTGCCAGCGCACCAGAGCCTCGCCGCCGATGATCTGTCCGGTACTCATGTCTACTTTCGGCTGTATGTACAACCGCAGTTCTCCGTTCTCCAGAGCCCCTACGATATCATTCTCCACCTGTCGCTCCCGCATCTGCTGTTTGCGCATTTTTTCATCGAATATCGCATAAGTCCGGTATACTTTTCCCTTAATACTATTCATGGCCGTGGTAGCACAGTCTTTCAGATAACTGACCGCAGGTTCCCGTTCCGGAGAAACACCGATTCCGAAAGAAGGCTGTACTTTATAGGCAAAAGGAAATTCGTCAATCTTTTTCTTGATGTTATTGACAATTTTCTCCAATTCGTTCACTTCTTCATAAGCGGTGCACATGCAGAAAATGTCTGCCCTCACATGACAGGCATAAGTATCCGCGCGGTGATCCTCGTACTCCTGAAAGCACTCCGCAATAAATTTCAGCAGCCTGTCCCCCTCACTTCTGCCGCAAAATTCATTGACCGCTTTGAACTGGGTAATATCCATGATCACCACACCGTATTTTTTATCCGGCTGTTCCTTGATCATTTCGCCGCACAGGTAAAAAAAGGACTTCATGTTGTGCAGATTCGTCAGTCCTGTCCTGTTATTCTCCACATTGTCCTCAGCCATCTTACGCAGAGAATATAAATATAATTCTTCTTTTCCGGCATCTGTTGTCTGTGGAGATATCTCCACTACTTCGTCTTTTGCTCGCTGATATGCCATAAAATGTTCCTCACAAAGTATATCCCGCCTTGTAGGCTTCGTCCGCACTGCTCATTGCCTGCACTTATTATATCTCATTTTAGTAATTTTTTCCACTATACACCGGTTTTTATTGTTTTTTTTGGGGAAAATGATATAATAAGCGCAAGAGAGTCAACACGCATGCGTGATTGGCAAACGTTAGAAAACCCAAATCCTACGAAAGGAAGTATGTGATATGTTTTTTCTTTTGGCCGGCGGACTTTTGATTATCCTTCTGGCAGTCGTAATTGCCGTAGTATCTTCCGTAGTTTCGGCAGTTGCCGCTGCAACCGATGACACAGAAGACTGACCTTCCCGATACGGATTGTCAGTTTTCTTCTCCTCGCTCAATACGTGCCGCAAGATCCTCGAGGTACATCCAACGCTCCATTTTCTCTTCCAGCTGCTTTTCGACAGTCTCTTTTTCTTTCGTCAATTCGTTCAACTTCACAAAATCACTGGCATAGTTTGCAAAATCAGCTTCTAACTTTGCAATTTTTTCTTCCAGTGCCGCCATTTCACCTTCAATGGATTCATAATCTTTCTGTTCCTGATAAGTGAATTTCAGTTTCCGTTTCTGTCCATTTTTCCAGTTTTTTGCAGTATTTTCTGTCTCCGCACCCTTACTCTGTGAAGTCGAAACTGCAGCCACATTTTCCGTATCAACCGCTCCTTCTGCTTTTTTGCGATTGACATAATCCGTATAGCCGCCCTCGTACTGTACCATCCGGGTGTCTTCCAACGCAAAAATCCGGCGAACCACACGATCCAGGAAATACCGGTCATGGGAGACCACGATCACGATTCCGGGAAAGGTATCCAGATAATCTTCCAGCACTTGCAAAGTGGCAATATCCAGATCATTTGTCGGCTCGTCCAAAATCAGGACATTCGGTGCTCCCATCAGGACTTTACATAGCTGCAGTCGTCTGCGTTCACCGCCGGATAATTTTCCCAGCTGCCCGTACTGGTCCTCACCGGAAAACAGAAAACGCTCCAGCATTCTGGCCGCCGTGATCTGCCCGTCCTCCGTCGTAATATATTCCGCCACATCCCGGATATAATCAATGACTCTCTGTTCCGGATGCATCATGGTATCATCGATCTCCTGGGCATAATATCCCAGCTTTACCGTCTGTCCGATCTCGATATGTCCGCTGTCCGGCATCACTTCTCCCAGGATCATCTTCATCAAAGTGGTCTTGCCGCTGCCGTTGGGTCCGATAAATCCGACACGGTCATCCTTGCCGAACAGATAGGTGAAATCCTGAAGCAGCACCTTGTCGCCGTAGCTTTTGGATACATGCTCGATCTCCACTGTGGTGCGCCCCAGTCTGGACGCCGCAGAAGTTAATTCCACCTTGCCGTCCGTCACCGGACCCTTGACATTTTTCAGTTCCTCAAAACGCTGCAATCTCGCTTTCTGTTTCGTGGAACGCGCTCTGGCTCCGCGCTGTACCCAGGCAAGCTCATTACGTAAAATATTCAGACGTTTTTTCTCGCTGGCCTGTGCCATCTCTTCCCGCTGCATCTTCAACTCCAGATATCCGGAATAATTCGCATCATAGGAATAGATTTTCCCCTGATCCAGCTCCAGGATCCGGTCCGTTACACTGTCCAGGAAATAACGGTCATGGGTTACCATGATCATGGCTCCTTTTCTGCGGCGCAGCTGATCTTCCAGCCAGTCGGACATGGAATTATCCAGATGGTTCGTCGGCTCATCCAGCAGCAGAATCTCTGCCGGAGACAAAAGTACCGATACCAGTGCCAGGCGTTTTCGCTGTCCGCCGGAGAGCTGCCCACA
Source organism: uncultured Acetatifactor sp. (assembly GCA_934394665.1). Classification (GTDB taxonomy): domain Bacteria; phylum Bacillota; class Clostridia; order Lachnospirales; family Lachnospiraceae; genus Acetatifactor. The sequence goes on along the minus strand of CAKRRS010000064.1, from coordinate 4,834 downwards.
GGGCCGGTCAAACTCTGTAACCCCCAGCTTCGTCAGCATGCTTTTGGCATCTGCCTCAATCGTACCTTCGTTTTCTTCCCGTCTGTTCCCACGAAGTACCGCCTCCAGCACGGTCTCTTCCGGCGCAAAGAACGGATTCTGCGGAAGGTAGCGGACCAGACAGTGATTTGCCTTGATGACAGAACCGGCATCCGGCTCTTCCAATCCTGCAATTATTTTTAAAAGCGTAGATTTGCCGGTACCGTTAATGCCGATGATTCCGGCCTTTTCCCCTTCCTGCAGGAAAAAGGATGCCCCGTCAAAAATCTTGCGGACACCATAACTTTTTGTAATATTGTCAACAGTAAGTATATTCATCTGTAAGACCTCTTATTTTCTTGTTTTTGTCATTTACGATTTTATAAATTTTTGAAGTTTCATGTGCGAAATGACGTTTTTGATGCTTATATTGAATAATAAGTTTGTTTATTCATTGCTCATGAAAGATGTGAATCATTATATTTTTTCAAATTGCGCACATTTTTTCGTATGACGCATGTTTTAAATGTAGTATACTATAGATAATCTGTTGATGCCAGTGGGAAATTGCAACCCCTATTGATTGTGATCATTTCAGGAAAGAAGGTTTTCACATGAACTTAAAAGACGCTGCCGCCAATCTGAATCAGGCTCATCCGGAGGACACCCTGCATCCGCTTTTCACTCCCTGGGGAGAAGCTATGTTAAAGGCAGACAAAGAGCAGCCCATTCTCCCGGAATATCCCCGTCCCCAGATGCGCCGGGCGGATTATCATATGTTAAACGGGATTTGGGAATATGCCTTTGTCCCGGCAGACGGCAGTGATCTTTACGAAAATCCCAAACGTTTTGCACCGCAAGGACAGATTCGTGTTCCTTTTTCCCCGGAGTCTCTTCTCTCCGGCGTGGGCAGACGTCTGGAACCGGACGAATACCTGTGGTACCGGCGCAGGATAACCTTCCCTGCGGATGAAATTGCACGAAAAGAACAGCATATGCACTGTATTCTGCATTTTGATGCTGTGGACCAGGAGGCAACGGTCTTCCTCGGAACGGAGCAGTTTGGGACGATACAACTCGGCACTCACCATGGCGGCTACCTTCCTTTTTCGCTGGATATTACAGAATATATCAACGAAAATCCCGTCTCCATATATGTAAAAGTCCGGGATCTGACCGACACCGGCTATGCCACCAGAGGAAAGCAGACGCTGACCCGCGGCGGCATGTTCTATACCGCGCAAAGCGGCATCTGGCAGAGCGTCTGGTATGAATGGGTTCCGGAAAATTATGTCATCAACTATACCATTACACCGGATTACGATAAATCTACAGTAACATTTGTCCTGTGTTCTCCGGCACCGTTTTCGCATTTGGATTTCCAGGTATATGCGCCTGCCTGCGATGGCTCTGTGACAGCACCCGATACTGTTCCGTCAACCGGCCCTATGTCTGTATCAGAGACCGCCCCGATGTCAGGTGCCATAACAGCCTCCGGTGTTGTCCCAAAAGCTACGAGTTATATCGTGAAGAACAAGACGTCCGTTCATCTCCGCCTAAAGAGTCGCTCCGAGCAGCAGGATACCTTCGGTCTGACGCATACGAAAGTTGTTCTTTCGTTTCCCATAAGTGTTACCTACAGTGCATCCGCCTCCACCGAGGTACCGGAACCCGTGAACTTCAAACCCTGGACTCCGGAGCATCCCTGGCTCTACCCCTTCACCGTGACTGCAGATGAAGATTCTGTGGACGGCTATTTTGCCATGCGTTCGTTTACTGTGGAAAAAGATGCCAAGGGAATCCTGCGTTTCTGTCTGAATCACAAACCTTATTTTCTCCATGGAATTCTGGATCAGGGCTACTGGTCTGACGGACTGATGACTGCTCCTTGTGACGAAGCTCTTGTCTATGATATTACCCTTGCAAAAGGTCTGGGGTTCAATATGCTCAGAAAGCATATCAAAATCGAACCTTTGCGCTGGTATTACCACTGCGATAGACTCGGCATGATCGTATGGCAGGACATGGTCAGCGGCGGAAGCACCTATCATATGCCCTGGGTATGCTATATGCCCACACTGTTTCCGCATATGTCCGCCCACACGAAGGACAATCATTACGAACTGTTTTCCCGTTCTTCAGAACAGGGCAGAAAAGAATGGGAACAGGAATGTCTGGATACGATTGACCACTTATACAATGTGCCTTCGATTGCCGTCTGGGTGCCTTTCAATGAAGGCTGGGGGCAGTTCGACGCTGCGCGCATTGCCAAAATGGTGGCAAAAAAAGACCCCACCCGTCCGGTAGACCATGCCAGCGGCTGGTTCGACCAGAAAGGCGGGGATTTCCGCAGTATTCATAATTATTTCCGCCCGTTACAGGTAAAATTGGACGGGAAGCGCGCCTTTGTCATCTCCGAATACGGCGGCTACGCCTGCCATATCGATGGTCACTCCAGTGTCGACCGTGTCTACGGTTATCAGAAATATGACACTCCCGAAGAGATGACTGCTGCCCTGAAAAAATTATTTTCAAAGCAGTTATTCCCTTTGATTTCTCAAGGATTAAGCGGCGCGGTCTACACCCAGCTCTCCGATGTGGAAGAAGAGGTAAACGGTCTGGTGACCTATGACCGACGCGTTGTCAAACTGCCTGTGGGGCATCCGTTTGCTGCGCCATCCTCTTTTGCAACACCTTACTCACATGGAAATACGCCGGAATCAGGAAAGCATCGGCCATGAGCCATGCAATCGGGCTGCCGAGGCATACGCCTGTGAATCCGATTACCGGTACCAGTCCGAAACCTGCCAGGGATCTGGCGATCATCTCGAACACACCTGCCAGAATGGCAAACTTCGGGAATCCCATACCCTGAATCAGAAAGCGTACAATATTCACTAATGCCAAAGGAATATAAAATGCGGTATTCCACAACAGGAATGCATGTACATTCGCAATGATCTCTGCTTCTCCGCCATCCACGAACAGCTGCGCCAGAGGTTCGCCGAAAAATACAGCAATCAGGAACGCAATTACAGAATATCCTACTCCCAGCGTTACGCAGGCTTTCAATCCCTGGCCGAGACGGTCTAATTTTCCGGCACCCACGTTCTGTCCACCGTAGGTCGCCATCGTGGATCCCATGGCATCGAAGGGACAGGCTAAGAAGTTGCCGATCTTACCGCCTGCCGTCATGGCTGCAACCGCTGCAGAACCCAGCGTATTGGCTGCTGTCTGCAGGATAACGCTGCCGATTGCGGTAATGGAATACTGCAATCCCATGGGTACTCCCATGCCGCACAGCACCATCATCATATGTCCGTCCGGTTTCCATTCTTCCCTGCGAATCCGCAGAATCTCGAACTTTTTCACCATATAAATCAGGCATGCCACACCGGATACTCCCTGAGAAATGACTGTTGCCCAAGCCGCTCCTGCCACGCCCATGTGCAGGGAAATGATAAAATACAGATCCAGCACAATATTAATCACGGAAGACAGTACCAGGAATACCACGGGCGTCTTGCTGTCACCGGTGGCACGGATCACACCTGCCACGATGTTATACAAATATACTGTGGGAATGCCGATGAATATAATAAAAATATAATTGTAGGCGCCGTCAATGATGTTGACCGGAGTCTTCATCCATACCAGAATATCACGGCACAGTATCGCCGTCACAACGGTCATAACTATAGAAAATGCCAGTCCCAGCCAGACACAGTTCGCCACATATTTGCGCATGCCTACGTAATCTCCGGCACCGAATTTATGGGACACCGGAATGGCAAAGCCATTGCAAACACCCATGCAGAAACCGATCACCAGAAAGTTGATGGAACCGGTAGAGCCTACCGCTGCCAGGTCGTCTACTCCCAGAAACCGTCCTACAATCATCGTATCCACCAGATTGTAAAACTGCTGGAACAGAAAACCGAACAGTAACGGTACCGCAAAACTGATGATAAGTCTCATGGGGCTGCCTTTTGTCAGATCTTTCGTCATGGTAATAACCTCTCCATTTTTCAAATCAACCGCAAGCACTGAATTTATCAGTGTTTCCTGTTATTTCTATCGTTGAGAGTATATACGCGGCGCTCCAAAAAAGCAATATCTTTTTTTGCACATATTATGTTTTTTTGCTATACTCTTTTTGTCATTTTTTACAAGCATTGTTATTATGAGAGGGGAATTGTCATGAATGAATTTTTGAAATATCTGAAAATGATACCTGTAATTATCTATCCTTATATTTATGTATTGATTCTTGCCGTCTTTTTCCTGTTTGCAGGCTTACTGCCGGAGGATACCACGGATATCTCCCTGCTTGTCCTGCTTATCATCGCAGTCATCTATAACCTGTATTCCTTTGTCATCGTAATCGTCAATACGGTACAGACCGCCAGGGGAAAGCTGACCGCAAGGCAGGCTGCCCGGATGAACCTGATCATCAAAGGGATTCAGATTCCTGCTTATATCATGCACTTTATCCTGGGTTTCATCGGACTTGCCATGAGTGTCTGGGGCATCGGCTTTCTCCTGTGGGCTGTTCTCATTGATCTTTTGACGATCCTGCTCACCGGCATCAGCTCCATCGGCTGCAGTATCCGCATGCGCAAAGAACGGCTGGTATCCCTGCCGGGCGCCATCTTCATGGGAATCGGATGTTTTATCTACTGCGCGGATGTGGTGATTGCCATCTTGTATGTTGTGAAGACTCGGAAGAAATCTCCTGCTAAATGGCAAGTTAATTAAGCAAAAGGGACGGACTCCCGGAACGAACAGAATGCCTTCTGGCAGCTGTAACGTCTCC
>CAKRRS010000063.1 GCA_934394665.1 uncultured Acetatifactor sp. | reverse complement strand
GAAGACTTTTTCCACCTCTGTACCCTTCTTTTCAAACTCCAAAGGGTACAGGGAAGACTTTTTGTTCCGCTGTACCCCTCTTTTCAAACTCCAAAGGGTACAGGGAAGACTTTTTGTTCCGCTGTACCCTTCTTCTCAAACACCAAGGGTACAGGGAAGATTTTTTCCTCCGTTGTACCCTTCTTTTCAAACGCTAAGGGTACAGGGAAGACTTTTTCATTCTCTGTACCCTTCTTTTCAAACGCCAAGGGCACAGGAGAATTTTTTTATCTTCTGTGCCCATAAAAGCATCCCGACTAAAAATAGTCAGCCATCTGCGTGGAATATAGAAAAATATTTGCTTCATTAACTTTCAAGTTATCTCTCTTCGCCCATAAAGAACAACGCCAGTGTTCCGGGGCCTGAATGAGAACCGATGGTAGGTCCGACATAGTTGATCAGGAAGCTGTCCATTCCGAAGCGTTCCTTGACCAAATCTCTTACCAGCTCTGCCGCCGGCAGATCATCTCCGTGGCTGATAAAGATAATATCATTCTGGTCACGGTAGGATCCCATCTTTTCCTCCATGTAGTCCACCAACGCATGCAGGGATTTTTTACGTCCGCGTACTTTGCCGATAACGATCAGATGTCCTTCATTGTCTACATGAAGCTTCGGTTTGATGCCTGCAAGTGTCCCGACGAAAGCCGTTGCTTTGCTGACACGGCCGCCGCGATAGAGATGGAACAGATCATCTACGGTAAAGACATGCACCAGATGCAGACGGTTGTTTTTCACCCACTCTGCCACTTCTTCCAGAGACTTTCCCTGATCTCTCAGCGTTACCGCCTTATGAACCAAAAGTCCCTCGCCAAGCGAAGCACACAGGCTGTCAATGACGATAATCTTGCAATCCGGCTGCTCTTCCATGATTTCTTCCGCTGCGATTCGCATGCTGTTATAAGTGCCGCTTAGTCCGGAAGAAAATGCAATACACAAAATCTCTTTATTTTCTTTCAGGTATTCCGTAAAATGGGCTTTTGCCTCCTCGGGATTCACCTGGGAAGTCGTCGGCATCTTGCCCTGTCTCATCAATGCATAGAATTCTTTCTCGGGAAGTTCTTTTCCTTGTCCGTAAGTTACACCGTCCATGATATAACTGAGATTTATGCATCCGAGATCATGCTCTTTCAGATATTCCACCGGCAGATCAGCCGTACTGTCTGTAACAATTTTAAACATTGGTCGTCCTCCTGATGTCATCATTTTTGAAATAAGCATACATCAAAAGAACGGTCATTTCAATTTTGCCTTATAAAAGTGATACACTTTGTAACAATTTTACTTTTTCACAGCGCCCGGCATTCTCCTTCGGAGCAGACGATTTTTCATTTTCTCTCCGTCAAACGGGATCAGCGGATAGAGATAGCTCTGTCCGCTGATCGTCTTATTTGTAAGGAGCGACATCACCAATATTGCGACGCCTGCCAGATATCCCCAGATTCCGAACAGCTGTGTCAGGAGCAGGTTCAGGATCCGCATGAACTTCAAAGCATACCCAAGTTCATAATTGGCCTGGGTATAATTGGCAATCGCTACGAATGCCATATAAAGCATAACCTCGCTTGAAAACCAACCACTCTCCACAGAGAATTCCCCCAACACCAGTGCTGCCATCACACTTAACGGTGTGCTCAGCATATTTGGGGTATTCACTGCCGCCAGCCGCAGACCGTCTATCGCCAGTTCCAAAAGTAAGAACTGCAAGAGTAACGGTACATACGGCTCTTCTTTCAGCACAATAAACTCAAAGCTCTCCGGTACCCATTCCCTGTGGTTCATCAATAGCAAATACGTCGGTGTCACAAAATAGGTCAATATCGCGATCAGAAATCTGGTCAGCCTAAGATACGTTCCCGTGACCGGCGGAAAATAATAATCATCTGCCTCTTCCACCACATCAAATATCGTTGTCGGCAAAATCATGGCAGACGGGGAAGTATCCACCAGGATCACAAGATTCCCCTCCAGCACCTGTGCCGCCGCTGTGTCCGGTCGTTCTGTATATTTAAACTTCGGAAAAGGATTATACCATTTTCGCTTGTACAGACATTCTGCCAGACTTTCCTGATTCATGGTCAGCGCATCTACATGAATCTTCCTGATTCTGTCACGAATCTCAGAAAGCAGATCCGGATTCACCCGGCTTTCCATATAACACAGCACAATATCTGTTCTGGAATTCTCCCCGACATTTAATATTTCCATGTGAAGATCCGTACTGCGAATCCTGCGGCGGATCAATGCGGTATTGAAGACAACAGTTTCCACAAATCCGTCCTTGGAACCCCGAAGTACCTTATCCTTCTCCGGTTCTTCCACACTTCTTGCAGGATAAGTTCTGGAATCGATCAGCACTGCTTTTTCATAGCCGTCTACCAGCAGGACAAATACGCCGGACAGCAAAGACTCCACAATTTTCTCCCACTGCCCTGCCAGATCAACCTCGACATAGGGAATTGCCAGTTTAGACATTTCATGAGCATTCTTCGGAAAATCTTCCGCGCTCAGATTCATCAGATATTGCAACAGTTTCTGCAGTAATTCATCTTTGCAAAATCCGTCAATGAGATACATGCAGGCATCCGTATCCCCGATTTTGATCACGCGGTGGATGATGTCAAAATTGGTATCTAGTCCAAGCAGTCTGTTCAGATATTGCATATTTTCCCTGAGATTCCCGGTAATTTCCACATCCTCGCTTTGCTTTCTTTGTGACATAAAAAATCCCCCTTCGGTCTATGATTTAAAATTCATCATATCCCGTTCGGAGGATTTTATTCTCTATGATTTTGTTGTGCTTCCGAAGCCGCCGTTGCGGATGCCTTCCGCATCGTCATCTTCCGTGATTCCGTACTGCATGAAAATCCCCTGGGCAAAACCGGTTCCCACAGGCACTTCCACCGTCTTTCCTTCGTTGGAATCATTGGTGATCTTCATGAAAATATGACCTTCATTGTCTGAGAAGAAATAATCACTGTCAATGATACCGACCGTGTTATTCATCTGCAATCTGTACTTGAATCCCAGACCGCTTCTGGGATAAATCTGAAGTACCCAGTCTTCCCTCATCTCTGCCCGGATTCCGGTAGGAATCTTGATTGTCTCCCCCGGAGCAAGTTTGAAGGTAAACGGAGCGAAGAAATCATACCCAGCGCTTCCTTTGGTTGCTCTCTTGGGAAGCTTCAACTGTTCATACATTTCTTTGATCTGCTCCTCAGTATACTGAGGGTATTCTTCCTGCATGGCAGTCAGGAACTGCACAGGACTGACAAAATGAAATTTTGCAATTTTTTGCATCGTAGCTTGTATCCTTTATTCTTTATTTTTGTATTCTCTTACCAAACATACTGTCTATATCCGATCATTTATATTTTAAATTTATAGTTTTCATTTTCAGCAACATAATTCACAGATTACAAATTGTTGCCACGGTTATCTCAAAACATTTTCTGTCTATCTGACATATCGTCCTGAATCCCGGCGATAATCTAAAATACATTCGTCACCACAGTATATTTCAGGCGTAGTCACCGCAATGTAACACAGGCTCCATGGGATTCTCACCGGCAAGTGTCTTTTTCACATCGATCACGCGCTGATTCTTACTGCCCTTCCAGCGAAGCTTTACATCTTTTTCTTCCACAAGGAATTCTCCGTCTACTACGACATCCACATACTGCATCACCGGAAGCTGATAGAGATTCTCCCAGCTGTCTCCGGTATACATCCAGATCGTTTTCTGCGGATATTTTTCACGGATTTCCCGCATCAACTCTTTGACATCCGCACGGTTCACCGGATGCATCGGATCTCCTCCGGAAAAGGTGATTCCGGAAATATAAGGCTTCTCCAGCTGTTCAAAAATTTCCTGCTTGGCATTTTCATCAAACAAAAGTCCGCCGTCCGGATCCCATGTGATCGGGTTCTGGCATTCCTTGCAGCAATGGTTGCAGCCGGCCACCCATAACACGACGCGCAGTCCGTCTCCATTGAGCAAGTCGTCCTTTGTTATATTATGATATCTCATTACTCTGTCCATCCTGTCCTTACATACTCTTACGCTCTGCGATCTCCGCCATCTTGGCATCGTTCAGTCTGGTATCCCCATGCACTCTGGAATAAGACAGATAGCCGTTCATACGATCGATCTTGGTCAGATTCCTGCTGCCGCAGACAGGACAGACATCCATCTCCAGTTCCTCATGTCCACAGTCATCACAATACGCCAGAGACAGATTGACACCCTCGTAAAATCCCAGATCCATGGCTCTGTGGATCAGGGTCTTGATGGCTTCGGTATTGTAATCAATCGGATATTTTACATACTGGATCTTACCGCCGTTGCTCAGATCCCAGAAACGATTCTCCAGATCCTGTTTCTGGATCGGTGTGATATCCTCCGTTACATGACAATGGAAGCTGTTGCTGACATATTCTCTGTCGGATACCCCTTCGATAATGCCGTATTTTTTACGGAACTGCTTCACCTGCAGACCGCACAGATTTTCTGCGGGTGTGCCGTAGATGGCATACAGATTTCCGTCCTCTTCCTTGTACTCCGAAATCTTCTGGTTGATATGCTCCAGTACCTCCACCGCAAAAGCACCGTCCTCGACCAAAGACTTGCCGTTATACAGTTCCTGCAATTCATTCAGCGCTGTAATACCAAAACTTGCAGTCGCTGATTTCAACAGCGGCTTGATCTTATCTGTCAGCTTCAGATGACCGCCTAAAAATCCTCCCTCGCAATATGCCAGAGGATTCGTGGAAGCACGCATTTCGCCCAGATAAGCATACGTCCGGATATGCAGCTGGCGGATCAGCTCCAGATAATAATCCAGCACTTCATAAAAATCTCTGCTCTCTTTTCTCGCCTTGGCCAGGATCATCGGCAGATGCAGGGATACCGCACCGATGTTAAATCGTCCCACAAATACCGGCACATCCTTATCATCGGCAGGGTGCATACCGCCTCTCTCGTACCAGGGAGACAGAAACGCTCTGCAGCCCATCGGAGATACGATCTTGCCGTATTGTTTATACATGCTTGCCACATATCCTTTGCCGGTCAGGCTCAGCCAGTCGGGATACATCGTCTTCGCAGAGCATTCCACACCTGCTTCGAACACATCCTCCAGTGGCTTTCCGGGGCCGTGCAGATTCTCATCATACAAAAATACGATCTTCGGGAACAATACAGGTTTCTTGTGATCCTTCTTTCCCTGTCCCTTTCTGCGCACTTCCAGCATTGTGATCGTAGCCATCTTTGCAAATTTCCCGGTGCCGGTGCCGGCTGTCACCGTGATAAAAGGATAATCGCCGCGGCTGCTTGCCACGGTATTGAACTTGTACTCCCACCCCTGGAAGCCCTGTTCAAACTCCTTACGTACATCTGCCAGTGCCTCTTTCTCGGCAATCTCCGCAGCCACACCGAGACGCTCATATTTAGCAAGTGCCCTGTGATAAGATTTCTCTGCATAGGGCTCCAGGATCAGATCCACGCTGGGTACGGTAAAGCCGCCGTACTGCTGGCTGGCAGCACTTAAGACAATATCACCGATGACATCAAATGCGACATCCAGTGTCTTCGGCTCGTTGTACCAGATATTTCCCATTTCAAAGCCGCCGGTCAGAACACTCTGTACATCGAACAGGCAGCAGTTCATCGTATCTCTTCTTGCTGACATATCATGGACATAGATATAACCGTCACGGCACGCCTGAATCTCCTCTGTCGTCAGGAAGAATTTCTGATACAGTTCCTTGTTCAGCTGATTAAAGATCAGACTGCGCTTGGTGGATACCAGGGCAGAATCCGTATTTGCATTTTCTTTGTCGCCGATATACATGATGGACTGGCTCTTTTTATAGACATCATCCAACATCCGTACAAAATCCTGCTTATAATTGCGGTAATCGCGATAGCTCTTTGCCACAACAGGTTTCACCTGTTCCAACGCGCTCTCCACAATATTGTGCATCACCGGAATCGGAATTTCATTTACTTCCAATTCATTTACCTTGTCTATCACATAACGGCAGATCTGCTCTTTCTCTTCTCTGGTAAACTTGGTCAGTGCACGATAGGCACTCTTGCCGACGGCACTGATCACCTTCTGCACATTAAAGATTTCCTTACTTCCGTCTTTTTTTACGACACAGACCTCTCTGTTCGGCCGAAACTGTTTGCCGTAGTCTTCATTTTCTTCATGGTCATGCTCAAAATTACTACTCATCTTTCTCTTCCCTTCATCCGATGAAACCAAGGCAGGTCCTTGGATCCGTTGTTTTCCCCTTTGTATACGATAACGTTTTCGAACACCATATATGGTGCTTTATCTGATCGAAAAGCAATATATTGTGGGTGCTATGTATCAGTATAAAAAAGAATCCCACGCTTGTCAACGAGGGATCCTCCGGAAAACTATACAAAAAAGATTTTGAAATTTTGGATAACTTTTTATTCGCTCTGCCCCGACTGTTCGCGCAAAATATCAGAAAGCCACTGTACATAACGGTTCCGCACATCTTCCGGTGCCACGATACGGGCACCGGATCCGATTCCGGCAAGCCATCCGAAGAACTGCCCGCTGACCGCTACTCTGGCACGAATCCTGAAAATACCATTTCCCATCGGACGAATATCCACTTCTCTGCCAAAACGATCCAATACGACACCGACCAGTTTTTCCGGGAATTCCATTGTCACGACCGTCTCCTCCCCCGCATACATGCCAAAGGTCTGCTTTGTGTAGGCCGAGACATCTATCCGGGAGAATTGTGCAACACCTTCTCTTTTCTCCTCTGTCATCTCTACCTGCCCCATTTTGTCCACACGGTAATGCTTGATCATCTGATCTTCACTGTCGAAAGCTGCCAGATAATAATTTTCCTCGCGCCAGATCAATGCCCAGGGACTGACACGTTTATTGCCGTTTGCTCTGGGCAGCAGCTGCTTTTGCAGATTCCAGTCAAGATATACGAACGTGATCTGCCTGTTTTCCTGAATCGCACGGTGAATCGTGTCGATGCTGTAATAGATGCTTTCGTTCTCTGTCTTGACTCTTCCTGCCACATACACCTGTCGCTGAAGCTTTCCGGCGTCATTTTTTCCGGCGATCCGCTCCAGTTTTTTGATCAGTTCTCTGGATTTTTTCGTCGTAATAAACCGTGAGGACTGCACCGCATCCACCAAAAGCTTCAATTCGGGAAGTTCAAAGCTGCGGCTGCCGAGATAATATCCGCCGCCCAGTCTGCTCTGTACCTGCACCACATCATACCCGAACTCACGTAAGCATTCCATGTCGCTGTAAATACTTTTCCGTTCCGCATGAATCCCCTGACCCTCCAGATATTTGATCATATCCTGCGTACTCATGGGATGATTTTCATCCGTATTCTCTTCCAGCATTTTAATCAAATATAAAAGTTTTAATTTCTGTCCTGACGATTTTGCCATGGATTATTCTCCGTCTATGATCGAAAGTACCCGGTGCAGATCTTGGATCTCATGATCCGGCCGAAAACCGGTCTCATTGACCGTTCCCTCCGGACGATACCAGCAGGTTCGGATGCCTGCCTGTATGCCGCCTTTGATGTCGCTGCTTAAGCTGTCTCCCACCAAGAGGATCTTCGACTTGTCTTTCTCTTCCACATGGGCAAGACAGTAATCGAAAAAGCCCTTCTGCGGCTTCGGTGTTCCGATCTGTTCCGAGATAAACAGCTGCTCCATCAAAACATCCAGCCCCGACAAGGCAAGCTTGTGCGTCTGCGTAGCTGTGACACCATTGGTAACAACGTATTGCTTCACTTTTCCCGTAAGACTCTTGCAGACATTCAGGGAATCATCAATATAAGAGTACACGTTCCCCAATTCTTCCTGATACTGCTTTCTGAACGCGTTGATATCTACATTCTGAATCCGATACTCTTCGAAAAGTTTCAAGAATCTCCCGGGAAGGAGCTGTTCTTTGGTGATTTCTCCCAGTTCCAGCTGTTTCCACATCCCGTCATTGATCTGTGAATATCTCTGCAGTATTTCTTCCGTGATCGTAAGTCCGGCGCTTTCAAAACATGCGGTAAGTGCATGACGCTGTGAATACAAAAAATCCAAAAGCGTACCGTCTACGTCCCAGAGGACTGTCGTATATCTGCGCATGCCGCTCTCCTTACCGCACATCTTCGTCTGCTTCCGCGCTTCCCTCGGTTCCCGTGGTTTTCTCAGAGGCATTTTTCTTCTTTCTGAGTGTGATTCCCAGTGTGATTGCCACCGCTCCGATGATCGCAATGATCACAAGCAGCATCAAATAAGATAAAAATGAATTCACAAAATTAATCATAGTGCTGTCTCCTTTTATTTAACCTGTAACACTTTTCTTCAAACATTGTAATGATTCAGAACATTTATCAGAACATTTATATGAAGTATACCAACGAAATCCCTGCAGCGTCAAGTATTCGCCATCCATTTCCCTGTCTCTACAAAGTTCTCCGCCTGTCTGGATGCCTTTTCGGTAATCTCCGCATCATAACCCATTAGATGCAGCAGGCGGATCGCATTTTTCGTTGAAGCCTTCCCCGGCAACAGCCGGTAGGGGAAAACAATGCTATCCTTCTCTATTTTTTCTTCAAAATGATAATTGTCATATTCGTTTTTCAATAGTTCCGTCATTTCGATATCATGCGTTGCCGCAAACGCAAGTGCCTTGTATTCCGACAGACTGCGCAGTATCTGCGTGGCTGCCGCAATTCTCTCGACCGTATTCGTCCCTCTGAGTACCTCATCCACAAACAGAAGCACCGGATCTGACTGCTCTTTGGCGGCATCCAGGATCCGTTTCAGTGACCGGATCTCCACAATATAATAACTCTCTCCGTTCTCCATGTTGTCCCGTAACGCCATGGAAGAAAAGATTCGAAATACCGGTGCCCGGTAACTTTTTGCCGTACAGGTATGAATCGTCTGTGCAAGGATTGCATTTACCGCGATCATCTTTAAAAACGTGGATTTGCCGGAAGCATTGGAACCGGTCAGCAGAATTCCTCTTTTCGCAGAGAGACTGTTTTTCACCGGATGTGACAAGAGCGGATGCCATCCGTCCTCAATTTCCAGAAAGCAGTTTTCCGTATCCGGTACAAGTTCCGGCACGCAATATTCCTCTAAAGATTTTCTAAAGCCGCCTACAGAAACTGCCATATCCAGATACCCCGTGATGCGCAGCAGATCATCTGTCTGCTTCGTCATTTTCCGGATTTTTCCAAGCATACGGTTAAACTGCCAAATATCCAGATGAAATATCATGCGCACATAATCCACTATGATATCCAGTGGATTGCCGCCTATTTTTCCCTGGTTGCCGGTCATGACAAAATAAGATCCCTTTTTCAGTTCCCGTAAGTCTTTCAATGCCGTTTCCAGTTCTGCCGTTTCCTTCTCATAGACCGGAATCCGCAGTTTCACAAGATCTCCACAGACGGCAACCATCCGTAAAATATAGGCAAAGCTGATAATATAGGGCTCCACTATCTTTTTTTCTTTAAAATAGGTCAGAATATGCCAGAGCATGCAGCCGACGATTCCCACCACCCCCAGTGCCGGCTGTACCGGCAGCAGCGCAAGGCAGGGCAGATATACCAGATCCCCAAGGAGAATTTTACGGCCGGAGCGTTCTCCCAGGGTATCCAGATTGTCGAGGTAATCATATAGAGAATATTTCCCCAAATGCCCCAGCCGGTTCATCAGAAGCTGTACCTGTACTCTCGTATCCTCGTGTTCCGCCAGCCACCCTGCGATCCTCTCCAGACGCTCCAACGCTTCCCGTCCACACATCACATTCCGCAGTGTATAGTATAGGTACTCTTCTCCCGCCGCAGAAAAAGTACGATCGATTCTGCAAAAGACCTCGTCCATTCCCAGATCATTCCAGGTAATGTCATCCAGCTGCCCCGGCTCCTTATGCCGTTTCAGATAACTTCCAAGTCTCGCAAACCTCTCGAGCGAATATTCCTTGGGCTTTTCTTTTCCGTAATTCTCTCTCAGCGCTTTTTCAAACAGACGCTCTCTTTTTTTACTCTGTGCGATCTCCTGTCCGATCATAAACAGGAAGATTCCCACCAGTGCACCTACAAACACGACGATTTCCATGGTCTCTCCTTCATAAAGCAAGGGCAGGCTCTGCCCCGTGCAGTGCCCGCCCCAAAATTCATTTTGTGATCTTTCCTGCCGTTTATGCAACAATAAAGAATTTTAACAGGAAAATCAGTGATAATACATACGTAAGAACAGAGACATCCTTTGCCTTACCGGTAAATACTTTGATTACTGTATAGGTGATCAGTCCGATACCGATAGCATGTCCGATGGAACCGGAAATGGGCATTGCGATCATCATCAGAGCCACAGGAACAGACTGGCAGATGTCATCAAAATTAACATTCTTCAGTCCAGCTACCATAAGCACACCGACATAGATCAGTGCAGAGGAAGTAGCTGCTGCGGGAATGATACCTGCGATCGGTGCGATGAAAATACATGCCAAGAACATAATACCGGTCGTCAGTGCAGTCAGACCCGTACGTCCTCCGGCTTCTACACCGGATGCGGATTCTACGAATGTCGTAACGGTGGAAGTACCGGTCACAGAACCTGCCAGCGTACCGACTGCATCAGACAAAAGCGCCTGCTTCATACCGGGCATCTTGCCGTCTTTGTCCAGCATACCGGCACGGCTTGCGGTACCTACCAGCGTTCCAATCGTATCAAACATATCGATGATACAGAAGGTAATGATCAGGGTAATTGCGGTAAACCAGCCAATCTCGGCGAATCCCCGGAAATTGAACTTGAAAAGTGTGGTAGACGCCATATCTCCGAATGCCGGAACAAAGGAAGCGGTTGCCAGAGAAGCAAACGGATTCGTTCCCAGGAAAATTGCCTCACCCACCCAGTAAATGATGCTGGCGATCAGCATACCTAACAGTACTGCGCCCTTCACACCCTTCTGTGCCAGAACGACGATGGCGAACAGTCCTACGAACATGGTCACAACGCTGAGTACCATTGCGGAATAGCCGGAACCCATATTGGACTTTGCAAGTGAAGGTGTCAGGGCACCGAAGAAGTCTCTCATTGCATAGAAAGGTCCGCCGTTTTCAGAGTAAACACCGGCATTGGATCCGACACCGATATTCAAAAGCATCAGTCCAATGGCAGGTGCAATACCGAGGCGCACACCCAGAGGAATCGCGTCTACGATCTTTTCACGGATATTCAATACAGAAAGCACAAGGAATACAATACCCTCTACCAGGATGATGCACAATGCCGCCTGGAAAGATGCCACATAAGACATTCCCGTCAGCGCTACAATATTGGTAACCACAATAGCAAAAAAGCTGTTCAGACCCATGCCGGGAGCCATGGCAAACGGCTTGTTGGCAAGAAATGCCATAACAATGGTGCCGATTGCAGATGCAATACAGGTTGCCAGGAAAACACCGTTCCACAATTCCGGCATGGTATCTTTGCCGAAACCGGTCAACAGATTCGGATTCAGGGCAATGATATAAGCCATTGTCATGAATGTGGTAAGACCGGCGATGATCTCTGTCTTTGCCGTAGTGTTGTTTTCCTTCAGTTTGAAGATTTTTTCTAACATCTTTTCCCTCCTAAGTATTAAGGAGCCACACGGGGAGCTCCCGATCTATGTCGTCTGAGTGTATGTTCTTACTCAGTCAACAGTCTTTTTACGATCTTTTCGCATTTTGCATAAATGCGTTCGGGATCTTCTCCGACATTGAACTCACCGTTACGATACAGGATCTTACCGCCGATCATCGTCATGCAGACATTGGATTTGCTGCCGCTGTATACCAGATTCTTGGGAATATTATGTATTGGCTGCATATTGGGCTGATGCAGATCGATCATAATGATATCTGCCAGTTTTCCCTTGGCCAGAACATCCGCGCGGTTCAGACGCATTGCCTTGGCACCGTTTACCGTTGCCATCTTCAATACTTCCAGTGCATCCATGCTGGCAGCATCCTTCTCACGCAGCTTGCTCAGTCCGGTCACCAGGAACATTTCTCTGAACATATCCAGGCAGTTATTGCTGGCAGGACCGTCTGTACCGATGGCTACGGGAATCTTGTGCTTCACATAGTCTGCGATCGGTGCGATACCGCTGGCAAGCTTGGTATTGGAACCTGCGTTCGTGATGACATACATACGGTGTCTGCGGAATACATCCAGATCCTGTTCGGTCGTATGGACACAGTGGAAACCGCCTCCGCCATAATCAAACATGCCCAAAGAATCCAAAAACATCGGCGGTGTCATGCCGTAACGTGCTTTACACTCTTCCACTTCCTTCTCTGTCTCGGAAATGTGTGCATATACCGGTGTCCGGTAATGATGTGCCATTTCCGATACTTTGCAAAGCAGTTCCTTGGAGCAGGTATATTCTGCATGAAATCCCAGCTGATAACTGATCAGGGAATTCTTCTTATTCCATTTTAAGAATTCCTCTTCCATCTGCTTCGGTGAAGAACTGAAATTATTCAGTCCGGATACCAGAACACAGCGCATGCCGGTGTCAAGGCACGCTTCCGCAATCGTATCCGGTGTCAGGTACATATCGAAGATGGAGGTCACGCCGGAAGTCAGATATTCCAGCACTGCCAGTCTGGTCAGTTCATAGATATCCTCTCCGCCAAGCTTTGCCTCCAGCGGAAATACCTGCTTGTTCAGCCACTGGTCTAACGGCATATCATCTGCCATGGATCGTAAAAATGTCATACCGGAATGTGTGTGTGCATTTTTAAATCCGGGCATCAGCAGGTTTCCCTTACAGTCCAGTTCAATATCCCAGGCAATTCTCGGGAACTGTGATCTGTCCCATTCCTGTGCCAGTTCCTTTTGTTCCGCTATATAAGCGATTTTATCGTTTTTTACCCAGATCTCACCATAGAAAACCTCTCTACCCGGTTCCATGGTAAGAATACGTGCATTATATAATCTGATATTCATCTGATTGCATCTCCTCCAAATCCATAGGGAAGTAATTCTTTCAACGTAAGCTTCTGATACTCCGTCTCGCTTTTGACCACATAAATGGCAAAATCGGGCGCACAAAATTCCTGCATCACCTGCCTGCAGATACCGCAGGGATAGGCATATTCCACAGGATCTTCTCCGTTTTTTCCGCCTGCGATGGCAATGGCTGCGAACTTACGCTCCCCGGCGTTGACTGCTTTAAAAAAGGCAGTACGCTCCGCGCAATTTGTGGCACCGTAAGAAGCATTCTCGATGTTGCCTCCGCCGTATACTTTACCCTCTGCGGTAAGCAGTGCCGCTCCTACCGTGTATCCGGAATAGGGGGCATACGCTGACGTTCTCGCTTCCAATGCCTGTTGCACCAGACTCTCTTCCTCTTTTTTTGAAATCATCCGGATATCCTCCGTTTTCTTATACGAATTTCTTCACAGATTCCGTTACCAGCTTTTTAAATCTGGGTGCTGCCATGTCCGCAGCCTCCTGTACTTCTTCATGATTTAACGGCTGATCCGTCATGCCTGCGGCGAGATTACTGATACAGGAAATACCGCAGATGCGCATTCCCATATGGTTAGCTGCAATTGCCTCTACCACAGTACTCATACCGACGGCATCACAGCCGAGTGCACGGAGCATGCGGATCTCTGCCGGAGATTCGAAGGACGGTCCTGTCAGCTGGGTATAAATCCCCTCCTGCAAATAGATGCCGTTTTCTTTGGCAGTATCACGGATGATCTGCTGCAGCTCCTTGTCATATACATGGCTCATATCCGGGAAACGCAGCCCCAGCTCATCGATATTGGCGCCGATCAAAGGATTCGGTGCAAATACAGAGATATGATCCCTGATTAACATCAGGTCTCCGGCATGGAATGAAGTATTGACCCCACCCGCCGCATTGGTTAAAAACAGGATCTTAGCTCCCAGTAATTTCATCAACCGGGCAGGCAGTACCACGTCTGTCACGTCGTAGCCTTCATAATAGTGCACTCTGCCCTTCATGCATACCACAGGAATCTCATCCAGATATCCAAAGATAAATTTACCGGCATGTCCGGGTACTGTGGAGACAGGGAACCCCTCTATCTCCGCATAGGGAATCTCCGTCACCACACGAATCTGCTCTGCATAATCTCCTAATCCCGACCCCAGCACGATGGCTACCTTCGGTACAAAATCCGTCTTCTTTCTGACACACTCATAACAGTTCTGCAATTTTGCGTATATCTGATTCATTGATTTCCTCCGCTTTTTGTATTTTCATGCAATTTAGCAAATATTTTTCCTGTTTTTCAGAAAAATAAAACAATCTTAACAAAAGTATTATACAAAAACAAGTTAGAAAAAGCAAATAATTCTATATAATAATGCACACCATTCCGCCGTTACTGTCATTCACAATCTTCTGCATCGTATCCTGCAGTTTCAACTGGCTTTCCTCGCCGATAGCGGCAACCTTGGTAGTTATGCCGTCGTCCACGAGCTGTTCGACCGTCTTGCCGAAAATATTGGTCTCCCAGATTCCCTGTTCTGCTTCCGCGCGGTCAATATACCGGATCAGGTCTTCTGCCTGTTGCTGGGTTCCAACGATGGGCGCGATCTCGGTCTCAATATTGGCACGTATCATATGGATGGACGGACTGCTCGCCTTGATTTTGACGCCAAACTTATTGCCATGCCGTATGATTTCCGGCTTTTCGAGCGTAATATCCTCTCTGTCCGGTGTCACCACACCATACCCCTTGATTTTCACCATCGTCAGGGCATCCTGCACTTTGGTATACTCTTTCTTCATCGTCGAAAGCTCCTTCAGCTTATGGAGCAGCTGATATTCATCCTCCACAGTTTCTTCCAGCATTCCCGACAGCATTTCATAATAATATCTGTCATCAACAGCAACCTCCACCGGCACCATTCCGTTCCACAGCTGAATCTGATCCATCTTGCATTGATTGATATACTCTCCCTGTAATTCCACCGGATGTGCAATCACATCCCGTATTTTATCGTAGGTATTCATCATTTCCCGAATCTGTTTTAACAGATCCTGCTTTACCGCATGTTCCATGGGCAGCATATCCAGCCACTTTGGGAAATAAAATTCTATCGCTGTCAATGGAAATTCATACAAAATTTTCTCCAGAATCCTGTGAATATCTTCTTTTTTTAACTGTTCACAGTTCACCGGCATTACCGCAACATCATATTTGCTTCCGATTTCCTCGGCAATCTGCCCTGCCTCCTCCGAATACGGTCTTTGACTGTTCACCAGTACCAGAAAAGGTTTCCCGGACTTTTTCAATGCCAGAATGGTCTTTTCCTCTGCTGCCAGATAATTTGCCCGCGGAATCTCCCCGATGCTTCCGTCTGTTGTGATCACCAGTCCGATGGTGGAATGATCCTGCATGACTTTATCGGTTCCGATCTCAGCTGCCTGCGTAAATGGGATTTCTCCCTCCGACCATGGCGTTTTCACCATGCGTTCTGTATCTTCCTCCATATGTCCGGCAGCACCGTCTATCATATATCCCACACAGTCAATCAGGCGCACCGACACTTCAATATCGTCATTCAGCTTTACCTTTGCAGCTTCATTCGGTATAAACTTCGGCTCCGTCGTCGTAATCGTTTTACCGCCGGCACTCTGGGGGAGTTCATCCTGTGCCCGCATCCTGGCATGCTCATCCTCCATGTAGGGCAGCACCATTTCATCCATAAACCGTTTGATGAACGTGGACTTTCCCGTGCGTACCGGGCCAAGCACACCGATGTAAATCTCGCCTCCCGTTCTTTGTTGTATATCCCGATATAAGTCGTATGTATTCACTGCGTAGTCCATAGACAGCTCCCTCCTGCAATTGCTGTTACATGTATATGCAGGAGGTCTCCATTATTATGAATATTGATAGGTTACTCTATCTAACTTGAAAGTTAATGAAGCAAAGGGACGAACTCCCGGAACGGACAGAATGCCTTCTGGCAGCTGTAACGTCTCCGAGTGTGAATTCCCTAAAGAAGTGGATATCATATATGGTAGAGGGACGGGTCGCCTACACGCGCCATCCATGGCGCGAATCGGCTGTCGCGAACATCGTGTTCGCTCCTCCCTGTTTCCCAACCACTTCTTAAGGGAATATCAACACTCTCCGACAAA
>CAKRRS010000062.1 GCA_934394665.1 uncultured Acetatifactor sp. | reverse complement strand
TATCTGGAGGAGAAGGGCAAGCTTTCCACTTCCCCCAACGGCAATGGCGGCTGGTTTATTTCCATGAAAAATAACGGTATGCTGGATATTGTACATAACGAAGGCATTGAGTGGATCAACGTATTTGCTGTGGACAACGTATTGCAGCGTATCGCAGACCCTTGCTTTATCGGTGCAACGATTCAGAAAAAATGCGTCGTTGGTTCCAAGGTGGTCCGCAAGAATGCACCGGATGAGAAGGTGGGCGTCATGTGCCTCGAGGACGGCAGACCTTCCATCGTGGAATACTATGAGTTAACGGATGAACTGATGAATGCGAAGGATGAAAAGGGTGAGCCTGCTTACAACTACGGCGTAATCCTGAACTATCTTTTCAAGGTACAGGATCTTGAGAAAATCATGGAAGAGAAGATGCCTCTGCACATCGTGGAGAAGAAGATCCCCTATCTGGATGAGAACGGAGAACCGGTGAAGCCGGAAAGCCCCAACGGTTATAAATTCGAGAGTCTGGTACTGGATATGATCCATCAGATGGACAGCTGTCTGCCCTTCGAAGTAGTCAGAAGAAAGGAATTCGCTCCTATCAAGAACAAGACCGGTGTGGATTCTGTGGAGAGCGCCAGAGAGCTGCTTACCGAAAACGGAGTGGTACTGTAAACATTTCGACAGGTTCTTATAACATAAGGTTATTGAGAATCTTATGGAATTACAGTAAGCTGATACCGTAAGAAATAAAGAAGTTGTTTCATCCATATCCATTGGATGAGATTAGTTGTATAGCTGTTGCAGTAAACAAAAGGTATTGTATATTGCACGGCGGACAGGAGAGAGTGTATGAGAATTTTGGTAACAGGCGGTGCCGGATTCATCGGCAGTCATACCGTAGTAGAATTACAGCAGGCAGGCTATGATGTTGTAGTATTGGACAATCTCTGCAATGCAAGTGAAAAGGTGATCCCCAGAGTAGAAGCCATCACCGGCAAAAAGGTTCCTTTTTATAAAGCAGATATTCTGGATCGTGAAGCTCTGGAAGAAATCTTCACAAAAGAGAAAATCGATGCAGTCATTCATTTTGCAGGACTGAAGGCAGTCGGCGAGTCCGTACAGAAGCCCTGGGAATATTACGAGAACAATATTGCAGGTACATTGACTCTGGTAGATGTTATGAGAAAACACGGTGTGAAGAGCATCATCTTCTCTTCCAGCGCTACCGTATACGGTAATCCCGCATTTGTTCCCATCACAGAGGAATGCCCCAAGGGACAGTGCACCAACCCTTACGGCTGGACCAAATCCATGTTGGAGCAGATCCTGACTGACATCCAGAAAGCAGATCCTGAATGGAACGTGATCCTGCTTCGTTACTTCAACCCGATCGGAGCACACAAGAGCGGAACCATCGGCGAGAACCCTAACGGTATCCCGAACAATCTGATGCCTTACATCACACAGGTTGCAGTCGGCAAGCTGAAAGAGCTGGGTGTCTTCGGTGACGATTACGATACCCCCGACGGGACCGGTGTACGTGACTACATCCATGTCGTAGATCTGGCAAAGGGTCATGTAAAGGCTCTGAAGAAGATCGAGGAGAATGCGGGACTGAAGATCTACAATCTGGGAACCGGCGTCGGCTACAGCGTTCTGGATATTGTAAAGAACTTCGAAGCAGCTACCGGCGTGAAGATCCCTTATGTGATCAAACCCCGTCGTGCAGGCGATATCGCTACCTGCTATTCCGACGCTTCCCTGGCAGAGAAGGAGCTTGGCTGGAAGGCTGAGAACGGCATCAAGGAGATGTGCGAAGATTCCTGGAGATGGCAGAAGAACAATCCCAACGGATATGAGGAATAATTTGAAATATATAATCATGGTATATAAAAAAGGCATGACTTCATGGGTCATGTCTTTTTTATAGCAGCTATTTTCAGCAGAACATCAAAAATAATTTAGCGTAGTACAGCAGTAAAAACATCCCATAAGATCATTGCATCTGCGAAAACAATCCAGTATAATAGAAGAAGTGCATAAATGACGTGTCGCTGCCCGGAGGGATGGCAGCGGGCGGTGACAATAAATGCCTGCGTTATGCACAAAAAGAGGAATCACAGGAGGATGAGCATGATTCAGTTAACACAGGGCGGCGCTTATCTGGTAAACGGTACGGACATTGTAGCGGATACTCCGGAAGCAGCCAGTCAGATACAGGCGAAGACCGGCAGGACGGTCTCCAAAGAAGAAGCAGCGAAAAACACCATGGCTTACGATATTTTGGCGGAGCATAATACCTCCGGCAATATGGATAAGCTGAAGATCCGTTTTGATAAGCTTACCAGCCATGACATTACCTTTGTAGGTATTATCCAGACCGCGAGAGCATCCGGACTGCAGAAGTTCCCTATGCCCTATGTACTGACCAACTGTCATAACTCTCTGTGTGCCGTAGGCGGTACCATCAACGAGGATGACCACATGTTTGGCCTGACCTGTGCGAAAAAATACGGCGGAGTCTATGTACCCCCTCATCAGGCAGTCATTCACCAGTTTGCCAGAGAGATGCTTGCCGGCGGCGGCAAGATGATCCTGGGTTCTGATTCCCACACCCGTTACGGTGCCCTGGGTACCATGGCTATGGGCGAGGGCGGACCGGAGCTGGTAAAACAGCTGCTGAACCAGACTTATGATATCAACATGCCCGGCGTGGTAGCCGTATATCTGAAAGGTGCTCCCGTGAAGGGTGTAGGCCCTCAGGACGTGGCACTGGCTATTATCGGCGCAGTATTCAAAAACGGCTATGTGAAAAATAAAGTAATGGAATTCGTAGGTCCCGGCGTGGCTTCTTTAAGTGCTGATTTCCGTATCGGCATTGATGTCATGACCACAGAGACTACCTGCCTGTCCTCTATCTGGAAGACAGACGATCAGATCCGCGAGTTCTATGAGATCCACGGACGTACTGAAGATTACAAGGAATTGAATCCCGGACAGGTGGCATACTATGACGGACTCATTGAGGTAGATCTGGACAAGGTCCGTCCCATGATCGCTATGCCGTTCCATCCCAGCAACACCTATACCATCGAAGAGCTGAATGCGAACCTGATGGATATTCTGGATGAGACCGAGAAGCGTGCCAAGGTAAGTCTGGACGGCGCCGTGGATTTCACATTGAAAAATAAAGTAAAGAACGGTAAGTTCATCGTAGATCAGGGTATCATCGCAGGCTGTGCCGGCGGCGGATTTGAGAATATCTGTGCGGCAGCAGACATCCTGAAGGGAAGATACATCGGTGCAGATGAGTTTACCTTAAGTGTATATCCCGCATCCATGCCGGTGTACATGGAACTGATCCGCAACGGCTGTGCCGCTACCATCTTAGAGACCGGTGCGGTCATGAAGACAGCGTTCTGCGGTCCCTGCTTCGGAGCCGGTGATACGCCTGCCAACAATGCCTTCAGTATCCGTCACTCTACCAGAAACTTCCCGAACCGTGAAGGCTCCAAGCTGCAGAACGGTCAGATTGCTTCCGTAGCATTGATGGATGCGCGTTCCATTGCCGCTACTGCAGCCAACAAGGGTGTGCTGACTCCTGCGACAGAGTTTGACGGAGATTTCGGAAAATATAAGTATCACTTTGACAGCAATATTTACAAGAACCGTGTATTTGATTCCCACGGTGTGGCAGATGAGAGCGTAGAGATCCAGTTCGGCCCGAATATCAAGGACTGGCCGGCTATGGGCGCACTGCCTGAGAATCTGGTATTACAGGTAGTATCCGAGATCCACGATCCGGTTACCACGACCGATGAACTGATCCCTTCCGGTGAGACCTCTTCCTATCGTTCCAATCCTCTGGGACTGGCAGAGTTCACCTTAAGCCGTAAGGATCCGCAGTACGTAGGACGTGCGAAAGAGATCCAGAAGGCAGAGAAAGAGCGTATGAACGGCGGACATCCCTGCGAAGCGGTTCCGGTACTGAAGGATGTCATGGGTGAGGTAAAGCAGAAGTTTGCAGATGCAAGCAGCGAAAATACAGGCTTCGGTTCTACTATCTTTGCAGTGAAGCCCGGTGACGGCTCTGCCCGTGAGCAGGCTGCTTCCTGCCAGAAGGTACTGGGCGGCTGGGCCAATATTGCCAACGAGTATGCGACCAAGCGTTATCGTTCCAACCTGATCAACTGGGGTATGCTTCCTTTCCTGATAACGCCCGGCGACCTGCCTTTCAAGAATCTGGATTACCTGTTTATCCCCGGCATCAAGAAAGCCGTGGAAGATAAGGCAGAAGAGATCAGGGCGTATGTGGTAACACCCGGAGAGGGCATGAAGGAATTCTCCCTGAAGCTCGGTGAACTGACCGATGAAGAACGTCAGATCATCCTGAAGGGCTGCCTGATTAATTACAACAGAGTGTAAATATATAAAAAATTCAGACATCTGGAAGTGTAGCCGTTCTGGAAAGAAAGCAGAACGAGTTAACAAAACAGAACGGTTACAGCAAGATGTTGTAAGGAGATGAACAGATTATGGAATTTAACAAACCGGTATCCAACCCCATGATGGTGGGATCTATCGAATTATTAAAGGCAGAGGACACGCCGGAACACAGACAGATGTTCCTGGACGAACTACAGAAAGCAAAATTCCTGGCACCGGTAGTCATTGATCCCGTACCGCAGCCCGATGAAAAGGGACAGGTGAAGATCGCCAGAGATGCCAAGATACAGTTCCCGATGCTGTCCACCGAGGATGGCAGAAAGTTCTTCATGGCTTTCACAGACTGGACAGAACTGAAAAAGTGGAGAGACGAGGAAAATCAGCAGACTTTTGCTATGAATTTTGATGATTATGCAGGAATGCTGCTGCGGAAAGACGCACAGGGTAATATCAGCCCGGCACTGGGATTTGTGATCAATCCTTTCGGCGGCAACATCGTCGTTACCAGAGAGATGGTAGCCGGCATGATCGCAGCAAAGCTGAAAGCAGCCGGCAAACCAGTGCCTCCCGCACCCGGCGCTCCCACCGCACCCACACAGCAGTAAACGGAGTACACGATGCAATACGCAATATGCACTTTTTGTATTTAGACTAAATAAAAAGTCCGCTGCGGACGATATAAATAACAGAGAGGCGGCAAGGCCGGTCGCTTCCCTGTTATTTTTTATGGAGTGACGACCTGAAAAGTTGCATCGTATGAATTACAATTGCATCATGACACCACGGATGGTAACCGGGCAGTAAGCGAAACTGCTTTGTTACCATTTTTTTATTTCACATTTCATTTTCGCCGTACTGTGGATTCTGTACAAGCGTTAGCACAGAAAGCAGAATCTGTGGCAGGATTGAGAACACAACATTCACATTTGGGTGAACAATGAAGTGGGAAATATGCAGGAAGCGCGCCCTGTATACGGTGAGGTCGGGGAAAGGAGAAAATTACAAATTTGAGAATTGATTCCGCAAACATAGGAATGGATTCCGCCAGAAGTTATCATACTTCTAAGACAAGCGTCAGACGTTTTGAGATAATGGATTATCAGGCAGGTCTGACAGATGTATCCGCGCAGGGGCAGAAGACTGCCGCAGGAGGAGACACAGAACAGAATACAGCACAGAACACAGAGGCAGGGCAGGAGAACACGGCAGAAAATGCGTATCTTGCGACTGCCAAAGAATGGCAGAGCCGTTTTATGGTATCTTATGCGAGACTGGATATGCGAAGCAGTGCCGGGGAGCAGACAATAGCTACCATCCGGGAATATACAGTACGTTATATTTTTGATCTGTTATTCCCGTCGAAAAACCATACGTTGCGCGACTGGATGCAGGAAAACGGTTGGAGCAGCGGTGGGACGCAGACGGCAAACGCATGGAGTACAGGTACCGGTACACAGGATAACAGCCAGTATGTTGATGCGAATGGACAGAAAGCGTCAAAAAACAACGGAAACGCCGAAGGACTGTCCGGAAGCTCACAACAGAATCATTCCAGTAGTGTGATAAAGTCATCCGCAGCACGCCTGAGAGTACTGAACTATGTGGGAGAATCTTTTCGTACGGAACAGGAAGACACCAGCTTCTCCACCGTGGGAACGGTACGAACGAAGGACGGCAGAGAGATCAATTTTAATATCAATGTAAATATGAGCCGCAGATGTGAGGAATACTATAGAGAGGAACTGAACGTCGCACAATTTACCCTGTGCGATCCGCTGGTGATCAACCTGGATACCGATGCGACAGAACTGTCGGATCAGACGTTCTATTTTGACCTGGATGCAGACGGCAAAGAGGAAGAGATTTCGATGCTGAAAGGCGGCAACGGCTATCTGGCACTGGATAAAAACGGAGACGGTATCATCAATGACGGCAGCGAACTGTTCGGCACACAAAACGGTGACGGTTTTACAGACCTGGCACAGTATGATGAGGATGGCAACGGCTGGATCGACGAAAATGATGCAATCTGGTCAAACTTAAAAATCTGGTGCAAGGATGAAAATGGCAATGATGTACTGTACAAGCTTTCCGACAAGGGTGTCGGTGCCATTTGTCTGCAAAATGTTTCCACGGAATTTACAGTAAATGGAAAAGGAAGCGCAGCAGAGGCAGGCACATTGCCTGCACAGGGAGATGACAGTGCAAACCGTACCCGTGGCGTGATCAGGAAAACAGGCATCTTTTTATATGAAAACGGAAACGTGGGAACTGTGCAGCACGTCGATCTGGCTGCCTATGCGGCAGAAGCATAAACATAAAAAGGAACTCTGAATAGTTACAAAATTAGAAATAACTGTAAGAATCGTATCGAATGCATTCTGCATAAAACCTTTGAATCGGGCAAGACTATAGAATAAACCAGGGAAATTGGTTTGAAGATGTAAGCAATCGTTGATTCAGGGAACAGGAAGGATGCGGATAAGATATGAGAAGAAATAAAAAGAGCGGTATTCACAAGGAACGTATTATAATGTTAGCCTCTTCGGCCTTTGTTCTGGCAGCGTTGACCATGACAGGGATCTATATGCAGGGGCAGAACGTGGAGTCTAAGGATGATGGTTATACCTTGGACTTCACTGCGTTAGAGAACAATGCAGAGAATAAGATGCAGGAAATCTCGGAGAACCGGGAGTCGGAAGAACATCTGTTAAAAGAGGAAGAAAAGATTCCGGGGCTGACAGCAAATAATTCCGTCGACAAGATCAGTGCCGGACAGCCGGTGACGGAAGATGACCTGGATTATCTGCCCCAGGAGGTAGGTTCCGGACACGTGGAGATTCCGGGTCTTACGGATCAGGAGACTTTGCTTTCTGCGAAAGAGAAACCATTACACTTTTCGGAAGAGGATGGGCTGCAGCAACCGGTACAAAGCGACATCCTGATGCATTATTCCATGAATCAGAGCATTTATTTTGCTACGCTGGATCAGTACAAATACAACCCGGCGACGATTTTTTCTGCAGCAGAGGGTACGGACGCAATTGCCTGTGCTCCCGGCAAAGTGACTTCTGTCTTTGAAAACGAAGAAATCGGAAAAGCGGTTTCCCTGGATCTGGGGGACGGATATGTGGCGACCTATGGTCAGCTTGCGGATATTGCCGTAAAAGAGAATTCTTATGTAAATCCCGGAGAGAAAATCGGAAGTGTGGCAGCACCTACCAAATATTACAGCGCAGAGGGAAGCAACCTGTATTTCTCCCTGACCCATGACGGGGAGCCTGTGAATGGGGAGGCGTTGTTCCGCTGATGTATATTATAGGCGGCAGGATCCTGACGATGGCAGGGAGAGAGATCCCCGAAGGGATTCTGCGGATTCAAAACGGCAAGATAGCCGAAGTGGGCGCGAAAGGCGAGGTGAGCCTGCGACCGGAAGCAGGAGAGCAGGTCATTGTCGCTAAAAATGCGCTGATCATGCCCGGCATCATTGAAGCACATTGCCACATGGGCATTATGGAAGAAAAAAAGAGCACGGAAGGGGATGACTGCAACGAGACGGTGGATCCCCTGACCCCGGCTCTGCGTGCCATCGATGCCATTAATCCTATGGATGCGGCATTTGGCGATGCTGTTCGTGCTGGAATTACCGCAGCCATGATCGGACCGGGAAGTTCGAATGTCGTAGGCGGTCAGTTTGCCATGGTGAAGACGAAGGGACGGCGTATCGATGACCTGGTGATCAAGGCACCGGCGGCTATGAAAGTAGCTTTCGGAGAGAATCCGAAGGTCAATTATTCCGGACAGAACAAGAGCCCGGCAACGAGGATGTCCATTGCGGCGATGCTGCGTAGGGAACTGTGGGAAAGCAGAGAATATCTGCATCGCAAAAAGCAGGCACAGGAGCAGGGGGAATATTTTGAAACGGATTTCGAAAAGGAATGTTATCTGCCGGTTCTTCGGGGAGAGATTCCACTCAAAGCGCACGTACACCGTGTGGATGATATTTTTACAGCAATCCGCATTGCTAAAGAATTCGGTGTGCGTATGACGTTAGACCACTGCTCGGAAGGGCATCTGGTGGCAGAAGAGCTGGCGAAAGAAGGATATCCTGCGATCGTAGGTCCCGACCTGACCTGCCGGAATAAGATAGAAGTCCGGAATATGTCCTTTAAAACTGCTGGAATCTTAAATCATGCAGGCGTTCCCATAGCAATCACAACCGATCATCCGGTATCACAGATTCAGACACTGCCATTGTGTGCAGGTCTGGCGGTAAAAGCCGGACTTCCTATGGAAGAAGGGTTCCGGGCAATTACAATCTATCCGGCGAGGATCTGCGGCGTGGCAGACCGTATCGGCAGTCTGGAAGTGGGGAAAGACGCCGACATTGCTATTTTTGACGGAAATCCTATGGAAATTTTTACGCGTACCCTTTATACTATTATCGATGGACAGATTGTATATTGCAATCTTCCCGGGAAATAGGCGGAGGAATGTTTTGAGACACAGGAGAAAATATGCAGGGTTTGTGGCTCTGCTGTTATTGAGCAATTGCATAGGGATAACGGCCTGTGGCAGTACTGTGGCAGAGACCGGACATGGCACTCTCAGTGTCGCCGGAATGGAGAGTACGCCGGTGATTAACTATACGATGCCTGCGTATACGCCGAATGTACTGGTGGATCGGGAAGGATATGCGACGGCTGCCGGGAAGCAGGCTGTGATAAAAAGCAGAGAACCTGTGGAACATTTCCGGTTAGTCCGTCAGGACGACAATACCGTCGTGTATGAAGGCACTGTAAAACAGGAAGAATATAATGAAGAACAGGGCTTATATATCGGAACGGCAGATTTCACGGAATATAAGCAGGAAGGTGAATTTTACCTGGAATGTGACAGCGTGGGACAGTCCTTGCGTTTTACGCTTCGAGAAGATCATTATCAGGAATTATTGAAAACACTATGTGGGACGGTCCGTGAACGCTGTCAGGAACGCAGCATTGACGAAAATGAGATTATGACGCTGTTGGAAGTATGCGAATGGTATCCACAGGTGCTGCCTGATGAGAATGAAAATGAGATTCCGGATTTACTGGAAGACGTGGCAGACTGGCTGGAAAAAACGGCAAACGACACTGTGAATCCGGAGCCGGAGACGATGTGTTACGTAGCTGTCATGGCAAAGTTTGGCTATTTGTATCAAAAATATGATGTGCAGTATGCCACGCAATGCCTCCGGCATGCATCCGCTGTGTATACAAAAATTCTGGCAACCTCCGGACGGGATGCGGAGAAGTTCATGGCATTGACAGAGCTGTATCGTGCCGCAGGGCTGGCAACTTATCGGAACCAGATCCTGGAGTACAAGGACTTTTTTGAAGACAATACCAGTTATCTGGAAGAAACAGAGTATTTGTACGGCTCGATGACGTATCTTGCCACCAGGCAGCCGGTAGATGTGGAATTGTGTACCGCGTTTATGGAGAGTATCCGTGACAAGGGCGAAGAACTGGCGAAACGGTCACACAATATGATTGCGGCGGTGACTTCGGTGAATAACGGAACGGAAGATCTGCTCAAAAAAGCGGAAGAATTATCCTGTGCCAATTATGTGTTATACAGTTATCAGTATACGGAGTTATTGGAAGATTTTCTGCATTATCTGATGGGTCGGAACAGAGATTCGGTATGCTTCTATCCGGAAGAGGGAAGCGCTGCGGATTATCTTCTTTTGATTGCCCAGCAGGTTTCCCTCGCGGATAAACAGGAATAGTCAGATGAGTTCTTTATTTTTGAAATAGGTTTCGGAGATGATATTCTGTACATAGGTACCCATGCTCTTACGGGTTTCCTTGTCCAGATCCTTCGGGTAAATAGGCTTACCGTATTCGATGACTACGGTGGCCTTTTTTATTTTCGGAAAATGATCTTCAAAGATGGCAGCGGAGTTCACAATCGTCATGGGAATGATGGGAACATTTCCTTTTTCCGCAATTTTGAAGCTGCCCTCGTGGAACGGGAGGAAGGTATCCTGCGTCTTATTCCGGGTGCCCTCCGGGAAAATACAGATGGAAATACCGTTTTTCACCTGATCAATGGCGGTCAGGATCGTCTTCAGTCCGGCTTTGATATCCTGCCTGTCAAGGAAGAGACAGTGCAGATCTTTCATCCAAATGTTCAGCAAAGGCCATTTCAGCATCTCTTTTTTGGCGATATAGCCGGTAGGTCTGGGGACACGGACATAGGTTAAGACCACATCGAAAAAGCTGCGGTGGTTGCCGACATATAATACTGCGGTATCTGTCGGAATATTTTCCTCACCGATAGCAATCACTTTCGTACCGGCCAGGCGGATGACCCACCGGAATGCCCAGTTGACGATTGCCAGAGAGCTTCGGTCCTTGAGATCAGGATTCAATTTGCCAATGATCCATTCTGCCAGCATCAGCGGCGTGGAGAGGATCAGGAATAATACAACAAACAATACTACAAATATAAAACGGATCATAAAAACCTCTTTCTGGTGTTTTTTATTTTGCAATGAAAAGTACGCCAAGGGTACCGGGACCGCAGTGGCTGGATACGACACCACCGGCTTTTGTTTCCAGAATCTCGTTAAAGATACCGAGGCTCTCCAGATAGGAACGAACAGCTTCCACAATCTCGCGGTCACAGCCGGAGTGCGTGATGAAGACTCTGTCGGGCACGGCATTTTTCAGATCCTCTTCCATATCTTTGGTGTAGGAGAGGATGACGGAGCCAAGCTTTCCGCGGTATTTTTTGGAGGCATCCATGGCACCGTCCACGACTATGATCCTCGGATGGAGCTTCAGCATGCCGCCGGTCAAAGCAGCTACAGCACTGCATCTGCCACCGCGGTGAAGATAAGTTAAGGTATCTACGACAAAGCTGGCACGTACTTTCGGACGGATCGCTTCAATCGCAGCAGTAATTTCGGCAGCGGTTTTGCCCTCGGCGGACAGGATGGCAGCCTGTATGACCTGCAGACCGATACCGGTGGACAGATTTGCGGAATTGATCACGGTTACTTTATCGGAGGCTTCCAATTCTTCCGCAGCCAGCCGCATGACGTTGCCGGAGGTAGACATACTGTCGGAAATGGAGAAACAGATAATCTCACGGTTCTCCTCCACAAAAGGCTTCAGCACATCCATCGCTTCGGCAAGGGAGGGAGCGGAGGTCTTGGGAGTGGTCTTGTTTTCATCCGACCAACGGAAGATCTCTTCCGGCGTGATGTCTACGCCATCACGGTATTCCGTCTCGCCTAACAGAATGTGCAGAGGCAGGATAGTGATATCATATTTTTCGACTAATTCTTTTGACAGATCGCAGGTACTGTCGGAGATGATTTTAACGTTTTGTGTCATACAATAGGTCTTCCTTTCTGATATCATTTTTGCTGCTTATTCTTTTACAATCTGTCTTGCCACGTAGACACCGCTGGCGGATGCATGAGACAGGGAATGCGTCACACCGCTGCCGTCACCGATGATATATAACCCCTTGTGGCAGCTTTCCAGATGTTCATCCAGTTCGACTTCCATATTATAAAATTTAACTTCCACGCCGTATAACAGGGTGTCGTCGTTGGCAGTGCCGGGAGCAATCTTGTCCAGAGCATAGATCATTTCGATAATGCCGTCTAAGATACGCTTGGGAAGTACCAGACTCAAATCTCCGGGCGTAGCAGACAGGGTAGGCTCCACCATACCTTCGGCAATACGCTTTGCGTTACTGCGGCGTCCTCTTACCAGATCGCCGAAACGCTGTACGATAACACCGCCGCCCAGCATATTGGAGAGACGTGCAATGCTTTCGCCGTAGCCGTTACTGTCCTTGAATGGTTCGGAGAAATGCTTGGCTACCAGGAGCGCAAAGTTGGTGTTTTCCGTCTGCTTATCGGCACCTTCATAGCTGTGGCCGTTTACCGTGACGATACCGTTTGTGTTCTCATTTACCACGATACCATGCGGATTCATACAGAAAGTACGCACGGAATCTTCGAATTTTTCTGTGCGGTACACGATCTTGCTCTCATACAGCTCGTCTGTCAGATGAGAGAAAATGACAGCAGGCAATTCTACCCGGACACCGATGTCCACACGATTGGACTTGGTGTTGATGTCGAGATCCTTACAGATCTGCTCCATCCATTTACTGCCGCTGCGGCCGACGGAAATGATACATTGATCGCACTCGTAAGAAGCGTTTTCACAGCAGATGCGATAGCCGTTCTCCAGTGCCTCCACCGTTTTTACCGGCGTATCAAAATAAAAGGTGACCTTGTCCTTTAATTCCGCGTACAGATTTTCCAATACGATAAAGTTAATATCGGTACCTAAGTGACGTACGGAAGCGTCTAAGAGGTTCAGTTTGTTCTGCATACAGATCTTTTTGAAAGAAGTACCTGCGGTGGAATACAGCTTGGTACCTTCGCCGCCGAATTTCATATTGATGTCATCGACATACTTCATCAGGTCGATGGCCTGGCTTTTGCCGATGTATTCGTACAGCGTACCGCCGAAGGCATTGGTGATATTGTATTTTCCGTCGGAAAAAGCACCGGCACCGCCGAAACCGCTCATAATAGAACAGCTTTTGCAGTTGATACAGCTTTTGATCTTGTCACCGTCGATGGGACAGTGTCGTTTTTCCAGGGGATGACCGGACTCGAAAACAGCAATTTTCAGATCCGGATTCTGTTGTACCAGTTCGTATGCGGAGAAAATACCGCCGGGACCGGCACCGATAATGATTACGTCATATTTCATAGGGATAAGATTCCTTTCTTGGTGTTCTCTTGCACTCATTAAATTATAAGCTTGCAGTGCATCCCGGAAACACGTTGTGTTCCCGGGATGTCCGAGCTTCGCTCTATCGTCCCCACATATTACACAATATTGCCTGCAAGCAGTCATTTTGTATAATGCGTGTGACCGCACTGCTCATTGCCTACGCTCATTATATCATAGTTATTGATAAAAAGGGGAATAGAAATATCGTAAAATATATGATAGAATCATTAATTGTAGCAATTATTGCGATAAGCAGATATAGAAAACGGGAAACAAAAAATGGAAGCAATACAGAAGAAAAATAAATACGAAATAGATATGTGCAATGGCACAATTATGGATAAACTGATTTCTTTTGCCTTTCCCCTGATGGTGTCCAGTATTTTGCAGTTATTGTTTAATGCGGTGGATATCATTGTGGTGGGACGATTTACCGGAAGCCAGGCACTGGCGGCGGTTGGGTCTACTACGGCATTGATCAACATGTTTGTGAACCTGTTCATCGGAGTCTCACTGGGGGCCAATGTATTGTCGGCAAGATTTTACGCCGCAGGCAAAGAACGGGAGATGAGTGAGACCGTACATACGGCGATGACATTTGCTTTGATCAGCGGTATCGTTATGGTGTTTGTCGGGCTGTTTTGTGCGAGAGGAGCCCTGGAGCTGATGGACACACCGGCAGATGTCATTGATCAGGCGGCATTATATATGAAAATTTATTTCTGCGGCATGCCCTTTTTCATGCTGTACAATTATGGCGCCGCGATTCTGCGGGCTGTGGGAGATACGAAACGACCGCTTCTGTTCCTGATCATTTCCGGCGCTGTCAATGCGGGGCTGAATCTGGTACTGGTGATTGTATTTTCCATGGGAGTGGCAGGTGTTGCCATCGCCACGGTGATTTCACAGGTCATCTCCTGTGTGTTGGTCTTATGGTGTCTGTTTAGGACGGACAGTTGTTACCGGCTGCTGATTGCAAAGCTGGGGATAAAATGGGAGTATTTGTTGCAGATTTTCCGGGTGGGTGTCCCTGCCGGAATCCAGAGTGTCGTAATTAATTTTTCTAATGTCCTCCTGCAATCTTCGGTGAATTCCTTTGGATCCGTTGCCATGGCAGGCTATACGGCGGCTAATAATATTTTTGGCTTCCTGTTCGTATCGGTGAATTCCATCACCCAGGCGTGCATGAGTTTCACCAGTCAGAACTATGGAGCCGGTAAGAAAAAACGTATGGACCGGGTGCTGGTTGATTGCATGATCTTGTCAGTGATCGTAGCGGTAACATTGGGAGTCAGTGCTAACCTTTTTGGTCCACAGCTGCTTCATATCTATACAACGGAAGCAGATGTAATCGCCTGCGGAACAGAGATTTTATGGTATACCACACTGACTTATTTTCTCTGCGGTATCATGGATCTGATCCCCGGAGCGATGCGTGGAATGGGACGGTCTTTGGTTCCTATGATTTTGTCAATCATCGGAACCGTCGGGACGAGAATCTTCTGGCTCTACGTAGTCTTCCCTGCGCACAGATCTCTGATGGTGCTGTTTTTGTCCTATCCGGCATCCTGGTCGGTAACGATATTGCTGCAGGCGGTGTGCTTCTATTTTGTCAGAAAAAAGGTTCACGGCACGATGCCACAAGGATAAAAAACAGAATCTGACAGCACCGTTTCATGTGCTTGGAAGATCCTGGAAAGATAATGTATTTTAAAGTGCAGGGTCTCAAAATAAAGTAAAAAGCAAAACAGGAAATAATGTAGAATAATGTAGTAAGAAACGATAAAAACGAGAAATAAGCAAGACAAGGAACAATAAACAAAAGAAACAATAATCGGGACAAGACACAATTTCGTGAAATACTATATAGAAAATACATAGAAAACAGAGGAAAATTATGATTACAAAATTTAAAAAAAAATATATCGGAGACTGGGACTTCTATCGCAGATATTTATTGCTGGCAATTCCCATGATCCTGCAAAATGCAATTACGAATCTGGTAAGTTTTCTGGATAATATTATGGTGGGGCAGTTGGGCACAGAGCAGATGTCCGGTGTTGCCATCGTGAACCAGCTGGTTTTTGTATACAATCTTGCAATTTTCGGAGCAGTGTCCGCAGCAAGTATTTTCGGGGCGCAGTATTTTGGCAAGGGAAACCATGAGGGACATATGTTTTCCTTCCGGTTTAAGCTGTATGCCACGATATTGGTGACCTGTGGGGCAATTCTGCTGTTCCTGACCAGGGGATCCGCGCTGATTTCCCTGTATCTGACGGATACGGTGGGAAACGGTGCTACCGATGTAGCATTGCAATATGGACTGGAATATCTGGCAATCATGATGGTAGGATTGATCCCGTTTGCAATCAATCAGTCGTATGCTACCAATATCAAAGAAACCGGACAGACTTTTATTCCGATGCTGGCCAGTTTTGTGGCGGTAGGAACCAATGCTTTGCTGGATTATCTGTTGATCTTCGGCATCGGACCGCTGCCGGAGCTGGGGGTACAGGGAGCGGCGCTTGCTACCGTGATCGCACGCTATATCGAGGCACTGATTGTGGTAATCTGGGCACATACCCACCGGGCGAAGAACCGTTATCTGGAAGGCGCATATACTGGATTCGGCATTCCTTTTGAGGAACTGAAGGCTATTTTGATCAAAGGATTTCCACTGATGATGAATGAGGTATTATGGGCAGCAGGTATGACGACTGTGACCCAGTGCTACTCCGTCAGAGGGCTGGATGTCGTGGCAGGACTGAATATTGCCTCCACCATCACGAATCTGTTCAATATCGTATATTTGCAGTTGGGATCCTGCATCAGCATCGTGGTCGGGCAGTACCTGGGTGCCGGCAAACTGGAAGAAGCCAAGGATGCAGACAACAAGATGATCGTGTTCAGTGTATTCTGCTGCGTGATCATGGCGACGTTAATGTTTGTAGTGGGCGGTTTCTTCCCGGGGATCTACAATACTTCGGAAGCAATCAAAGGACTGGCAACACAATTTATCGCAGTATCTGCCATTATCATGCCGTTCTGCGCATTCAGCCATGCCTCCTATTTTACCTTACGCTCCGGTGGCAAGACCATTGTTACCTTCCTGTTTGATTCTGTGTTCACCTGGGTTGTGGTAGTGCCTGCGGCATATCTGTTGGCACATTTTACGGGACTGGGAATCGTCAGCATCTATTTCCTGGTGCAGGGCACGGAAATGATCAAGGTGATCATCGGGTATTGCATGGTGAAGAGCAATGTCTGGGTGGTACAGATGGTGTAAATGGCAAGTTAGTGAAATAAATATTTACAAAGGGACGGACTCCCGGAACGAACAGAATGCCTTCTGGAAGCTGTA
>CAKRRS010000061.1 GCA_934394665.1 uncultured Acetatifactor sp. | reverse complement strand
CTGTGTGCCCTGAATGCTGGTCTTACGGCGCTTGATATCACGCATTGATGCCATAGTTACCTCTCATTCTGCCGTATCTTACGGCTGACACACTTACTTCAGAAACTCTTCTTTGAAAGCATTCAGTGCCTTTACCAGCTTCTCTTCCGTAGCATCGGAGATCACTTTCTCGTCAGCAATCGCTACAGGGATCTCCGGATGCCCGGTATCCAGATAATCAAAGAACTCCTTCTCAAATCTGGTAATATCCTCTACAGGCACATCCAAAAGGAACCTCTTGGTTACCGCATAGATGATGATAACCTGATACTGTACCGGCATGGGCTGGTACTGAGGCTGCTTCAGCACTTCCTTGATCCGTTCGCCCTGTGCCAGCTTCTCCTTGGTATCCGCATCCAGTTCGGAACCGAACTGTGCGAAAGAAGCAAGCTCTCTGTACTGGGCAAGCTCGGTACGGATGGGCGCTGCGATCTTCTTCATCGCCTTGATCTGTGCCGCACCACCTACTCGGGATACCGACAGACCTGCATTTACCGCGGGGCGGAAACCGGAGTTGAACATTTCTGTCTCCAGATAGATCTGACCGTCGGTAATGGAAATTACATTGGTAGGGATGTATGCAGATACATCGCCTGCCTGGGTCTCGATGATGGGAAGTGCCGTCAGGGAGCCTCCGCCGTATTCGTCACTCATACGGACTGCACGCTCTAACAGTCTGGAATGCAGATAGAATACGTCACCGGGATATGCTTCACGTCCGGGCGGACGACGAAGGAGCAGGGAGAGTGTACGGTATGCGGTAGCATGTTTACTTAAGTCATCATATACTACCAGTACGTCTTCTCCGTTCTCCATCCACTCCTCACCGATCGCACAACCGGAATAAGGAGCAATATACTGCAGGGGAGCCAGGTCACTTGCCGTGGATACCACAACGGTGGTATAAGCCATGGCGCCGAACTCCTCCAGTGTTTTTACGATATTCGCTACGGTAGATGCTTTCTGACCGATAGCTACATAGATACATTTTACATTCTGACCCTTCTGGTTGATGATCGTATCGATGGCGATCGCCGTCTTACCGGTCTGGCGGTCACCGATGATCAGCTCACGCTGGCCTCTTCCGATGGGAACCATGGAGTCGATTGCCTTGATACCTGTCTGGAGCGGCGTGTCTACGCTCTTACGAGTGATAACACCACTTGCCACACGCTCAATCTTGCGGAATTTATCTGTCTGTACGGGACCTTTGCCGTCGATGGGCTGTCCTAAGGAGTTCACTACGCGTCCGAGCAGCGCATCTCCTACCGGCACCTCTACCACACGTCCGGTAGTCTTGACGATATCGCCCTCTTCGATATTGCTGGCACTGCCCAACAATACGACACCGACATTATCTTCTTCCAGATTCAGCACCATGCCATATACATCGCCGGGGAACTGTAGCAGCTCACCCTGCATGGCATTTTCCAGTCCATGTACACGAGCGATACCATCCGCTACCTGGATGACGGTTCCGACATCGGAGACATCCAGTTTGGAAGAATATCTTTCGATTTGTTCCTTAATGACGGAACTTATTTCTTCTGGTCTTAAATTCATGGATCTGTCGCACCTTTCTTTCAGCCGGTCATCCCAGCTGAATATTTAATAATTGTTTCTTCATATCTTCCAGTTTGGTCCGGAGACTGCTGTCCACTACCCGGTCACCCACCCGGATCACCATTCCGCCGATCAGTGTCGGATCCACATGGTAATATACATCAAAGGACTGATAGGAAGTCGTAGCCAGCAGCTTATTTTTCACTGCCTGCTTCTGAGCCTCCGTCAGCTCCACTGCCGTATCCACATATGCGGTTCCCATCTTTTCAGATTCTCTGACCAGCTCGGTAAAATAAGCAAAGATTGCCTTCAATGAGCCGTAACGTTCCTTGGTCACCACGATCTTCAGAAACTCTGTCAGGTCATCACTGACTCTGCCACGGAAGACCTGCTCCACCATGGTGAGCTTTTCCTGTTTGGGGATTCCGGGATGCTTCATCAGCTTGTCAAACTCCGGATTGTCTTCCAATATTTTCTCAAGCTGAGCGGTCTCATTCATCAGCCGGATCGCATTTCCATGGTCGACTGCCGCTTCGAAAAGGGCTTCTCCATAGACTTTGGAAACTAATTTTGCCATGTGTCCTCACCCATTTCTTTCAGCGTCTCTTCGATCAGGCTGTTCTGTCTGGCGGTATCGATGGATGCACCAACCAGCTTCCCTGCCATGACAGATGCCACGGATACGATCTCCTGTTTGATCTCGTCGGACATTTTCTGTTTTTCCAGTCTGGCTTCTTCCTGTGCTCTTTCCAGGATTCTGGCTGCCTCTTCCTTCGCCTGTGCGACGATGCGCTCTTCATTCCGGAGTGCACGTCTTCTGGCATCACTTAAGATGTCCTCCGCCTCTTTGTCGATGTCCTTCAGCTTCGCCTCATACTGTGCCTTCAGTTCTGCTGCTTTTTCCTGATTGTCCTTTGCCTCTTCCAGTTCTCCTCTGATCTTCTCTTTACGATCATTCAGGAACTTTCTCGCCGGATTGAACAGGAAATAGCTGAGTGCCAGGAACAATACGAAGACGGCAATGATCATCAGGCAGGAATCCGCCACCAGCTGCCAGTCCAGGTCAAACAGTCTTGACATGGTCTCGCCTTCTGTTAATAGTATCATTTTCATCCGCGTTCCTTTCGTTTAATCAGGGAAGTAAAGGCTTTACGAACAGCAGCAGCATAGCAATCAACAGACCGTACAGACCGGTGGTCTCGGCAACTGCCTGTCCCAATAACATGGTAGAAGTGATCTCGGACTTGGCACCGGGATTACGTCCTACTGCTGCAGCGGCATGTCCTGCTGCGATACCCTGTCCTACACCGGGTCCGATACCGGCGATAACTGCCAGACCCGCACCGATTGCAGAGCAACCTAAGATAAAGTTTTCATTGAAATCCATAGTAAATCCTCCTATTATTGAGATTCTTTCTTAGCAGAATCTTTTTAGTATAGTTGTTTTACGCATCTCCTCTTGCATTGGAGATATAAGTCATCGTCAGCATACAGAATACATAGGTCTGAATCGCTCCGGAGAACAGATCAAAGTATACATGCAATGCTGCGGGCCATGCCGTTGCAATCACGCCAAGCAGACCATAGATCAATGCCATCATTACCGTTCCGGACAATACGTTCGCGAACAAACGCAATGACAACGAAATCGGCACTGCGATCTCACTGATCAGGTTGATTGGCAGCCAGATCGGCAGCCAGGGCGGCAGCGGCGAACACATATCCACCCAGATATCCTTCGGCTTCTGATATTTGAACTGATTATAATGAATCAGAATAAATGTCAGAACACCTAACGGCAATGTCACACCGTAGTCTGCGGTAGGGGGACGCAGTCCCAGCAGACCGGAAATATTACTTACCAGAATGAAAATAAAAATCGTACCGATATAGTTATAAAACTTCGGTGCAGCCTTTCCCATCGGCATATCCACCATGCCGTCGAGTTTCTCTACGATCAGTTCCACCACATTCTGAAAACCTTCCGGCACTTCTCTGGCCTTGGCCATACAGCGATTGGCGGCAATGGCAAAACCAATGATAAGCAGCATGATGATCAGCAGACACACGTGTGTGGTCGTTATCCATACCTCATGACCGAAAAAGGAATACTTAAACACGCCATGTATCATAAAATCGATATTATCGGCTCCGGATAACAGAATTCCATGCTCCATTGTTTCACCTCCTTATTCTTTTATTCTTTTGCTTCACTTCCGGCATTTTCCTCTGTACGCATCTCACCCGCAGTTTCCGGCATTTCACCGTTTTCTGCGTTTTCTTCTGTCAGCGCATGCGGTTCGGGATCCGTCTCGTGAAACATTTTGTTGCATAATTTATGAGTAATCGGCTGTAAAAGCGCCGTTACTTTCAGGCTGATGATATAGGTAAAGAAAAAAATATACGGGTTCATGACCTCTGTGATCATGATCACCGCCAGGAAAAAAATCACCATCACGTAGCGTAAAACATACGCACGGAATATCATCTTACTTGCCGTCTTCTCCGGCTGATCCAATGCTCTGTCAAGGGATCTGTATATGTGAAGTGTTGCTGCCAGTGCCAGCAGGATGCCGAACCACAGGCTTTTGGCATACAGAATTTCATCCGCTGCCACAATACTAACAACAAGCGCACCTATGATCTGTGCCAGGATTCCCAGAAACAAAATCCCTGTCACCATCTCCAGTACTGTTCTATTTATCTTTTTTAATGTGTTTATCATCGCTGTCTTCATAAATCGTCCTGGCCATACGGTATACATTCTGCCCTCCGGCCACTGCTCCCATACAGAAAAGAAGAATCATCCAGAAGTTTGTTCCGAAATGTTTGTCCAGCCAGATACCCGCTGCCGACATCAGACAGATCGGTACCAACATGTTAAGACCGAATTGCATGATTAGTGTAACTGCCCGGAACACCTGTCTGTCGTAAGGTTTCTTTTTCCTCGACACTGTTTCCTCCCTGTGTTGATTTCTGCCCTGTTTTCCCTGATTTGTACAATTTTGAGAATATTTTCATCTTCCAGGGCAAACCTATAGTCATTATAACGAAATTTTAACACGCTGTCTAGTAAAATCCCCGTCTCAAAATGGTAAAAAAACTATAAAATCATTTTACAAAAAACTCGTTTTGTATCGAAACTGATTACAGTGTCCCGTTTGTGGATTGCAAATACGACAATCCTGGAAAATCTGTGGAAAAACATAAAAAAAGATTGACTTGCAGCATATTGAGAAGTACGATTTGAATAACTATTTTGGGCAATTTCTTATGTCGCCCGAAATTTTAAAATTCTGTAGAACGATAAATAATATCGGATAACATACTGACCGAAAGAAGGACTTTGTAATGACCCTCACCAAAGATAATCTTACTGCCATTCCCCGGATTCGCCTTGCCACCCCGGAAGATGCTGTACAGTTGGTATCCATTTATGCACCTTATGTGGAAAATACCGCTATTACTTTTGAATACATCGTTCCTTCTGTGGACGAATTTGCAGAGCGGATCCGTCATACGCTCACTCGTTACCCCTACCTGGTAGCGGAGCTTTGCGGGGAACCCGTCGGTTATGCCTACGCTTCCGCTTTCAAGGGACGTGCTGCCTATGACTGGTCCGTAGAGACATCCATTTACGTAAACAAAAATCTGCGCAGCAAAGGGCTCGGAAGTCTGCTGTACCAATCTTTGGAAAATGCTCTGGCAAAGCAGCATATCTGCAATGTCTGCGCCTGCATTACCTACCCCAATCCTGCCAGCATTTCTTTTCACGAAAAGCATGGTTATCAGACAGTAGCACATTTTCATGCTTCCGGTTATAAGCAGGGACAATGGCACGATATGATCTGGATGGAGAAAACATTATGTTCCCATACGATTCCGCCGCAGCCTTTGATACCCTTCCCTGAGTTAAAAAACGTGCAGCTGTGATTCTCAAAAGTGAATACAAAAAATCCTATGAAAGGGAGATACCTATGAGTAATGAACTTCAGATCTACCGGAAACGTCTGATTCCTGAGGAATGCATCTTGTTAAAAGATGATATTATCGTGGAACAGAACGAAGATTATATCCTGACAAAATGGAAAACGCTGAACCCTAAGACCACCTTTTCCCATGGCTGTTCCTGTTATTACCTCAAAGACGGCTTTAAGATCAGCAAATTCTATCGCCATGACGGCTCGCTTCTGTACTGGTATTGCGATATTGTGGAATACACCTTCCAGCCGGAAAACAATGCACTGATCGTAACCGATCTTCTGGCAGATATTATTCTCTATCCGGACGGTCGGATGCATGTGGTAGACCTGGACGAATTGGCAGAAGCACTGGAAACAGGTCTGATCACCCAGGCACAGATGGCAGCCTGCTTGCGGCAGCTGAATCATCTGATCACAATCATCTACCGTGATAAATTTGACAGACTGCAGAGTCCCTTGGAAAAGAGTGGACTGTAATTATAAAGAGCAGATTGTCCTGCACATTTACCGATATTTGTGCAAGCAGTCTGCTCTCTTTTTATTCGTCTGTTCGCTCCCGGTATCATTTTTTACATTTTTCTTCTGCTATCTGGAGCAACACAGCAGATTTCCGATACAGTGTCCGAGAACCGTCAGAAGTGTAATATCCTCATCCGACCATTTCCGGTTACGGTTAAACATCTCATAATTCACCATAACATACGGGATTCCGTCCTTGCGTGACAGGCACTGCAGTGCCGCACCGATCTCCTGTTTCTGGGCCACGGCATACGCAGACGGACTCTGGGAACGAAGCTTGACCATATTGGATTCTACAAAAATATCATCCTCACCGAACAATGACAGATATTGGGGATCCTCGAATCCCGGGCGACCGTCAGGTGCTTCTGCCATATAATTGCCGTTTCTGCAGACAAGCTCATTTCCTCTGTCTGCAAAAATCGTAATACCGTCCAGATCAAACAGACTGCGGATCTGCTGTAGTTTTTCGGAGTTTTTTACAATCGCTTCCACGCCGGAGAGACAGATATGCGTAATCATCTCCGTAATTACTTTTCTCTTCTTCTCCTTGGATACCGCATAGGCCATTGCCATATTCTGCATATCATCCGCTTCCAGCTTTCCATGCAATCTCTCTTCATAGATAATATGGCGGTTTTTCCCTTTTTCTTTGGCCAGATAGAGCGCTTTATCCGCTTTGCGCATGAGTTCTTCGTATTCTGTTCCGTCCACCGGATATTCCGATACGCCGATGGAAGCTGTCACACAGGTCTTGGGGTCAAATGCCAGCGCCAGTTCCTTTGCGATTGTCTTGAGCAATGTCTTCAGCTGTTCTCTGGTCTCCACC
The DNA here is from genome assembly GCA_934394665.1 of uncultured Acetatifactor sp. GTDB lineage: Bacteria > Bacillota > Clostridia > Lachnospirales > Lachnospiraceae > Acetatifactor. Next base: position 9,783 of record CAKRRS010000061.1, on the reverse strand, counting down.
TTTTCAAGCAGCATTACATACTCATCTCCGCCGAATCTTCCGATTGCACCGCGCTGCCCCACCAGTTCCTGCATCGTCTCCGCCGCGCCCCGGATCACACGGTCTCCGAAAATGTGACCAAATGTATCATTGATATGCTTAAAGTCATCAATATCAATAATGACCAGCCATCTCGTATGACCGTCTTTCTGGTTCAGCTGCTCTATCGTGTATTCCGTCATTGCGCGTTTATTCAACAGACCGGTACCGGCATCTCTGGCTGCCGGGGTCAGATAATATGCCTCTTTTTCACGTTTTCTGTCAGGGATCATAATCCCTGCCATCATACTGCGGTTCTTCGGGATTTTGGATCCTCTTACCTTCCACAGTTCACCGTCTTCTCCCTGCAACAGTTCCATTTCGAAAAAATCTTCCCCGTTGCGAAGATGTGCACAGAAAGCCCGAAGCCGTTCTTCTGCTTTTCCGATATTGCCGTCCTCACGCGCCTGCGAGACCTGTCGGATCAGGTCATTCAAAGATCCTTCAAACTGACCCATAGCACGCTCGTTCACATATTTATATACCGTGATATAATCCCGTTCGCTCAGATATTCAAAGAAATATACATCTTCCAAAGTCATGAAATGACGGTATTTGATCAGGTTCTCCTCCAGACGGATATTTCTCCCTTCCAGATCATGAATATCCGCTATCGTGATCTGATACAGCAAAGTCCCTTTCTCTGTCTGCTCACTCTGCTCCAGCCGCATATATACATTTCTGACACTGTCTTTTAAGTTACTTAAGACCGTCATAATCTCCAGCTTTTGAAAGGGATGCGCCTGTATGGCTTCCTTTAACAGTTCCCCGTCTTCCGGCAAGATCAGCTCACTTATCGGGCGAAATGAATTTTCCCCTACAAATTCATAGAAAAATTCCGATGCCTTGGCCACTGTCAGATTCTGCCTTACGAAGACCTTCCAGTCCATGATTCTGTTAGAATAACCCTTTTGCTCCACAATGTTGATTTTCATATACTTTCACTTTCGCTTTAGTAAAATACATGTCCACCGATATTGATACCGGTCAATCCCTCCACAGGCGTACGGAAGTACACACAGTTTCCTACATTTGTCACACCGGACATCGCCTCATCAGCCGCCTGATAACAGCGGCTGGTTGCCTTATTGGCCGCCAGCGCCAGTTCCAGACGTCCGCTGGCTACCGGTGAGAACTGCTTATTCTGATAGATGACGCCGACGACCGTATTCGGATAAACCGAACTTCTGACCCTGTTGATCACGACGCTTGCCACTGCCAGCTGACCGTCATACGGTTCACCGCCCGCCTCGCAATAGATCAGATTAGCCAGCAGATAACGGTCACCTTCCTCAAAAGAAATATCAGAAATGTCGCGCCAGGTAGCATTTGCCGCCCGTTGTGACATTGCAATCTCTTCTGCCAGCTTTTTCCGGAGCGTTTCCAGATTTTCTTCTTTCTTCTTGATCTCCGCTTCATACGCCAGTGCTCTCTGCTCCGCTTCGGAAATATCTCCGGCATATTTGGCGATACTGTTGGAGGTCTGGCTGATCAGACCGGACACCTTGCTTTTCTCCGCTTCCGCGGCAACCTTCAGGCTGTCTAACTCCGCTTTTTCCGTCTGCAGTCTAGCCTCTTCCTCTTCAATCAGCTGACGATTCTCTTCGAATTCTTTCAGCTTTTTCTGATCATAGGCGGCAATGCGTTCAAAAAAGTCTGCGGCATTCAACAGTTTATCAAAGCTCTGGGCACTGAGAATCGCATTCATGTAGCTGGTCTCGTTCCGTTCATACATATCCCGGACACGGATCACCATACATTCATACTGCCATTCTTCCGTAGCCTTCGCTTCCTCCAGGCTTGCCTGCGTATCGGCAATTTCCTGCTCTTTATCCGCAATCTGCTGTTCCAGATCCGCCAGATTATTGCTGACCTCGGTTAATTGACCGTTCAGATTATTCAGTTGTCCCTTGAGAGAATTCTGCTCTCCCTTCAGGTTCTCCAGATTGTCATTTTCCTGATTCAGCTGGTTCTGCAGGTTATTTTTTTCCTGCTGTTCCTGCTGGATCTGCTGCCAGGTACTGCTGGTAGCTTCTACTTTGACGTTTTCTGAAGAAATGGCTCCTGCCAGGATGGCTGCCGTAAGCAGCACAGCTGTCTTCTGTAGGCGCTTCAACCGTTTTACTCCTTATACTCTCTGTGCTTTTCTTGACACCTTCTGTCAATCCTTCGTGAATCCGCACAAGTTCTTGTTTTACACTTCTATATGTATCGTCCGTCCTGTTTTACTGTACGGAACATATTTCACCCCGGCTGCATCAAACATTCGTCTGGCAGCGCGATTAGAAGGCGTTCCCTTGTACTTGTCGCTGTCATAGACTACGGTATGAATCCCTGCCTGAATGATGGCCTTGGCACATTCGTTGCACGGGAAAAGAGAGACATACAATTTCGTTCCTTCCAATGATCCGCCGCGGTAATTCAGTATTGCATTCAGCTCACTGTGTGTCACGAAAGGATATTTTGTCTCCGTCTCATCCTCTGCGTTTTCCCTTGCCCAGGGGAACTCATCATCGGAACACCCCTTGGGAAAACCGTTGTATCCCATAGATAAAATCTTGTTATCCGGGCTGACAATGCAGGCTCCCACCTGCGTGTTCGGATCCTTGGACCGCATTCCCGACAGGTGGGCAACCCCCATAAAATATTCATCCCAACTGATATAGTCACTGCGTTTGGCAGTCATAAGTGTCTCCTTTATTTGGTGCCGAAGATACGATCTCCCGCATCTCCCAGTCCGGGAACAATATAACCATGATCATTCAGCTTCTGATCCAGTGCTCCGATATAGATATCCACATCCGGATGTGCTTCCTGCATTGCTTTTACGCCTTCGGGTGCTGCGATGATGCACAGCAGACGGATACTCCTGCAGCCCTTGTCCTTCAATAACTGGATCGCTGCAATGGAAGAACCGCCGGTTGCCAGCATGGGATCTACCACGAATACTTCACGCTCTGCACAGTCTGCAGGCAGCTTGCAATAATATTCTACAGGTTTTAAGGTCTCGGGATCACGATACAGACCGATGTGTCCTACTTTTGCGGCAGGAATCAGGGATAACATACCGTCTACCATGCCTAAGCCTGCACGCAGGATGGGAACCAATGCCAGCTTTTTACCCTTTAACTGCTTTACGGTAGTCTTGCAGATCGGTGTCTCGATTTCTACTTCTTCCAGTGCCAGATCCTTAGTTGCTTCGTAGCCGATTAACATTGCGATCTCACTGATATTCTGTCTGAAATCCTTAGTACCTGTCTCTTTTCTGCGGATAATACCGATTTTCTGCTCAATTAAAGGGTGCTCCATAACTACTACTTTTGACATATTGTTGTCCTCCTGTGTTTTGGTATATGTTAATGTATATTTCTTATACTTCCTCAATCAGATTGATTCTGCGGCTGTGTCTTGCTTCGCCGGAAAAAGGAGTGTTTAAGAACGTCTCCACGATCTCCAGTGCCAGGTTCTCACCTACAATACCGGCTCCCATTGCCAGCATGTTTGCATCATTGTGCAGTCTGGTCATTTTTGCGGACAAAGGATCTGCACACAGTGCGCAGCGGATGCCTTTTACCTTATTTGCAGAAATGCTGATACCGATACCGGTGGTGCAGATCACGATGCCTTTTTCGCAGGTACCGTCTGCCACTGCTTTTGCTGCAGCATGTCCGAATACCGGATAATCGCAGCTTGCCTTGCTGTCACATCCAAAATCCTGATACGGGACATTCTTTTCTTCCAAATACTTCTTTACACTTTCCTTCAGATCATATCCTCCATGATCACTTGCAATTGCTATCATTTTTGTTCTCCTTATTATGTTTACTGTTAAATGCAGTCACCGGACAATCCTCAGTCCATGCTGTCTGCGTGTATTGTCTGTCCGAAAACAGTTCAGAGCTTTACCACTTTGTGTCCCGCTGCTTTCAGCAGTCGGTTCATGATTGCCTGTCCGAAGCCTTCCGTGGAAAATCCTTCCGAGTAAATCTTCGTCACACCTTCATCATCAAATTCCCGCAGGATCGTGTACAGGTGTCTGGCAATACTGTCTTCGTCCTTGCGGCTGCCGACGCTTTTTACCACGTCTGCCGTATACCCGGACAGCATCTCTTCTGTACCGATGATCCCCGTCTTCTCTCCGGCAGCATGATCTGCCTCTGCCGCACGGTTCATATATGCTCTTACCTGCTCAGGTTCTCCCTCTACAATGGTAAGTTCTCCCTTCGGTGCATAATGTCTGTATTTCATCCCGGGAGCCTTGGGCGCCTGTCCGCTGTCTGCACGAAGAATGGTCGTATCCGTATCTACCGTGCCCAATACAGCACTTAACTTTTCCTGCGTAATATATCCCGGTCGCAGGATCTGCGGCGGTGTCACCGTCAGATCAATGATCGTGGACTCCAGTCCGATGCCGACCTCTCCGCCGTCAATAATGGCATCGATCCGTCCCATCATGTCTTCCTCGACATATTTTGCCAGGGTAGGGCTGGGTTTGCCCGAAGTATTGGCACTGGGCGCTGCAATGTATCCGCCGCTGTATTCAATCAGCTTCTGTGCCGCTTGATGTGACGGCATGCGGATCGCCACGGTATCAAGTCCACCGGTCGTCTCATAAGGCACCGCGTCGGATTTCGGCAGAATCATGGTCAAGGGTCCCGGCCAGAATGCATCGGCAATCCTGCGCGCTGCTTCCGGCACTTCCCGGGTAATCTTATAGATATCTTCAAACCGGAAAATGTGGACAATCAGTGGATTGTCCGACGGCCTGCCCTTCGCAGCATATATTTTCCGGGAAGACGTGGGATTCAGGGCATCGCCACCCAGTCCGTATACCGTCTCAGTGGGGAACGCCACCAGCCCTCCCTTTTTGAGGATTTCACCCGCTGCCTGAAGCTTTCTGTCATCTTCTTCGCTGACAACACCTTCCCCCGGATGAATTTTTATAATCTCAGTATCCATATTTATTCCTTCTGTGACTCCTTCTGCAAATACGAAAAACAATCAACGCATTTGGATATAGTATAGCATATCCCTGCTAAAATGGAAAGATGCTTCCGCGTTACATCTCCTGTGATGTTGCATGCAGGGAATAAACTGTCCAGCCGAGCAATAGCGGTATCACTGCTACCGTTGGCAATTCATAGCGGATTGCATTTGCCATAGGCGAAGCCAGACATACCAACACATTTACAAAACTGGGGATCATCAAAATGATTGCGGCGTATTTTTTCTTTTTCCACAAGAAAAATGTAAGGATCAGCAAAATCCAGGTATAAAGTCCCGGTGTACACAAATATTTCACCAGCGGAAGCCGCATACTCAGCAGCCAGATCTGCAAAAGGAATTCCGAAGTCTGTATCGGAAATACATGCTGGATTCCCAGTTCCTGTGCATATTCCGGATATTCCAGCTGAATCCAGGCCTCAATATTTTGCTCCACCGGTGCCAGATACCCATATCCCTTATTGATAAATGCCGCCACATAGCATCCCGGGTGCTTGAAAAACATCTGTACCCAGATCTTCATATATTCCGTCAGGTCTCCACCGCGATACAATATCTTGATCGGATCTGAGATTGTCGGCTCATAATTTTTCATTCCCTCAAAATTCAATGCATCATCGATTACTTTTCTTTCCTGCTCTGTTACTTCCTGTTCGTACTCACAGACATACCTCGCAGTCTGCTGGAACGGTACGCTCAGACCTTCCGAAGCAGCCGGTCTGCCGACTCCCAGCAAGCCTCCGTAGACCAGTATCGTGACACCCTCATAGGCCAGGAATGTCGCAAGCAGGATCAGCAGCACCCTGATGCGCTGTTTCTTTTTTAAATAAATCGCAAGCAAAATCAGTGTCGGAACAATCGCATAAATTCCGTTATTGCGAAGTAATGCTGACAAGATACTGAAAAGCGCCAACAACACGGCATCCTTTCCTTCGCATTTCTGCTTTTTGACGACTGACATCAGATAAATCGCCTGCAGCACCGTAACTTCCGCATATAAGAGATCTTTTTCAAACCACTGCGCATACGTTCCCCAAAAAGGAGTCAGTGCAAAATACAGAATTCCCAGCAGGCACCATTCAAAAGAGATTCCCAGTTCCTGTAATTTCCTCATACTCAGGGAAAATGCGTATGCTCCCACTACTGTCTGCAGCAGACAGTATAAGAAGAAGCCGAAATTAGCATCGGCAAGTGCTCTTCCGGTCACGAAACAGATGCCCATGATTGCAGAAGAAAAGGGCGGATGTGCCGCTCCCCAGTCCTGATCCCCCAGGAACTGTTTCAGCTGCACAAGTCCGTCACCGCTTGTCGTCCCCGGATAATTTAACAAAATCCATGCCAGCCAGATAACTGCAATCACGCAGAAGCCGATAAGCTGCAGGGAACCGGATGCCTGTTGACTGCTCAGCCGCACCTGCTCCAGCCCGAAAAAGAACTGTCTCAGTACCAGATAACATACGATGGCAAAGCCTGTAATACAAAAACAAGACAGCAGGATCTGAAACGAATTATCCCACAGGAAACAGGCAGCATTATACTTTTTAAAACTGATACATACGATCAGCAGAAAAGACAGCGCCACAGAAAGAACCAGCGTTGCCACATCTATTTTCGTCTCTTTTTTATGAACCTCCCGAAGCAGAAAAAGCACTGCCGCAAACACCAGCAGATCCATATAATTCAGAACCGTAAATGCCCCGTATAATTTATTCAGTCCGTTGACCAGATTTGAATCCACGTAACCGCCCAGACAAATTTCAAACGTACATTGCAGCGCAAATGTCACAATCGCTGCCAGCAGATAATCCCGTATTTTTGCAAATCGACTCATGTTTCCTATCTCTTCCCATCCGTTTTCCTATTATTTACTGTTATAAAGTAATATAACAAGCTTTATTTTATCATATCAGAAGTTTGTATACAACTCCTGCCGTTATTTTGATTTTCCTGTTTCCTGATGATATAAATATTGCAAAATACCTTTATGGATTGCCCATGCCACCCTGTCCTGATACGCGTCTTCGCACAGTTTCTCCGCTTCCCCACCATTCGACAAAAATCCACATTCCACAATGACAATGGTTCCTTTGGTCTTTTTGAGCAGATAATAGCTGTCATTTGGTTTGATCTGCCTGTTGTTGTCCGGATCCAGGGTTTTTCTTAATTGGTTCTGGAGAAACGTCGCCAGTGCTTCCCCCGATCCGCTTCCTGCATAATAGAAAACCTGGGCACCATGCACATATTCTTCCGGATAGCTGTTCTGATGAATGCTTACAGTGAGAACCGGATCCGCTTTTTCTATTTTTTCGATCCTGCGCTTCATGTCCTGCACCTTTTTGTTGGACGCATCTGCATCATACAGACCGTCTTGGGTATCTCTGGTCAACACCACCCGGATTCCGTCTGCCTCCAGATAATTCTTAAGTTTTTCGGTAATAGACAGATTGATATCCTTTTCTTTCGCCCCGTTGATTCCGATTTTTCCGGGATCATCTCCGCCGTGGCCGGCATCAATGACCACGCACGCTTCCTCCATTTTTTTGTTTTCTACAACTGTAAACAGCGCGTTTACCGCATGCACCGTTTTTACATAAGCCGCAGTCTGCCTTCCGACAACGGCCATTGCGATCAGAAGCAGACAAGCCATCACCACCCGCAATATTTTCTGTTCCATTTTGCATTCTCCGTGGTCTTTCTTATTCTATATGCTTTTTCAGCCGGAAATATCTTCCGAAAATTAAGAAAACCTTTTGTTTGAAACGCTTGCATCCTATTACCGGTTCAGCGTATAATAGGAACATGAAACGCAATAAAAAAATGATTTCCTTTCTTTTATTTGTTTTCGCGGGAGTTTGTATTCTGGCAGCGGTAATTCTATTTGTAAGAGGTCGTCTGGAGGATCGGCACATGGAAGAGTCGCTGGAGGCATTACGTCCGACGCAGGAAGAGACCTCTGTCACCGAACCAGCTTCGTCCGCCCCCATAGAGCCTTCTGTATCTGCTTCCGTTTCCGAAAGCGGTGCAAAAGCAGAAGAGACCACAGCCGCGACGGAAGAAGTTACACGTATTGACAATCCTTACGCTGACAGTTTTCTTGCCAACAAAGACATGGCCGCCTGGCTGCAGATTCCGGGAACCGGGATTGATTATCCCGTGATGTGGACTCCTGAGGATGAGACCTATTACCTGTATCGCGCTTTTGACGGCAGCGAGAATAAAAACGGCTGTCTGCTCTTGGATACCGACAGTTGTCTGGATCCGCTCACCACGAACCTCATCATTCATGGGCATAACATGAAATCCGGCGCCATGTTTGGCAACCTGACAGACTATGAGGATCCTGATTATTACGAAAATCACAAAAATATTATTCTGTACACCAGAGAGTGCCGGCGCAATTATGAAGTCATTGCGGTATTCCGCTCCCAGGTCTATCGGAAAACAGATCAGGTATTTAAGTTCTACAAATTTTTCCAGGCAGATACCCGGGAAGAATTTGATGACTTTTATAACAATATCAAGCAGTTATCTCAGTACGACACCGGTGTCACGGCAGAATTCGGGGATCATTTTCTGACCCTGTCTACCTGTGTATACCATGTCGAGCAGGGCAGATTTGTAGTGGTTGCCAAAGAAGTGGCGCCCGGCGATTACTATCTTCCCCTACAGGAATAACTGCCCCACTAACAGGAGGTTTCTTATGAAAAGACTCAAAAAATTAGTAGCATTGTTCGCTTTGGCTGCGGTATGCTTTGCATTACCCGGCGTAGGAAGCACTACGGTAAAGGCTGCGGAACCCGCCACTTATGTCGTCAATTACAAAGACGGGGAATGGCGTTTCAAGCAGGCCTCTACCTGGTCTGACTCTTCACAGGATCGTGAACTGTTCTATCTTCATCAGCAGATCAAAGATGGCGATTATGTCGTAGTCGAGAATCTTGACGGCAATGGCAATTCCCAGCCTTTGAAGTTGTCTGTCCGCCTCGGTAATCTGACCATCAAGTCCTCTAACAGCGAGACCGACGTGGTTCATGCCAATGGCTATGACAGTGTCTATGTTCTTCCCGACACCGTTGCAGCAATCAACGGCGATGTTGCTCATGCTTATGTATACGGAAACGCCAAGGCAAACTTCAACAGTAACGTAACCACCCTGGAAATGATCGGCATGGGCGGAGATTCCCTGAACAATCTGCACGCTTATATCAACTGTGCAGGTACAGTAAATCATCTGATTGCAAAGGATGACCGTGATCAGAGCACTTATTTTGACTATTATAATTTTGCTGCCGGAAAGCTTGCGATCGAGGATGGTTCTGTGAGAACAGATACTGCATATTACAGCAAGACTGCCCCTGCCGCTGTCGTTACCAATCAGCCCGAACAGCCCACCCAGACCGCTGCTCCCACCCAGGCTACCCAGCCCACGTCCAATGCAGCTGCATCGTCTTCCGCATACGATAATGTTCCTAAGACAGGTGACAGTTCTGTATTGTTCTGGCTTCTGAGTGCCGCTGCGGTATGCCTGTTCGGTGGATTTGCGCTCCGCAGAAAAGAGTGCCATAACTAAATGTTGCCGGAACTACCGGAACTGGCAAGTTAGTGAAATATATTTTTGCAAAGTGACGGACTCCCGGAACGGACAGAATGCCTTCTGGCAGCTGTAACGTCTCCGAGTGTGAATTCCCTAAAGAAGTGGAT
>CAKRRS010000060.1 GCA_934394665.1 uncultured Acetatifactor sp. | reverse complement strand
CCTGCCATTTCACCGGGAAGCTTACATAATCCACCACATAACCTCTGCGGAGGCGGTCATAGGTATTGCTAAATGCACCACCAAGCAACAGCGCCAGACCCAGTCGCAGCAGATTGTTGCCCCGATGCCCCAGACTCACAATAAAAACAACGGTCAATATCAGTGTAAATGCCAGTGAAACAGCAGCCACCAGACGCCTTCTCTTCTGTCCGGCATTGAGCATCATGCCTTTGTTATGATGCTTACGGATCAGAAGTTTTCCACGGCAGAGCTCTCGTTCTTCCCTCTCGTCCACATGCGACTCTATATAATTTTTCAGGAAAAAATCTCCCCAGAAAATTCCTGCCAGTATTACAAGGCATACCACTGTCATATGTTCCGCTCCTTTTCACACCGTCTGCATTTCTCCTTGAAATCCGCTTATTCGTGCTCTGCTTTCCGATTCTTTATCTTCAAAAACGCCAGCAGTGCCCCATACAATACTCCAGCCACAGGCCATACGACCCAGGTAATGTCCCAACGCATCGTCGGCAGGCTGATGGCCAGATAAACCGCTGTCCAGACACACCAGTAAATTGCTGTCACATGCTCATACTTCCGGTTGACTGCCTTATTCTCCACAGTATAATCCCCCTCTTGAAGCAATTTCTGAAAACCGCCCCAGATAATACCGGACCACACGAACAGCCATACAGCGATCGCCACTACAATGAGCAAAACATCCGTAGCGAGGATTACCGCATAACCATTATTCCCGAAAAAAATGGATACTATCAGCAAAGGCACCACTCCCAGGATACACAACACAACACCCAGGGTTATGCAGATCCGGTAGGTTCCCGCAAAGGTTTCTTTTGCTTTCTCCACGATTCCGGACACCCCGTATTGCAGTGTCAGCTTTTCTTTTTCCAGATATTCATATTTCTTGTATGGGATTCCGGTGAGAAGAAATACCGCTACCGCAACTACCACCATCAGTAATAGTACGATAAGACCGATTCCTCCCGCAACATTTTCTGTGACAGCTCCTCTTTTGGCACCTGCCATTCCCAATAGCCACAACAATACAACCGGAGAGAGCACACATAAGGATACTGCCGGAGCAATCCGGGCAGCATATTTTTTCGTAGCTTCCAGAAAAGTATTGGCTTCCTCCACCGTGATCACTTTGCCCTCTGTGATCTCCGGTGTCATTCCATCGGCGAATTCCGTCTCTTCTATTTCATCTTTTAATAAGTAATCCGTAGTAACTCCGAACAACTGGCTCATACTGACAATGCGTTCCAGATCCGGGATTGAGGCTCCGCTCTCCCATTTGGATACGGACTGTCTGGAAATGTCCAGGCGTTCTGCCAGTTCCTCCTGGGACCACCCACATTTCTTACGCAACATTATTATTTTTTCTGACAGGATCATTTTCCTTCTCTCCTTCTTTTATTAATGTTTTCTTGTGCACACATAGATCGTCGACATAGGAAAATCATAACAAAAGAGCCGGTTGACAACTACCAAGTGCCCTTGAAATTTTGTCAACCGGCAGTTGCGTTTCCGGATTTTTCTGAATTTTTCAGCAATATTACTGCACCTCACGGATCAGACAGTATTGCTTTAGCGGGAAATTCTTTTCCATCACGCCATATACCTTGAATCCGAACTTTTCATAGAATTCCACGTTTTTTGGATTATGTGTTTCGAGGGAGATCATCAGTTTGTGCTTCTGGGCATAGTCAATGGCTTCCTCCAGAAGTTCCGCCGCGATCCCATGATGCTGCATGGATGGATCCACCGCCAGATAAATGATATGCAGACGCTGATTCTGATGCAGTTGATCCGTCCAGCTGGAATTCAGATAATCCTCACCCTTCATAAAATTCCGAAATGTCTTTAACGAAGGATCCTCCTTGATCAGATAGGAATCCGTCTGTAAAGCAGCCATGGCCTCTGTAAAATAGAACTGAAATACATTGTACGGCTCCGCTTCATCCGATACCACCAATACACTGTTCAGATCCGCGCTGTCTGCGAAGATCTCACAGGTCGCATAAAATTCATCCATGTCACATTTAAACAGCTCCGGCATCAGATTTTTACGGACTTCCGGATCCGGAATCAGCGTCTCGTACAACGGATCGTGTGCAAAGCACTGATTCAGCATTTTCTCCACTTTCGGAAGGTCTTCCTTCTGCACACGATATAACTTATCACTTTCCATAATTGTATTTACTGTTATCTCCTTATTATGATGATGTCATTCCCCGGCTTTGTTGTCTGTGGATCGTTCCGTGCTCTGCTCTCGCCATCATTACAATTCGAATATCTCTGTCACAGATTTCTCCATTTGTTGCACGATATTCATCAGGCTGACCACAAGCTTGCTGCATGCATGCTCCAGGCTGGTAATTTCTTCCCGGTAGTCCATTTCCTTCATACCGGATCCTGTCAACGTCTCCAGTTGTTTTTCTTTTTGGAGAAGCTGCTTGACCGTTCCATATAGATTTTCATGCTCCGGCAGCCTTCCGTAACCCCATTTCAGGCGATCCTTCGGCTGATGGAATACATAATCCGTAAAATGCCTATATACTTCTTCATCAAAATTAAAGGCATAGGCATTGTTGTCTACCTGATAAAGCTTACGAAGTGCGGAGGAAAGTCTCTGTTCCTTCAGATTTCTCACCGCTCCGCCCAGAAGTCTCAGATTTGCACTGCATATCTCATGAGGATACAACACATTTCCGTACCAGTCAATCCGCACAAAAGCATCCTGCTCCTGTTTGAACCTTGCAAGCAGCTTCTGTTCCAGTGGTCTGGTCTGTTGGAAAAGTTCCTCCGCCTCATCGTATTTTCCATCTCTAAGCAACTGTTTGTAGTTACGGTTGTATTCCTCTACCGCTTCATATTCTTCCCGGCATCTTCTGAGCGCCCGGTCACTTAAAGTCTCCAGTTCCTCAATTTTTTCAAGCAAAATTCGCTTTTTCTCTCCCAGCTGCCCAGCCACATCAGCGCGGTAGCAGATCTCCCGACACTGTTCCAAACCCTTGCGAATCCGCTGTACCACCGGTGAAAACTGTAACGGCACCACTGCCGTTTCATCGAGCGCCAGGATCAGCAGAGCAAACAGCTCGTGATGCAGACGATATACCTGTTCATCATAAAACTCATCGTTGTCAAACTGGGAATGGTAGTGGGTCTCCATAAAGCTTCCGCCGGTGAAATCATTTACCATGGACGGTACACCTGCGATCGCCATGGAAAAATCATCCGACCAGGTCTCAATCGGAGATGTCACTGCCGTCTCTTCCGGATAGGCTATCGTCAGATTCGGCAGATCCGCCAGATATTCCTCCAGGAAGCTGACATATTCATAGCAGCTGCGGATCCTCGCTCTGGTGCCATGTGCCAGTGCAGGAAGTTCAAAGTTCAGATCTGCAATTACCTTCCCTACCCACTCCGGATGTGCGGTAAATATCTGCTCATAAGCTCCCGTAGACCAGTCGAAATTGGAATCCACAACTCCCCATTCTTCGGATGCCATGGCACAGATCACAATGGTATTGTTCGGTTGGAAACCACTGTCCCGCAACGCCTTTGCAATACCAAACATCAGGGCGACCGCTGTATTGTCATCCTGAAATCCGTCAAAATAGGAATCATAGTGCGCAGACAAAAGCACCATGCGGTCAGGATGTTTTCCGGGAATCTTTCCCACAATATTATAAGTGGTACAGTTTCTTGTCACCCTGGATTCCGCATCAAAGGTGACCGTTATTTCCTCCTGATCACGCAGCAACTCCAGCAGACCGGCCGCATCCTTTCTGGAAATGGAAAAAGCAGGAGCATCCTCCGGTCCGGCAATATCCTGTGCATTCAAAGCTTCATCGTCGATTTCGCCATAGCCGCCACTCTGCACTGCGATCAGGGCTGCGGCTCCCTTCAGATGTGCCTGGTATACAGGATAATTGATCCACCACTCATCTCTCTGGTTGATCTCCACCAATACCAGCTTATCCCTGACATCTTTTCCCTGATAGTCCGTCTCCGTTCCTTTTCCCAGATACATCATGGAAAATTCCTTGGGGCCATCGGTGACAAAGGTTGTCTGATAGGCTCCCAATTCTGCTGACACGGTCTCCCCGGCTGCATTCGTGTAGCTTAACGCTGCCTTATGAAATTCCCAGCCGTCTACCGTCACAGCATCCTTTGTAACCTCAGACAGTCCGATTTTTTCCATTTCTGTCTTCAGCATCTCTCCGGTCTCAAATTCTGCCTTAGAACCTGCCGGGCGATACCCCAGTGTCGGATGTGACCGGTATTGTTCCATTCGTTTTGCCAGTTCATACGAATACGGTATATCCAGATTCTGTAACACCTTTTTCTGTAAAGTCACCCCGTTGTCATGCATATTCTGTCACTCCTGTTTCTATCCTGTCCGTTCTGTCACAGGAACCGTTACTTATTTTTTTACCATAGAATTCATATTTTCAGTAATTTTCTGCAGAATCTCTCTGTTTCTCTCTTCCGCTTCCAGTGTCTCACTGGCATGGGCAGACACTTCTTCCGTAGTCGCTGAGATTGTCTGAATGGAATCCACGATCTCCTGGTTGGCTGTTTTCAGAGCTTCTACTGTCTGAAGCATCTCACCCAGATTATCCACGATTGTATAGCTGCTGTCTTCAATTGCCGTGAAACTGTCCGCCGCGCGCATCGTTCCTTCCCTTTGGCTACTGATGCCGTCTATCATCTGGCGGATGACTGTTACCACTTCTCCTATCGCTCCGGATACATTTTGGATCAGCTCCGCGATATTGCCGGTAGCATCCTTTGTCTGGGTGGCCATTCCTGAAATCTCCGTCGCCACTACGGAGAATCCGCGGCCGGCTTCACCGGCTCTGGCTGCCTCTATGCTGGCGTTCAGCGCCAGAAGGCTGGTCTGATTGGCTATTTTGCTGATGATTTCCACGATAGAATGCATCTCCTGCATATAATGATCCAGTGTTTCCAGCTTCCGTGCTGCCAGCTCACTGTTCCTTGCAGAATCCTCTGCCTGCTCCTTCAGGCCGGTCATCTCTTCTTTTCCGGCATCCAGTATTTCTATCGTATGTTCCATGTTATTTCCGATTGTCTCAGCCACTTCACCCACGGTATTGACTTTTTCCTGAATAGCCTCCGTCTGGGCCGTCTGCTGCTGGATCGCCGCGGCAGACTCGCCGGAACCTGCAGACACCTCCTCCATAGCTGTTTTTGTACTGTCAAAAGCAGTTTCCAGTTTATTCAATTCCGCTGTGATATCAGCTACTGAAGTCTCCATCCGGCTGCTCATTTCCATGACCTCACGTAAGGTTGCTTCCGTGCGGTCCTGCGCAGCTGTAATGCTCTCTATATTTTCATCGGTGTTCTTCTGGTTGGATATGGTAGCATAGATGGATGTAATGCACAGCAGAATCATTACCGAAATCTGTATAAATCCTGCGTCCTGCCCCAGATAACCAAATCCCCCTTGTGTGGCTCCCAGGAGCACCACCAGGATATTCTCTACCACCGTCCCCACATTAATAAGTACAAATGCCTTGACATCATGATAAGGCATGACTGCAAACATCATGGGAATTACAAATGCATACACCATGTTGCACTGTGCCGTAAAAAGCAGCACCGTATAAAACAACGCAAATCCGATCAGTGACAGATGTTTTATAGCTTTGGTCGCATGATCCCTCTTCCAACAAATAAATTCTGCCAAAACCGGTATGATTCCAAGAAGTATCAGCACTACCAATACCGGAGCCGATACTGTGTGCTCAACGAATCCGATCACGCTAATGAAAAGCATACATGCATTGATCACACCATGTGCTATCATGGCCACCCGGTTATTTCGTTCCATCTCTTTCATTTGCATTCTCCTTCTCTCCCGTCTGATATATTCATTCCTTACATCCCTTATATTGTAATTCATGATGGTATCTCCGTCAATAAACCACACGAAAATGCAGTCCGGTTTTCTGTGAAAACCGGACTGCATTTTCTGTCATTTATATGTTATCTCCCTGCCGGACAGCTTCCGGCACCCTCTTTATACCTTGAAAACATCCAGTACCTTTTCCAACTTATCCGCTAATGCCAGCAGATTCTCAGAAGAATTCATCAGTTCTGTCATGGTATCACTCATGCCATGAGCCGCTTGCATGGTACTGTCTGCGGATGCTGCATTCTGTTCGGAGATTGCCGACAATCCTTCCACAACATCCCGGATTGCACCGCCGGATTTGCCGAGGACGTCCATCTTCTCCCGGATACCGCCGATATGCTGCAGAGAATTCTCTACGCCGTCCGCCACAGCGGCTGTCTTGACGCCGGTCTCCTCCAGTTTACTCTGCTGATGGTTCATGTTCGTCTCTACTTCGTCCATGATCTCTACCATTCTGCCGGAAGATTCCATAATATTTTCGATAATCTTCTCGATTTCCATTGCAGAATGTTTGGACTGATCTGCCAGCTTACTGATCTGCTCTGCCACCACGGCAAATCCCCTGCCGGCTTCTCCGGCCCTGGCAGCCTCAATGCTGGCATTCAGTGACAACAGATCCGTCTCGTCCGCAATATCCTGAATCATGGATACTGCTTTGGTAATATTCTGAATCGCACCGTTCATATCGGTGATCTGCTCTGCTACCCGCAGTACAGATTCCTTGGTACTCTCATTGGAGCTGTTGAGTTCCTTCATAATCTCTTCAGAAGCCTTTTCCGCCTCTGCCATCCGTCCGGCATAGTCTGTCAGCGAATTCACTTCATCGGAAATATATTCGATCTGTTCTCCGATCCTTACTACATTTTCATTGGCATCCGTAGTCTCGTTTGCCTGATTTCTGGCACCTTCGGAGATCTCACCCACTGCCTGATAGACATCATTGACAGATTCCTGCGTATCCTGTGCCATCTTGATCAGTTTGTTGGCAGATCCTGTCAGATTGTCCGCGGATTCCTTAATATCTGTCACGATGGAACGCAGTGTTTTCTGCAATTTTACAGAAATCCGGTAAACGTCTCCCAGTTCATCCTTCTTGCGGCACTGTTTTTCATCCGGCTCCGCATCAAGTTCTCCGGCCACAATTTTGCCCAGGAAATGCTTTGTCTTCTTCATCGTCTTGACCATACTGCGGGACAATACGCTTACCAGAATTGCCGCCGCTACCACGCATACCAGGGCAATCAGAATAATATCCTTCACCTGTGCCTGAATCGTATTCTTTACATTCTGTACCGGTGTTGCCACCTCGATAGCACCGATCACAGAACCGTCGGAGTTGATTAACGGCTGATAATATACATAATAATCCACTTCGGAAATGGTACAATCCCTCAAAAACAACGGCTCTCCCGTCTGGATCTGTGTGTAAATCTCGTCCTCCAGCGTAGTTCCGTTAATGCGTCCGCCTTCCGGTTTCTTCAGTGTCGTGATCAGACGCATATTGCCATACAAAAATGACACCTGAAATCCGGTCTTCTCCTGCAGCCCGTCGATCAGCTGCGTCTCTCCGGAGATCGCAGTACTTCCCTTGCGGACTTTTCCTCCCTTATCTCTGCTGTAATCCCCTTCATAGAGGTTGGTGTATGTCTCATCCACGCTCACACCCACGATCTGCAAAGACTGTTCGATCTGTTCTTCAATTCCGGATTCCAATGCTTTGGAGCCCACCGTTGCCACCAGTGCACATACAATGATCATAGGCAACAGACTCAGCGACAGAATCTTTTTAGAAATTGTGAAAAAAGGAGGGCTCTGCTTCTTTTCCCGTTTTACCGCATTCCCTTTTACTCTCGTTTTCTTGCTTTCTGTCTTTTTCATACTTACCACATCTGCCTTTCTGCAAAGACTTGTTACAACAGGTTCATATCGAAAACGTTTAAGTATTTTCTCGGTAAAATCATTGTATCATTTTCCATATAGTAATACAATTCGACAAAATAGCAAGTAATCTGATTGGTTTTTTGGCTATTTTTACTTAATGTTAAGCATGTTACCACTTACATCTACGAAAATGTTAAGTATTTTCTGTTTTCCACAATGGCATCCGGAAGATTTTAATCAGAAGAGGGATCACCATAATGAACCACACGATGGGCTCCGCTGCAATTACTCCGGGATATCCGAACCGGGGAACCAGAGTTGCTGCGATCACAATTTTTCCAATCATTTCCAGCGAGCTGGAGATCAAAGGCACAATGCGCTCCCCCAATCCCTGCATGGAATTTCTCACAATACAGATCACCGCCGTGACATAATAAAACAGTGTATCGACTTTCAGATATAAGGTAGCGTTATAAATGACTTCCTCTTTCCTGCTGCCTGTCACCAGCCATACCAGCCAGTCACCGATCGTATAACTGGTCACGATATTCAGCGTGCACCAGATACAGGTGTATGCGATAGCCAGCAAGATTCCTCTGCGGATCCGGTCGATCCTGCCCGCTCCCAGATTCTGTCCACAGTAAGTGGCCATGGTCTGACCGAAGACGCTGAACATGATCATAAAGATTTCCGATATCTTGCGGGCCGCCGTATGGGCAATAATGATATCCTGTCCGAGCTTGTTGATGGATGTCTGTAAGGTCAGGGTACCGATATTCACCAGAGAACTCATAAATCCCATGGAAAGGCCGGAGCTTAACATATTGCGGAGCATCCCGTCTCTTTCGAGCTTAAGATCTCCTCTGCCGATCCGCAAAAACTCGTATTTCTTCCATAAATATACGGCGCATACCACTACTGCCACACACTGGGACAGTACCGTAGCGATTGCCGCACCGCGCACGCCCGCCTGCAGCACAACGATAAAGAACAGGTCACCGGCAATATTCATTACCACGGAAACTGCCAGCACGATCAATGGCGTTACCGTATCGCCAATGGCCCGGAGCGTTGCGGACAATACATCATATAATAAAGTAACGACCAGTCCCGCAATGATCACTGTTACATACCGGGATGCCGTTTCCGACAAGTCTTCCGGAACATTCAGGAAACGCAGGATTGGCTGCAGAAATACCAGTCCCGCCACTGTCATGACAATTGCGACAAAGATCCCCAGCACCAGAGCATTTCCCAGAGACTTCCGCAGCTTTGTCATATCCTTTGCCCCGAAATACTGCGCAGAAATAATGGCAAATCCATTACACATTCCCATCAGAAACTGCACAATCAGATTGCTCAGTGTCGTGGTCGCACCGACGGCCGCCAACGCATCTTCTCCTAAAAAAGTACCTACGATCCTGGTATCCGCCAGGCTGTAGGTCAGTTGCAATAAATTTGCTAAAAAAATAGGAAGGGCAAACGTCAGTATCATCACTGACGGTTTGCCCTTTGTCAAATCTTTCATATTGTTCCTCACTTCTATATCGACCGGAAAATATTTCCGGACGCAATAGGGCTACAGAACTTTTTTAAAACTTTTTCTTAGCGTTGTCAAGGTATTTCTTGGTTTCTGCCACAACCACACCATTCAGTGCCAGCAGGGCAATCAGATTGGGAATCGCCATCAGACCGTTGAAGATGTCCGCAATGGTCCATACTGCCTTGACCGTCATGTAAGGTCCGATAAATACGCAGGCAATGTACAGCCAGCGATATGCCTTGATTGCCTTCGGTTTCTGACCGATCAGGTACTCCAGACATCTCTCACTGTAATAGTCCCAGCCCAGGATCGTCGTAAATGCGAAGAATACCAGACATACCATCAGGATGAAGGACGCAATCGTGTTATTAAAAGGAAGACCCACCTGGAACGCTCTGGTCGTAACATCTACACCATCCAGTCCCACATTCCAGGAGTCCGTGATAACGATAGTAAGACCGGTCATGGTACAGATGATCAGGGTATCAATGATCGTACCCATCATAGAGATCAGTCCCTGTTTTACAGGGGAATCGGTCTGTGCTGCAGCTGCTGCAATCGGCGCACTGCCAATACCGGCTTCATTCGAGAAGATACCTCTCGCAATACCTTTCTGCATTGCCATGATCACGGCACCCAAAGCGCCTCCTGCCACAGCCCGCATACCAAACGCACTCTGTACGATGGTCACGATAGCGGAAGGAATTGCGGTTACGTTAAAGATCAGCACCAGCAGACAGGATACCACATAAGTAACTGCCATAAAAGGAACCACGACCTGTGCTACTGTAGAGATACGCTTCAGACCGCCGATGACAACCAATGCCACACAGATGGTCAAAAGAATACCGGAGATTACAACGCTCCAGGAATATTCCATACCGAACAAATGCACTGTATGTGCATTATTCGCATCGAAGAAATTATGTACCGCACTGGTGATACCGTTGATCTGGGTAAAGGTTCCGATACCGAACAATCCCACGCATACGCCCATAAAAGCGAAGATTTTCGCCAGCCATTTCCAGTTCTTGCCCATACCGTTCTCGATATAGTAGAAGGGTCCACCGATGATGTGTCCGTCCTCTGCTACCACACGATATTTCACCGCCAGCAGGCATTCGGAATACTTCGTAGCCGTACCTACCAGCGCAGCGATCCACATCCAGAACAAAGCACCGGGACCGCCTGCTACAATAGCCGTTGCCACACCGACGATATTTCCGGTTCCGATCGTAGCGGACAAAGCAGTACAAAGTGCCGCAAAGCTGGATACTTCACCGTCTTCGCCTGTCTTCTCATTGGCAATTAAGTGTTTGATTGCATGGGGTAGTTTCGTGATCTGAAGAAATCGAAGTCTGGTGGTAAGAAAAATACCGGTTGCCAGAATCAGGATGATCAGGGGTAAGCCCCAGACGAAATCATCCACCGTGGTCAGAAAGTTACTAATCATGTCTAACATATTCCCTCTTCTCCCGTCACTTTTTATGACGTTTCCTATAGTAGATTGATTTCTTCCGAAGAGAATGGGAATAAGCATATAGATGCTCTGTCCTTTTGCCTGAGAGATTAGCAGTAATCTGCCGTACACCTTCGGCGCCTTCTATACGAGAATCAGCAAACGTTTCCCGTGGAAGGACTCTCCAGAGTAAATCTTTATCGCATTAACGCGACAACACTGATACCATAGCACACATTTCTTCGTCGTGCAACAACTTTTTGTCTTTCCAATAAATTCTTTTGTTTGTCTCATGCGTACATTGACTTTTATAGAACTTTCTTACTATAATAGGGCTATGAATACAAAATCAACAGTTTCAAAGAAACATAAAATTTCATACGTCTTTACCAGAATCCTTTTTTACCTGATGCTTGGCGTTGCATTTTTTACCATCCTGTTTTACTGTCTTCCCAGGCAGAACAGAGAGACTTTCGGTTCCGATTACATCGACTTTTCACAAGGATGGGTCGCGGAAGACGGTACGCCTGCCGATTTTTCCCATATCAGCGGTCTTACCATCGTTTCCAAAGAGATTCCCACGCTTTCCCAGGACAGGAAACTTTACTTTTTCTACAAAAGTACAAATGTCTCCGTTCTGATCGACGGGCGCACTGTCTATGAGACTATGCAGCCGGAAGGTGCTTTTTTCGGAGCCACTCCGGGTGCCTCCTATGCCTCGGTTCCCATCTCTCGGGAAGATTCCGGCAGTGTGCTCACTTTGCGGATCAATAATCCTTACAAGGATGGAAGCGGAAAGATTTCTCACATGTACCTCGGCCGGAGTGCAGATATTCTGGATAGCAGGATCCGTGACAAAGCTCCCGGATTTGCCATCAGCTTTCTGATCGCCAGTCTGGGCGTTGCTTTCATTCTGTTTTATCTGCCGTTACGCAAGAAACGCATCATCGGCAGTGAAATGTTGTATCTGGGACTCTTCGCACTGATGGTCGGTATCTTCATGCTGACCGATAACCGTATGCTGCAGCTGGTTTTGGGGAACGGACATATCTATCATACGATTGCCGAACTGTCCATGGCTTTGATTACCATTCCATTGTTTCTGTATCTTGGGAAGATGTATGCGGAATATTCCACGATCATGGTACAGGGCACCTGTCTGCTGGGTGCGATAGACTTTACTTTATGCTTTTGTCTGAATCTGTTGGGAATCAAAGATTATCACGAGAGCCTGACGCTGACACATATTACCTACGGGATTTCCATTGCCGTTGCGATTTACGCTATTATCAAAGGCTTTTGCCGGGATTGCCACCGGTATCTGAAGAACAATTTTTATCATAACATCGGCATTTTGTGTCTCTGCTTTGCCGTGGCATTGGATATGCTTCTGTTATGGTTCGGCAGTGCTCCGGAGACCAGCTTTTTCACCCGCATTGGCGTCCTTATGTTTTTGATAATGGAAGCCATTCAGGTTACTTTACGCTTGCTTCGGAATTATCAGGAAGGCGTCCGTACCCAGCTGCTCAGCCGGCTGGCTTACCATGACGGTCTGACCGATCTGCTGAACCGCACTTCCTATATGGAAGAGTTGAAAAAGCTGGACGCTTCCCATAATTTCCACGTATTGCTTGCGTTGTACGATGTGAACAGTCTGAAATATGTGAACGACACCTTCGGTCATCAAAAAGGCGACGAAATGATCTGCCGGGTGGCAGATACTCTGAAGGAATGCCTGGGACCTCTCGGAAAATGTTATCGCATCGGCGGAGATGAATTTGTATTTCTGTCAACAGCTTCGGATTCCGAAAAAGAATTCCTTGCACTGCAGAAGCAGTTTGAAAAAGCATTGGGAAGTCTGGTGCTTCCGGACGGAACCGAGTACCCTGTCACTGTAGCCATGGGGTATTCCGTACTGGCACATAACATGATGCATTCTATGGACGATGTCGTCAGGGAAGCAGATGAAAAAATGTATGAGGCAAAACGGAAAATGAAGCCGGGCACGGACACTGTAAGATAACTTGATTCTTCCGGCACCTGCATCAGGCGGATCACCGGATCCAACACCAGATAGAAAATTACCATAATCAGTACTGTCAGGCTCCCAATCAGGGCAAAGGATTGGAACAGCCCACCGCGGATAGTCTCATCGTCACGTCTGCCATACGCCATGGACAGATAGGCACCGCTTCCCAGACACATTCCGATGATCACGGAAGTCAGAAAAGTCATCAACGTATAAGAAGCCCCCACCGCCGCCAGGGCATTATCACCGATATACCTGCCTACCACCAAGGTATCCACCAGATTTATAAAATTGCTGCATCACATTCCCCAGCATCAGGGGCAGGGCAAATGCCCAAATACCGGCAGTGATGCCGCCGATCGTCAGATTCCGTTCCTTCGCCATAATCCGTTTTCCTTTGTATTTCTGATCGATATGCCTGCCGGCTTTTTCTCTCGATGGCTTAATGTTTTACCGAGAAATAATTGATCAGGATTTCTTTGATGTGATTGTATCTTCTGGCATAAGAATTTTCCACCCGGATGATCTGCAGGTTATGTGCTCTGCAAATCTCATTTTTCTTACGGTCACGTTCTTTTACAATCTCATCACTGAAATGTTCTTTTCCGTCCAATTCAATGGCAAGCATCGGAATCTCTTCCTGCCCTTGTTTTTCATAAACCACGAAATCAAATCTGCCTTTGTAAAACAGATCATTCCACTCCTCATTTTCCCAGAACACATGGGAAATCGCCACTTCCTTGTGAATCGTGTAACGGCTCTGCGTCATCCAGATATTCTCCAGGGCATGATTCAAATTCTGTAAAAAAGCTTCCTCCGTTGCACTGCTGAACGGCTTCACCCCCAGGGCTCTCGAAATCGCCGGTTTGGGTGTCACCACACTCTGCCCGTTTGTCTGTACATACTGCACCAATTCATACAGATCATCCTCATCATCTTCTTTATGCAGTCTTTCCAGATTTTTCCTGCTGGACAGAACAATCAGTTTGTCCTTGGCTCTGGATGTTGCTACATTGATCAGTTCTTTATTATTTTTCAGCCATTCATAGGTTCCCGACTGCGTTTGGTCCGTGATTGCCGTGGAAAATAGTACCACATCCTTCTCATCTCCCTGAAAAGCATGCACGGTACCACATACCACATTCTCAATTCCTTCTTTTTTCAATTCCTCTTCGATCAGGTTTTTCTGATTCACAAACGGCGTAATCACGCCAATGCTCTTATCCTTGTTCTGCGCCGCATACTGCGCGATTGCCCGTGCTTCCTCCGGCGCCGTGTTTTTATAATCCGTATGGGTATCCGGCATATCCGCATAAAGCAACGGTTGCTGTTCCTTGCTCTGAGAGAGGACGTGCAGTTGGGAATTGTAATACTTTTTATTATTAAAGCCAATGATGGCAGGATTACAACGATAATGATTGTGCAGCAAAATCTCGTCGCTGACCGCATCGCAGGTCAAAAAGGTCTTATAGATCGAATTTTTGCAATAGTCGTACTCGTCTGCCACCCCATATTTCTTTTTCAGCTTGTCATTTACCAGAGGATCCAGCAGAATCACAGGATTCAATTGTTGGGGATCTCCCACTAACATCAGACTCTTTCCGCGGAGGATGGGTACCAGGGATACCGCATTGTTGCACTGGCTTGCTTCATCCATGATCGTCATGTCGAACATCGGCTCCGGATTTCCCAGACGATGCGCGGAAATACAGGTTGTTGCAATGATCGGAAATATTTTCTGCAGCTTTATAATATTCTTCTTTTCTCCCAAATACTTGCTGAATGCCTCCGCTGCCATATCCGCATCCTTCGTTTCCACGATGGCTTTCAGATCTTTGTGTTCTTCGTCGCCCAATCTGCGAATATATTTTGCGGAGGTATAGTACAAATATTTCAAAAGCTCCTCGGTATCCTGATCCAAGAGCGCAATTGCTTCCTCTTCCGTGATGTCTCTTCTCCGTTCCAGGCGGCTTCGGATTTTGTTGCGTTGTCTTCCGTTCAGATCTGCCTGGAAAGACAGCATCTGCATGGATCCGGCATTCTTTTTTTCGTAATCAAGCAGGCGGTCAATGGTTTCTTCGCGTTCCTTCAGATCCAGCATCTCCTCATAGCTTTCCAAAAGTGCCGACAGTTTTCTCGCTCTCCGCTTTCTGTCATCTTTGTTGCGTTCCAGGGTTCCTTCAAATATCTGAACCTTCTCCACCTCCCGGTACAGTCTTCTGATGGTCTGCACGGCTTCTTTTACTTTCTCATAATTTCCAAGCCGTAAAATAGGAAAGGGAATTGTTCTGCCCCGATATCGCATCTGTGACAGTTTTTCATATACGCCGTTGATCGGATGATTATTATAAGACGCAAACAAGACCGTTTTTTCATTAAAAAAAGCGGTTGTGATGGTGTTAATGATCGTATTCGTCTTGCCCGTTCCCGGAGGTCCCTGAATATAAGCCACCGAATAGATCATCGCATTATTGATTGCGAGCAGCTGATCCATGTTGATATTTTTATTGATTAACGCAATCGGCAGCGGTTTTCCCTTCGGTCGCTCCAGCAGGTCCCCGAAAAAAGCCCGGATCGGCACGGGAATCTCTTCTTTTTCCTCTGTGCGGAACCGTTTCATAATGGAAGCATATTCCGAATGCAGATCCAGTGCGATATCCATTCCCAGGCCTATGATGTAAGGCATGTCATCCACAGTATACTTTTTTCTGCCGATGCAGTCTTTGATCTTCTCCTGATTTTGTTCGAACTTCTGCAAGAGTTCATAATCGTCCGCATCCAGGAACCGTCTCACGCTCTGCCTGGTTCCGTCCAGCGTAAATTCCGTGCAGATCGTGATATCATCCTCCGGGCGCAAAACACGGCTCTTCACATCCAGATTCAGCTTACGGTATGCTAGCACATAAAGTCCCTTCGGTGTATATACGCTGAGGACATTCATCGCCAGCTGCTGCAGTTTTAATACCCCCGTGGCAGTTTCCTTCTGTTCTGTATGATATTGAAAATTCTTCACGATCATCTGAAACTGTTCCGGCGATAATGGATACGTTTCTCCCTGTATTTTTTCCCGGTCCAGATAACGCACTAGTGCAAAATCTTTTTTATAAGGGGTGGTATCCATGCGATTGCACATTTCCAGGTAATTCAGTATTTTCAGATTCGCAGTGTTATCAAACAGGTCATTGTATTTATATGGATTGAGGTAAATGTCTCTGATCAGGGATGGATTGACATCACAATACGAGCCCTCTACGACTTCTGAGGAAAGAATCGAATCTATTTTAATAGGGTAATCGAATGTTTTCAGTTGATATTGGCCCAGATGCAGTCCATCCACCTTCAATGTCCGCTTACAGGCATCCAGATCCCGGATGCCGATCCAGTATCTGGTGATCTCATTTTCTTTGTTACGATATTCTATACTTAACCATTTTCCCTCATGAATCGCACGAAAAATATCTCTTGCTACTGCGTTCATCATTTCCCCCACATCATTTTCCTGTCCTGTAGTGCTCCCTATGTCCATCTAATTTTTTGAACATACCATCCAGAGAACTTTTTGCTTCTGAAAAAAATAAGCTGTGCCACTATTTTAATACATTCAAGGCAAGTATACAACAAATCCGCAGAACTGGACAGCTTTTTCATTTTTCTGTGAGGTAAATAGCAAGTTAATTAAGCAAAAGGGACGGACTCCCGGAACGGACAGAATGCCTTCTGGCAGCTGTAACGTCTCCGAGTGTGAATTCCCTAAAGAAGTGGATATCATATATGGTAGAGGGACGGGTCGCCTACACGCGCCATCCATGGCGCGAATCGGCTGTCGCGAACATCGTGTTCGCTCCTCCCTGAATCCTGACCACTTCTTAAGGGAATATCAACACTCTCCGACAAA
>CAKRRS010000059.1 GCA_934394665.1 uncultured Acetatifactor sp. | reverse complement strand
GCATGTCCGGGACCCCAGGACTCCGGTTACCTGTTTGACCGGTTCATTCATATGATGAGAGGAGAGAACTAAGATGCCCAAGAATCCTAATGTAAAACGTGTAATGGTAATCGGCTCCGGCCCTATTGTCATCGGACAGGCAGCGGAATTCGACTATGCAGGTACCCAGGCCTGCCGTTCCCTGAAGGAAGAGGGAGTAGAGGTAATCCTGGTGAACTCCAACCCTGCGACCATCATGACCGATAAAGATATCGCAGATAAGGTATATATTGAGCCCCTGAACGTAAAAGTGCTGGAGCAGATTATTGAAAAAGAAAAGCCCGACAGTATCCTTCCCACACTGGGAGGCCAGGCAGGACTGAATCTTGGTATGGAGCTGGAAGAGTCCGGTTTCCTGGCAGCACATAATGTAAAGCTGTTAGGTACTACCGCGGCTACCATCCGTAATGCGGAAGGCCGTCAGGAGTTCAAGGATCTGATGGAGCGTATCGGCGAGCCCTGTGCAGCATCCAAGGTCGTTGAGAACGTGGAAGACGGTGTGGAATTTACTAACACTATCGGCTATCCTGTTGTACTGCGTCCCGCTTATACCCTGGGCGGTTCCGGCGGCGGTATCGCACACAACCAGGTAGAGTTGGAAGAGATCCTGGAGAACGGTTTACGTCTGTCCCGTGTAGGTCAGGTACTGGTAGAGCGTTGTATCGCAGGCTGGAAAGAGATCGAGTACGAAGTAATGCGTGACAGTGCAGGCAACTGCATCACCGTATGTAACATGGAGAATATCGATCCCGTCGGCGTGCATACCGGAGACAGTATTGTCGTAGCTCCCTCCCAGACGCTGAGCGATAAAGAATACCAGATGCTGCGTACTTCCGCACTGAAAATCATCAATGAATTGCAGATCACCGGTGGATGTAACGTACAGTTTGCACTGCATCCCACCAGTTTCGAATATTGTGTTATTGAGGTAAATCCCCGTGTCAGCCGTTCTTCCGCACTGGCAAGTAAGGCGACCGGTTACCCCATTGCAAAGGTAGCAGCGAAGATCGCACTGGGCTTTACTCTGGATGAGATCAAAAATGCCATTACTCACAAGACCTATGCCAGCTTCGAGCCGACACTGGATTACTGTGTAGTTAAGATCCCCAGACTGCCTTTCGATAAATTTATCACTGCAAAACGTACGCTGACCACACAGATGAAGGCAACCGGTGAGGTTATGAGTATCTGCAATAACTTCGAGGGAGCACTGATGAAAGCCATCCGTTCCCTGGAGCAGCATGTAGACTGCCTGCGCAGCTATGACTTCAGCGCACTGTCTGTAGAAGAACTGTTAGAGCGTCTGAAGATCGTGGATGACCAGAGAATCTATGTGATCGCTGAAGCAATCCGTAAGGGTATCAGTTATGAACAGATTCACGACATTACAAAGATCGACCTGTGGTTCATTGACAAGATCGCCATTCTGACCGAGATGGAGCATGCACTGGAGACACAGCCTCTGACAGTGGAACTGCTGAAGGAAGCCAAGAGAATCGAGTTCCCGGATAACGTCATCGCAAGACTGACCGGCAAGACCGAGGAAGAGATCAAGAAGATGCGTTATGACAACGGCATTAAGGCTGTCTACAAGATGGTAGACACCTGCGCTGCAGAGTTCGCAGCTTCTACTCCTTACTATTACTCCGTATTCGGCGGCGAGTGCGAAGCCAAGGAGACCACCGGACGCAAGAAAGTCCTGGTACTGGGTTCCGGTCCTATCCGTATCGGACAGGGTATCGAGTTCGACTATTGTTCCGTACATGCTACCTGGGCATTTTCCAAGGCAGGCTATGAGACTATTATCATCAATAACAACCCAGAGACCGTAAGTACCGACTTCGATATTGCGGACAAGCTGTATTTCGAGCCTTTGACTCCGGAAGATGTGGAATCTATCGTAAATATTGAGCATCCCGATGGTGCTGTGGTACAGTTTGGCGGACAGACCGCAATCAAGCTGACCGAGAGTCTGATGAAGATGGGAGTACCTATCTTAGGAACCAAGGCAGAGGATGTAGATGCGGCCGAGGACAGAGAGTTGTTTGATAAGATTCTGGAAGAGACCGGAATCCCCCGTGCAGCCGGCGGTACCGTATATACCGCAGAGGAAGCCAAGGCGGTTGCCAACAGACTGGGTTATCCCGTACTGGTACGTCCTTCCTACGTACTCGGCGGACAGGGCATGCAGATCGCTATCTCCGATGAAGAGATCGAAGAATTCATGGAGATCATCAACCGTATCGCACAGGATCACCCGATCCTTGTGGATAAGTACCTGCAGGGTAAGGAAATCGAGGTCGATGCCGTATGCGACGGTACCGATATCCTGATCCCCGGTATCATGGAGCATATCGAGAGAACCGGTATCCACTCCGGAGACAGTATCTCCGTATATCCGGCTCCGACCATTGATAAAGTAGTAAAAGAGAAGATCGCGGAGTACACCAGAAGACTGGCAAAGGCACTGCATGTCAAGGGTCTGATCAATATTCAGTTCATTGCCATCGGTGAGGATGTATACGTTATCGAGGTGAACCCCCGTTCTTCCCGTACCGTGCCTTATATCAGTAAGGTAACAGGTATTCCTATCGTGGATCTGGCAACCGAAGTCATCATCGGCAAGACGATCCGTGAACTGGGCTATGAGCCGGGCTTACAGCCTGAGGCAGAGTATTTTGCCATCAAGATGCCTGTGTTCTCCTTCGAGAAGATCCGCGGTGCCGAGATCAGCTTAGGACCGGAGATGAAGTCTACCGGTGAGTGTCTGGGTATTGCCAAGACCTTTAACGAGGCACTGTACAAGGCGTTCCTTGGTGCAGGCGTAGAGCTGCCCAAATATAAGAACATGATCATCACCGTAAAGGATGCAGATAAGGGAGAAGCAATCGAGATCGGAAGACGCTTCGAGAAGCTCGGTTACACCATCTATGCGACCAGAAGTACCGCAGCCGCTCTGAATGAGGCAGGTGTGAAGGCGAGAAAGGTGAACAAGATATCTCAGGAATCTCCGACTGTGATGGATCTGATTCTGGGACACAAGATCGACCTTGTCATCGATACGCCTACTCAGGGACGTGACAAGACCAGAGACGGTTTCCTGATCCGTCGTACGGCCATCGAGACCGGCATCTACTGCATCACCGCAATGGATACGGCAAATGCCCTTGTGACCAGCATGGAGCATATGAATGACTGCAAGGAACTGACTTTGGTAGATATTGCACAGCTGTAAGACTGACAATCATAAAATATAGGATAAATAATAAGGGAGCCTGTCAGGCTCCCTTATTATTTATCCATTCGGTGACAGTTTCGATAGAGGCATTGGTGACCAGCGCAATCTGCTCTATAGACATGCCGATACGGTACATGCTGCGCGCATGTTCTCTGCAAGCATTATCGTGGCCTCTTTTTTCTCTGGCATCCAATTTCTCGTTGATAATAGCTTCTAAAGTTTCACTCATGATAGATCCCTCCTGTCTAAATAATAATTGATTTGCCTGTGCCACAATCTCCACAATAGAACTGTATAGAGGATTGTCTTTATGTTGCTCATATTCCCGTAACATTCGTTCGATGATCTCAGGATCGTCCAGTTTATTGCTTAAGACACGAAGCCATAGATTTTCTTCCAGTGGCAGTTGAGATAACACAACAATTTGTATGGGAATAATATCGCCGCAGAGATAATAAATGCCGGGAAATACATTTTGTATC
The DNA here is from genome assembly GCA_934394665.1 of uncultured Acetatifactor sp. Lineage (GTDB taxonomy): Bacteria > Bacillota > Clostridia > Lachnospirales > Lachnospiraceae > Acetatifactor. The sequence continues at coordinate 13,712 of CAKRRS010000059.1, read as the reverse complement.
TTATAGCGTTGTACCCATTTTAAGTGTTTCATGAGCTTTTGCGGATATTTTGTAGTAGCAAAGGTCAGAGTAATATCACATATTTTCCGTTCATCCACGGTAACAGTATCAATTTTGTAAAGGTATGCATACGCATAACCATTGTAAAAATCATCAATGCTCAGATAATCGGAAGGACTTTTATATTCGATAATGTTGTATTTTCGAAATATTCTTCCGATATTTTTACGAATTTGATAATCATCATTTTTCTTCAATATAATTACGTCAATTTGTTTTGGTTTTGTACCAAGCTGGTATTCATTGTCGTATGCCAATTCACTTTTCTCAGCATCCAGATCCACTTGTATTCCTGCAAAAAATGCCGGATGCCATTGGAGCAATTTCGTTCTGTTTTCCATAGAATCTCCTTTGCGTTAAAAATAGGGATTATCAAAAATCCACTGCGATATGTGTTAAAAAATAAAAGGGAATAAAAGCATGAATTTCTGATTTGAAAACGGGAAATCCCGAAAACAGATGCTGAGACCAGCTTTTTGAATTTTCTCTCATAGAATAAATGCTTTGATAATATCATAGCAAGAGAGTATGGTGATGTCAAGACGGAATTGTATTTGCTGAAGGCATTGACCATACTCATAATATGTACTTGCAGCAAAAACAAAGTATTGACAAATGTCCGCGATGGGGATAAAATACAGACAGTTGAACAAATAAAGGCTGTGAAGAGAAGAGTAGGAGAAGAGATACGTCACAGAGAGTCCCGGCAGGTGAAAAGGGATATGGAAGGCTTCTTTGAACATGGTCTCGGAGCTTTGCACCGACTTCGCATGGAGATAATGGATGGATGCGGACAGGTTGCAACGGGAGTACCCGTTACCGTACCTGACTATCGATGAGAGGTTACTTGTCCGTAGTTGCAGAGGCTTGTTCCTGTGAAGGATAAGCGAATTAAGGTGGTACCGCGGACGATTTCCGCCCTTAAATTTTTATTTAAGGGCGGTTTTTTATTATGTCAAAAAGAGAAGAACTGATCAGAGAATATTGCAGACAGATGAATGAAAGCCTGCATTTCATACAGAAATATATGGAGGGGATCGTTCCGGCGGGACGATGCGATGAGAAGATTTACCGGGAGACAAAAAGAATCAGTGAGCAATTGCGGGTTGCAGACGGTAACGGCGGTGTGCAGGTGTCAGGTGCAACATTGAAGTTGGGGAACAACAGGAAACAGAAAAATGAGCAGACAGCACTGATCCAGGCATATCTTAGTGAAGCTGCACAGCTGTACGCAGCCGGAGAACCCTGGAAGACCAGAATCACAGACCGCAGACTTTGCCGCAATACGATTCTGAACCATTTGCAGATGTTAGCCAATGTCAGCTTCTGGTTAAAAGAGCAGGGAGAACCGCTGGCAGAAGAGGTCTGTGGATGGCTGCTTGAACAGGAAGCGGAAGAGGTGCAGAAAGTCAGATCCGGACAGAGTCTGGAAGTTGCCGTAGAGATTTATCCGGCAGTGCAGAGAAAACGGGCATAAAGTGATTCCATGAAAATGGGCAAAGGATAAATTTAATGACCGAATTGGCATATACTGTACATAGAGTAACCATTCAGAGACTTATTTGCGGATTTATGAAAACGCTATAGGCTGAATCGTTACTTAGCATGAAGAATATATGCCTGTCTGTTACAGGCGGATTGGAGTAATATGCTGGAAAAACATTATCCTTTTGTCGTACAGCCCCTGCCTTATGAATATGATGCTCTGCTTCCGGTGCTGGATGAGGAAACACTGCATTTTCATCATGACAAACATTATAAAACCTATGTGGATAAGCTGAATGCAACGCTTGCCGATTATCCGCAGCTGCAGCAGATGTCCTTGACGGAACTGCTCACTTCGGAGGATAATAGACTTGCGTCTTTGCCGGAGGAAGCCCGGAAAAGTATTCATAACAACGGCGGTGGGGTATATAATCATCAACTGTATTTCGACAGTATGCGCAGTCCGGCAGGACAGGAGCCTTGCGGAGCATTGGAAGAGGCCTTGATCCGGGATTTCGGATCGGTGAGACAGTGGAAAGAACAGATGACACAGGCTGCCGTTTCGGTATTCGGCTCCGGATGGGCATGGCTTGTCAGCGCGCAGGATGGAACACTCGTGATCCTACCGACAGCGAATCAGGAAATCCCGGATCTGAAACTGTATACACCCATTTCCCTTATTGATGTGTGGGAACATGCCTATTACCTGCAATATCAGAACCGCAGACCGGATTATGTGGAAGGGTGGCATAAACTGATTCACTGGAAAAAGGCCGAAAGGCGATATGAACGGGTACTTCAAAGATTGGAAGAAACTGCAGGCATGGCGTGATTATGAAACGAATAAAAAGCATGTTAGTTTCAAAATGTGCAGCGATATTTGTGTGGTTTTGCTAAATGCCAAAATAGTAAAATAATAAAAACAGACAGAGAAAATAAAGAGGAAAAACATATGGAGAACAAACCAATCATAAAAAAAGAACAGGTGGAGACCGTCTACGACAGCAGATTTATTAAAGTATTTGATCTGCAATATGAACCGGGGAAACATTATTTTGATGCTACCAGAAGGACAAAAGAAAATCTGGCAGCAATCAAGACTGAGAAAGAATTCAAGCAGATGCTGCCGGATGCGGTCAGCTGCATTGTGATCCTGAAGATCAAAGGGCAGGAACCAAGACTGGTATTAAGCCGGGAATACCGTTATCCCGCAGGACAAATTCTCCTAAGTGTACCGGCCGGACTGTTGGATCCGGAAGATGCACAGGCTCCAAACCCGGCGTTTCATGCAGCCATCCGGGAACTCAGAGAAGAGACAGGTATCGAACCGGAAGCAAGCGACAATATCCGTCTCGTGAATCCGCTGGTATTCAGTACTCCGGGCATGACGGATGAGAGCAATGCACTGGTACAGATCACCCTGAACCGTGAGGAGATGCCGAAGGTAAGTCAGGAAGGTGCTGTTGGCACGGAAATGTTTGATGGTTTTGAGCTGCTGACCAGAGAGGAAGCAAAGAAGATATTGCGGGCCGGAGTGGATGATCAGGGACTTTTCTATCCGCTATATACCTGGGCGGCCATGATGTGCTTTGTGACGGGAATGTGGGAGTAACATGTTGATTCATCAGTAAAATTGGGATGATGAGAAAGATAAGCACTGTCAAAGCTTTCATACCTTGACGGTGCTTATTTTTAGAAAATGACAGCATCTTTTTATGCTATGTTCAGTGCTTTGGCGTTAGGAAGGCAACACTGACAAAATCAGTATCTCCACGCTCATCATATCGTTCATGCGCCCCTGCTTTACGGCTTCTTCCGTTTCTACACATTGCTTCACAGCGTTTTTTAATACGGAGGTCTTAAAGTGAGATGCCTGTGCCGCGTATTTTCCGACAGCGAAAGGAGGCACACCCAGTTTGGAGGCAATGGTCTTATTATCGTGCCCCCTGCTTTTTAATTCTTTGGTCTGCAGCAGGAGATTACATTGTCTGGCAATCAGGAACAGGACGCGCATGGGAGGCTCTTTTAGAGCCAGCAGATCATAATAGAGCTGCAGCGCCTTCTGCGGCTGCTTTTCGGCAATGGCATTCACCATATCGAAGATATGACTGGTGATCCGGGTGGTGCAGACGGCTTCCACATCTTCCGCTGTGACTACATCGCGGTCGAGACAGTAGCAGATCAGTTTTTCTAACTCCATCTGGATATTTTCCATGTCGGTGCCGGTCTTGGAGAGCAGCAGCTGTGCGGTGTTTTCAGAAATCTTTTTCCCCTCTCTGCCCAGGATACCGGCAATCCAACGCTTCAGAGAAGTTTCATCCTGCACGGTAAATTCCGCAACATATCCCTTGGACTGAACGGTTTTATACAGTTTGCTTCGTTTATCCACATCTGTTTCCGTAAATACAAAAAAGGTGGTATCGTTGGGACTTGCAAGATACTCCGCCAGCTTTTCTCCACCGGATTTGAAGAGACCGGTGTCTTTGAAAAACATGACCCTGCGTTCTGCCAGAAAAGGCAGCGTCTCAGCAAGGTCGATCACTTCCCCCAGAGAGAATTCTTTCCCCTGATAGAAATGTGTATTCATCTCATCACCGTCCTGGCACATGGCTTTGCGCAGACGATTTGTATATTGATTTTTCAGATAACGCTCTTCTCCGTAGAGCAGGTAGATCTGTTTGAAATTTCCTGTTTTAATATCTTCGTTGATCCGCTGCATAATGGAATCCTGAATCCTTTCCGGATAGTAAAGATGACACGCCTGACCGGGCAATCTATCGGTTCGACCGGTATCATTATTGGTTTAGTATACTCCATTTTCTATTGAGGTTTCAAGAGGGGTATGCTAGAATGTAACTATCCGGAGTCGTGCAATGCGTCGGAGGTGTGTGGAATGCAGCAATCCCGAACGTATACGATACTGTAAGAGGAAGGAAGAAAAATGAGTAAGAAAAGCGGATTTATGCAGGAATTTAAGAAGTTTATTCTGAGGGGAAATGTCATGGATATGGCAGTCGGCGTGATCGTCGGCGGAGCATTTACCGCAATCGTTACTTCTCTGAATCAGGATATCCTGACACCGATTCTCGCTATCTTCGGCGGTACGGATTTTTCCAATCTGTATGTGAAACTGGGAAGCGGTGAGACGGCACCGGTGTTGATGTACGGCAATTTTATTACAGCAGTCATTAATTTCCTGATCACGGCATTTGTTATTTTCTGCCTGGTGAAATTCATTAATAAACTGGGAGATACTCTGCATCATAAGGAGGAAGCTCCGGCAGCGCCTACGACGAAGAAATGTCCTTTCTGTAAGAGCGAGATCGCAATCGACGCAACGAGATGTCCTCATTGTACTTCTCAGCTGGATCAATAAGCGGCGAAATCCCGGATTTAGACATGCATGATATAGGAAAACAAGTGATGTGATGGAACGGTACAAACGATAAGTACAGTTCGTGTAAGCAGGAAACCGTGGAGGAAAGCATGGGAAAATTACATAGGAAAATGATGGCAGCAGGAATCGGCTGCCTGATGATCGGCATGCTGACAGGCTGCGGAAACAAAACTGCCAAGATCACAGAAGGGATGCAGCTGGTAGAAGCGCTGGACTATCAGGGTGCGTTGACCGCCTTTGACGAGGCGGAAAGCAACCGGGAAGACAGCAGACTGATCGCACGCGGCAGAGGAATTGCCTGTATGGGGCTGACGGAATATGAACAGGCGGTACAGTATTTTACGGATGCCCTGAATCAAAGCAGTGGCTGGTTACAGACAGTCGATTATGATATGAACTATTATCTGGCGGCAGCGTATACCAAAAACGGTCAGCCCACGGAGGCTAAGAAAGTATATGATGCCATCCTGGGACTGAAACCACAAGAAAAAGATGCCCTGTTTTTACGTGGATCAGCGGAGCTGGAGCTTGGAGATTATGAAAGTGCCAAGGCGGATTTTGACCAGGTGGTTTCGCTGGATCCGAAAAATTATGACAGACTGATAGAAATCTATGAAGTATTGGCAGAATACGGCTATCGTGAGGCTGGTCAGGAGTATCTGCAAAACGTATTGGATACGGCGAAACAGCTGGATGCCTATGACAGCGGACGGATTTACTATTATCTCGGAGAATATCAGAAGGCATACCTGGCCTTGGAAGAGGCGAAGGATAAGGGCGGTGCGGACAGCTATCTCTATCTGGGAAAAGCGTATGCGGCGACCGGAGATTACAACTATGCGTCCAGTGTCTATAACAACTATCTGTCGAAGCAGGGACCCAATGCGGAGATTTATAATGAACTGGGACTGTGTGAAATGGCGAAAAAGGAATATCAGAATGCTTTAGAGGCATTTCAGGCAGGAAAACAGATCGAAGGAAACAGTCTGATGCAGACGTTATCTTTTAATGAAATCGTGGCATATGAATATCTGGAGGATTACAGTCAGGCGGCAATTCTGTTAAATACCTATTTACAAAATTACCCGGACGACCAGACGGCCCTCCGGGAACAACAGTTTTTGTCGACCAGATAAAATATATTTAATGCGCTTCCAAAGAGGCAGAATCTTCGTGAGAGGATTCTGCTTTTTCTATTCGCTGGCGTAATTGCAGCAGCTCCATGTAATCTAACAGGGAATTCATATTCTGGTAATTGTAATTTTGCATGGTATTAATGAGATCGGAAAGCGTAATACCGGGTGCATATTCCTGATTCAGCAGCTCTAAATTGTAACGGTAGGAGGTACGCCCCAGTAAATAATCTGTGGTCACACCAAAATAGTCAGCCAGTTGTATTAGTGCCTCCTGATCCGGAAAATGAACATTGTTCTCATAGTTAGAGATGGTACCAACAGAAACTTTCAGGATTGCAGCCAGTTCCTTTTGATAGATGCCCCGTTCTTCCCGTAAGGAGGTAAGAATCTCACCGAAATTCATATTGCCTCGCATTCTGCCGCAGACGCAGCGCTATTTAAATGTTTTCTTTCAAGATTTGATGAATTCTATTTTACTATATTTTAGGTTTAAAGAAATAAGAATTTAGAAATAAAGGAAAATAAAGAACAACCATCCTGAAAATTTATAAAAGATAAATTCGAAGGCCTTTCATAAAAATGATTTCACAGTATCACAAAAATATGCGCGACCACAAAAAAATGGAAAACGTTGTTTTGAGAAAACGTCTCAATTATCCCTATTGCGAATCTTTGGAATGTCTGATATGATAATTCAAAAGTTAGGTACAACTAACTAATGAGTGAATCATGTGAACTACTCCGGGGAGCAGAGCTGCTGAATCTGTAAACCACCGGAAGAATTTCTTCCGGGAGGAGTTTTTCAGTGCTGGCCGGGGTTTACTTTGGAGAAGACTGGAAATACTATTTTTCAGAATAGAAGATAAAGGAGAACAATAGAATGAATTATTTAGAGATTGAAAAAGTCATCGGAAGAGAGATCCTGGATTCCAGAGGAAATCCTACCGTAGAAGCAGAAGTGACGCTGGTAGACGGAACAATAGGAAGAGGTATGGCACCCAGCGGTGCTTCCACCGGTGAATTCGAAGCACTGGAGTTAAGAGATGGAGACAAGAACAGATATCTGGGCAAGGGTGTGCAGAAGGCTGTAGAGAATATCAATACAGTAATCAATGAGACTTTACAGGGAATGGATGCTTCCGATATCTATGCCATTGATAAAGCAATGATCGATGCAGACGGAACCAGGGACAAATCCAGACTGGGTGCAAATGCGATTCTGGCAGTATCCATTGCCAGTGCAAGAGCAGCGGCAATTTCACTGGATATTCCCCTGTACCGTTTCCTGGGCGGTATCTCCGGCAACAGACTTCCGGTTCCTATGATGAACATTATCAACGGTGGATGTCATGCACTTTCCTCCGGTCTGGATGTACAGGAATTTATGATCATGCCCGTAGGAGCGCCTTCCTTTAAGGAATGTTTGAGATGGTGTGCTGAAGTATTCCATGCATTGGCCGCTATTCTGAAAGACAGAGGACTGGCTACTTCCGTGGGTGATGAGGGCGGTTTTGCGCCGGCACTGAAGTCTGATGAGGAAGCGATCGAGACGATTCTGGAGGCAGTAAAAAAGGCCGGCTATGAGCCCGGTAAGGATTTCAAGATTGCCATGGATGCGGCTTCCAGCGAGTGGAAGACCGGCAAAAAGGGAGAATACAAGCTGCCTAAGGCAGGCACTGTATTTACCTCCGAAGAACTGATCGCACATTGGAAGAAACTGGTGGAGAAATACCCCATCATTTCGATAGAAGATGCACTGGATGAGGAAGACTGGGAAGGCTGGAAGAAGCTGACCGCAGAGCTGGGTGACAAAGTCCAGTTGGTCGGCGATGATCTCTTCGTAACCAATACCGAGAGACTGGCAAAGGGAATCTCCTTAGGCTGCGGCAATTCCATCCTGATCAAGTTAAACCAGATCGGATCTGTATCCGAGACGCTGGAAGCCATTAAGATGGCACACAAGGCCGGTTATACCGCTATTTCCTCGCATCGTTCCGGTGAGACCGAGGACACTACCATTGCTGACCTGGCAGTCGCACTGAATACCTGTCAGATCAAGACCGGTGCGCCCAGCAGAACCGAGCGCGTGGCAAAATACAACCAGCTGTTGCGTATCGAGGAAGAACTGGGTGCGGCAGCCGTATATCCCGGCATGGGCGCATTCAACATTCAGAATTAAATTGCTTTTATCCAAACTATTTTGGTTTCTCTTTTTCTCTTCAGGGACTGTTCGAAAGGACAGTCCCGTTTGCGGTTTCTGTAAGATTTTTAAAGCAGAAAAATAGACATTGCTTTGAGATGTGACTGGAAATGGAAGAAAACTGATTGGGAATTGCTTGAGAATTGTTATGAAAAAGCTATTGACTTTTACTGAAATGATATGCTAATATTACTCACGTTGTGTAAACTGCATAGAGACATTAGGTAAGAATTGGAAACGACACATGTGCGCACTGCTCACTGATTAACGAACAACACACATGTGTCTTTTTGCGCTCATTTTCAGAAAAGGAGGGCATCCAATCATGCCGAAGACAAGATTACAAAACATTATTTTCACCATTATCATGGCATTCGTTATGGTATATGCCATGGTCTGCTACAACATCGCACTGGATAAGGGAGGAATGAGCAACGAGATCTTCCTGCTGGCGTTCCACGAGATTCCCATCATGTGGCCCATTGCGTGTATTCTTGAGTACTTTGTAGTGGAAAAATTATCTCATAAACTGGCATTCCGTATGGTATCACCGGAAGATAAGCCGATTTTCATCACGATGGCAATCTCATCCATGATTGTGTGCCTGATGTGCCCGGTGATGAGCTTCATCGCTACCTGTCTGTTCATGCATCCAGGCAATCAGATCATTGCGCTGTGGCTGCAGAAGACAGTGCAGAATTTCCCTATGGCACTTTGCTGGCAGATTTTCTTTGCAGGTCCCGGAGTGAGAAAGGCATTTGGGTTTGTGGTAAGTAAGATTTGTAAAGCAGATTGAAATTAACTTGAGAGTTAGTGAATAATCATTAACTAACTTTCAATTTACTGTGTACAACGACGATGCACTAAAATAGGAAGAATCTGATTGACGTTCGATAGGTTCTGTGCTACTATATGCGAATAAAGAGACAACGAAGTCCGTAGTAACGGAATGCGTTGTCTCTTTTGTTTTATAGAGATTGTGCAAAATGAAAGGACAGATAAGAAGTCTGTGGAATGGAGAGCATAATGCAGGAAAAAAAGCAGGAAAATACCGTGGCAGAGGTCCTGGTAAAATGCCTGGAGAACGAGGGCGTCAAATATGTCTTCGGGATTCCGGGAGAGGAAAATCTGGATATGATGAATGCATTGGAGAAGTCAGATATCCGTGTCATTGTGGTGAGACATGAGCAGGGGGCGGCTTTTATGGCGGATATGTATGGCAGGCTTACGGGCAAGGCCGGCGTATGTTTCTCTACGTTAGGCCCGGGTGCTACGAACCTGATCACAGGGACGGCGGATGCCAATTCCGACGGCGCACCGTTGATCGCCATTACCGGACAGGTGGGAACGGAGCGTATGCATCTGACATCACATCAGTATCTGGATCTGGTGGAACTGTTTGCACCTATCACCAAAAGAAGTAAACAGATCGTAAACCCGGATTCGGTCAACGAGATTGTCCGGATCGCTTTTAAATATGCGGAAAGTGAAAAGCCGGGGGCCTGTCATGTGGATCTGCCTACCAATGTGGCCAAGCTTCCTGTCAGCTCCGGCATCGCAACGCAGCCGTTAAAAAAGCCTGAGAGGGACAAGGAATATGCTTCCTTTTCCAGCATTGACCAGGCGGCAGCAATGATCTTCAAAGCGGAACATCCTGTCATTCTGGTAGGACACAGTGCGGTGCGCAACCATGCGGGAGAGGCGCTTACCAGCTTCGCGGATGCCCTGAAAATCCCGGTCGTCAATACCATGATGGCAAAGGGAATCATCCCGTTTAACAATAAATATTCTATGTGGACCATCGGTATTCCCCAGAAGGACTACCAGAACAAGGTACTGGATATGGCGGATCTGGTGATTGCCGTGGGGTATGACATCGTGGAATTTGCACCCGGAAAATGGAATGCGGATGGCAGACATAAGATTCTTCACATCGATCAGCGTCCGGCACATATCAATATGCTGTATCAGCCGGAAGTAGAGGTGGTCGGAGATATTTCTTATTCGCTGCAGCAGATCCAGTACCGCAGTGACATCAAAAAGGAACCGGAGCAATTTTTACGGTTGCGGGAAGAAATGGTAGCGGAATACGAAAGCTATGCCGACGATACTTCATTTCCCATGAAACCGCAGAAAATCCTGCATGATATCCGGAAGTTCATGGGAGAGGATGACATCGTGATCTCGGATGTGGGTGCACATAAAATGTGGATTGCCAGAGAATACAACTGTTATAAACCCAATACCTGCATGATTTCCAACGGTTTTGCCACCATGGGCATTGCCGTACCCGGAGCGGTGGCGGCAAAACTGATCTATCCGGAGAAAAAGGTACTGGCAATCTCCGGAGACGGCGGATTTATGATGAACAGTCAGGAATATGAGACGGCTTTACGTGAGGGAACGTCCATCGTGACCCTGATTTTCTCCGATGCAAGCTATGGTCTCATCAAATGGAAACAGATGGATCACTTCGGGCACAACTGTTTTGTGGATTTTCAGAATCCGGATTTCGTCAAATATGCGGAAAGCATGCATGCGAAGGGATACCGGGTCGAGAAAGCAGAAGATTTACTGCCGATCCTCGCGGATGCATTCCGGCAGAAAGTTCCCTGCATCATCGATTGCCCTGTGGATTACAGCGAGAATACAAAATTATCGACGTATTTACATGAGAAATTTGAAGCATAGTGTGGAAGCGCGTATGCCATTTATGCCAGAGCAGCGAACAGGGAAAGTTTCCGATTGCGAAAAAGTTCTCTCGAACCGTTGTACAGATGTGAAAAAAATGGTATGATAGACACAATGATGTTGAGTCGTACGGACGACGGATTGAGAGGATGAAATGGACAAGATTATTTTAACAGGTGACAGACCGACAGGAAGACTGCATGTGGGACACTATGCCGGTTCCCTCAGAAGACGTGTGGAACTGCAGAATTCCGGTGAATATAAGAAGACATTTATCATGATCGCGGATGCACAGGCGCTGACGGATAATATCGAGAATCCCGAGAAGGTGCGTCAGAATATTATTGAAGTGGCGCTGGATTACATGTCCTGCGGACTGGATCCTTCCAAGGCTACGATTTTTATCCAGTCACAGATTTCCGAACTGTGCGAACTGACTTTCTATTACATGGATCTGGTAACCGTAGCGAGACTGCAGAGAAATCCTACGGTGAAAAGCGAGATTCAGATGCGTAATTTTGAAGCCAGCATTCCGGTAGGTTTCTTTACTTATCCGATCAGTCAGGCTTCCGATATTACCGCTTTCAAGGCAACGACCGTTCCCGTAGGCGGCGACCAGCTTCCCATGATCGAACAGACCAGAGAGATCGTGCATAAGTTTAACACCGTATATGCACCGGTACTGGTAGAGCCGAAGGCATTGCTGCCTGAGAACGAAGCCTGTCAGAGACTGCCAGGTATTGATGGCAAGGCGAAGATGAGCAAATCCCTTGGCAACTGCATCTATCTGGCAGACAGCGCCGATGATGTGCGTACCAAGATCATGAGCATGTACACCGATCCCGAGCATCTGTTAGTCAGCGATCCCGGACATCTGGAGGGCAACACCGTATTCACATATCTGGATGCGTTCTGTCAGCCGGAACACTTCGAGAGATACCTGCCGGATTATGCAAATCTGGATGAACTGAAAGCACACTATACCAGAGGCGGTCTGGGAGATGTAAAGGTCAAGAAGTTCCTGAATAACGTGATGCAGGAGACCTTGGAGCCGATCCGCAACCGCAGAAAAGAACTGGAGAAGGATATTCCTGCCGTATATGAGATTCTGAAGAAGGGCAGTGATGAGGCTCGTGAAGTGGCAGCCCGGACCCTGTCTGAGGTAAAGAGCGCAATGCGTATCAACTACTTTGAGGATGCGGAATTGATTCGTATGCAGAGTGAGAAGTACGAAGGACAATAAGACGAAGAGAATAAATATACAATAATAAAAGGACGCTTTCCGGAGTCAGATCAATGAATCCGGAGGCGTCCTTTCTATGTGTATCCAAGCAGACCAAAGTCACCTGCCTGATCAGACGCATTATTTGCTGTAATCGACGCAAACAGAATTTTTCCCAAAGTAAAGAGCAACCTTTTTGCTGGTGGGATCTTCCGGGTCACCGGGGAGATCTCCGGTATAGATCAGTGCAGGCTGATGTACGAACGGAGCCAGTACTACATCCGTAACATCAGGGTCATTTAAGAGAAGCAGTCGTTCTTCGTATTCTGCAGCGTAAGCGGCGGCCTCACCGTCTGCCAGTACCCGGATCGCTTTTGCAACAGAGGTTTCCTGCCACAGACCGGTGAATAGGATGACGGTCAACAGGATTGCCATGGCGGCATAACGGGCAAGTTTCAACTTGCCAAGGCCCGTCTTTTTCTCTGAAACATTTAGTCTCCTATGTAGTTTTCGGATGATAAAGCCGATCCAGTAGAAGAATACGGCAAAGCTGATCAGTAAAAAGGTATAATACACGATCGCCACTGCCCGTCCGGGTCCCGTGGAGTTCATGGTATAGAACAGCGGACAGGACATAGAGCAGAACAGTCCGTAAAAATATCCGGTAAACAAAACAGGGTGGGAAAAATACCTGGAAAGGCTGTCACTTTTTCTGCGCAGAATATGCAGAAAAACAGGCAGCAACAGTATGGCAGCCAGAAGCCACCACAGCCCGGTCCATGCAAAAGTATAGCGGATACCCTGCAACAGCGATTTCACAATGGCTTTCCATGCGGGAATCTTCCACATACCATCCTGCCGTACATGATTGCCGGGAGCCATGGCACTGACGGCAAAAGCTGACAGAAGAACAATCGTTGTGGTTCCGCAGATCAAGGATTTTTTGTTTTTTTGTAAAAGCAACAATAAAGTTACGGTTGCCAGCAACAGCATACAGGGGAGAAGGGACACGTAATTGCCACCGCCCAGAAAGATCGCAAACAGAAGGAGCGGAAGCAGAAGGAACGTTCTGCCACTGTAAAGGTAACGGAAAAGCGTTCCCAGGAAAAACAAAGTGACGGCAAAGAAACCGGTGTAGTACATGGATCCGTTATACCAGTAAAAACTGTCACTTTGAAAGACTACAGTCTGTACACACAGAAAACTGAGCACTGAAGAAATGGTAATCCATTCTCTCATTGTTCCGGTAAGAAAACGGCAGACCAACGGGCGCAGAAGGTAAAAAATACCGCCGCATAGTAAAAGAAGGATTGCAAAAGGCACCAGATGATAGGCTGTCATGGAGAAAGCGTTTGGTGCAAGGTACATCAGAAAAAGTGCAGAGTAAGTTCCCTGCCAGATCCGGTAGCTTGTGGCAACGCCGGTGCACGCTGCGGAGATTGCCTGAGGGATGCTCTTAGTCTGCTGCCAGACCAGATGAGCCTCTGCACCGTAATAATAATCGTCTCCGGTGGGATAATC
>CAKRRS010000058.1 GCA_934394665.1 uncultured Acetatifactor sp. | reverse complement strand
CGTCGTTGTAGGCGGTGTCGTCGTTGTAGGCGGTGTCGTCGTTGTAGGCGGTGTCGTCGTTGTAGGCGGTGTCGTCGGATGCCATTCGGTTCCTTTGAAATGACATTCAGAGGATGTTTCCAAATTTGCTGCTACAATTCTGCCACGGTTATTTCCACCACCTAATATTACATTCGCCTTTGGTGCCAAAATAGTACCATAGGTATTTGTCAGTTCAATTTTTCCACTGTAATCACCAAAATTGAATACCACCAGATTTGCATTTGCCGCATCAGGATAATCGACAATTCCTTTGATATCCTGTCCGCATAATCCAAATGCATTGCCATTCGGTTGAATATTGAAAATAACACTGATTCCATCGTTTACATCCACAGTCGGCTGGAAAGTATCTAAACCATTTACTTTAAAAATATTTTGTCCGCTTCGCATTTCAATGGTATTAAACTTTCCTTCAGAATTTGCCTGTAATTCTTCTCCCTTGTTAAACAAATCATTTGCAGCACCGGAAATCTGTGTGAAAGCGCCTTTTAAATCAAAACTACCTTTCTCTACCTTACCAATCTGCTGATTGTTACCAAGTAAAATATTGCCGTCTAAATACCATTCTGTTACTTCATTTCCATTCTGATCTTTAGAACTTTTAAATGAAATACGATCAAATGCTTTATTTACTATAAGATTCGTGCATCTGAGATGATTGCCGCCTTTTAATTCATTATCAACATATATCGTACCTTTTGCGCCATCATCTTTCAAATAACCACAATTCGCATTCCATTCAAAATTACTTGTACATATGTTAGCTTCACTATCTCCCGTCTGTTTCGTAGTTCCACTTACAAAAATACCATAGTCATTCGCCGCGCCCAATATAGAACTAATATTTACGGTTTCTACATTGACTGCTGTATTCTGAACCTGTTTCCCGTTAGCACCGTAAACGACCGCATTACCATCTGACACATCTTTGGTCTCTATACCGGATTCTGTCTCTGTCTCCTCTGCCTGCACCGTAATTGTCCCGTTTCCTGCCACGGAACCTACTACCAGTGCAGCAACCAGAACCTTTACCAATTTTTCTTTCATGTACTTGCTAAATCTGCTCATCTGATTTCTCCCTCTTGAAATCCAATGGGTAACGTTTGTAGTTCTCAAACGTTTTCGTTCCTCTTTACATCTATAAAGACTGTGGCACTTTCAAAAAAGGTTCAGATTTTTATAACAAATTTGTTCTTTTTTTGCTCATTCTTGTTAGGATTTTGCTAAGATTTGTTAAAAAATTACCATACTTACTCCCAATACTCTGCTGTTTCCACCTGAACACCATGTAATAATACCCGTCTCTTCGTACCTGCGGAGCCGTAACAGGTGGACAGGGAGACAATGTTGCCCCGATTGCTTAAGTCTGCATCCGACGTAAACAAGGAATTCTCCGTTGCCCATTTTACATAATCATCATAGGATGCATCAGATGTAAACGTGGCATAGCGGTCGCCGGTGCTGGTTGTCTTATAATAAGAAAAGATTTCGTAAGTATAGACATTTTCTTCCGTATATATATAGAAGTAAGGGTTCTCTTCACAGCCGGCTGTTCCCTTCACCAGGTTCTTGAAAGAGCCAAACATGCTCTCATCCCGCATATTGTGTCCGAATACAAAGGTGTTGCGGTCAGACCAGTCGGACGAAGCCTCACTGTCCATAAAAATACACCCTGCCTTCACCGATTCTCCCTCAA
The DNA here is from genome assembly GCA_934394665.1 of uncultured Acetatifactor sp. Classification (GTDB taxonomy): domain Bacteria; phylum Bacillota; class Clostridia; order Lachnospirales; family Lachnospiraceae; genus Acetatifactor. Next base: position 15,891 of record CAKRRS010000058.1, on the reverse strand, counting down.
AGGAATGATTCAGGTAATAATTATTGTCCTGCCCCTGTACCACAGGGTAGCTGATCTCCAATGCCGGAAAATAGAGCCAGCCTCTGAAATCCGGGTTCGTCTTCTTCAGTTCTGCAAAATCAATTTTCAGATCCGGGTAGTTTTTCTCTCTGATTGCTTCTGCTTCCTCCAGGTTCTCCGGCTCTGTGACCGCCTCCTGGCGGATTGCTTCATATTCCTCTTTTGCCTTTTGCTCCGACAGATAAGAATACAGGCTCATTCCGCCGGTCACAAGGACCGCTGCCGCCAGTATTGCTGTGATTGCATTTTCCGCTTTCTTGTTTTTCATTCCGTGCACCATCCCCTTCTCACATATCCATGTAAAAATCAAAAAAATTTGTTATACTGATTATACCTTATTTTAATCTATTCGTCTTTACGAAAGAGATTATTTTTGTTATTTTAATGATATATCCTTTGAGACATCTTAAATCTGAAACATTGGGGGAATTACATATATGATGCATCTGTTTGCGCTGTTGTCTCTGCTGCTCTGCGGAGTCTGCTATGCCGGTGTCAGGTCCGATACCGGAATTGTAAAAAAGAAAGGATTTTTGTCACCTGTCATTATTTTATTCGGTGCAGCACTGCTTCTCAGGCTGATCCTTGCCTATACCACGCACGGTTTCAGTAATGATATTGCCCGCTTTGCCGCATGGGCTGACCGAATTTTCACTGTAGGTCCGGGACAGTTCTATTCGTCGGAGACTTTTACGGATTATCCGCCCGGATTCATGTATGTCCTGTATGTAATCGGTGCTCTGCGCAATCTGTTCAACATTCCCTATTACTCCGATCTCCATATTCTGTTGTTAAAGCTGCCGGCAATCCTGTGTGACATGGCTTGCGGCTATTTACTCTACAGGGAAAGTTCTAAGCGTCTGCGTTTGTCCGAACTGCAGTCACTGTGTATTGCGGCTGTATATCTGTTCCAGCCGGTCATTCTCCTGAATTCCGCCTGCTGGGGACAGGTGGATTCCGTCCATACGCTGGTGGTCATCCTTATGTGTCTGTTCCTGATGGATGGGAAAATGATTCCGGCTTACGTCGTATATGGCATTGGCGTGCTGTTAAAACCGCAGACTCTGATTTTTACTCCGGTACTGCTCGTGGGTATCATTGATCATGTATTCCTGAAAGATTTTTCCTGGCGGAAATTTTTCTATAATTTATGTGGTGGACTGGCCGTGATCTGCGGCATGCTCCTTTTATGTGCACCTTTCGGACCGGATACGGCCATTTCCCAGTACACTTCTACGCTGGGATCCTATGAATATGCTGCGGTAAATGCTTATAATTTCTGGGGTCTTTTCGGATGGAACTGGGTCGATCAGAATACATCTTTTCTGTTCCTTCCCTGCAAGACCTGGGGCACAATTGTGATCGTGCTGATCGTTATTTTCACGTTTCTTATTGCGATGCGTTGCAGGAAAGAACCTTCGCGGTATTTTTGCCTCGGTGCTTTTATCATTCTGACAATGTTTGTATTTTCGGTCAGAATGCATGAAAGATATATGTATCCCGGACTGGCGCTCTTGCTTTTCTGCTGCCTGTACAAATCCGCCGATGCACTTTGGAAATGTTATGCCGGATTTTGTGTTCTGCATTTTTATAATACAGCTAACGTACTGTACCATTATGATCCGCAGAACTACGACCGCAAAGCGCCTATTATTCTGTTGGTATCTGCCGGGATGTTAGGCTGTCTGTATTATTTTTACAAAATGATATGGAAGTTTTACATCTGTAACAAAGTACCTTCTGCCACAACTGTATCCGTGACATCAAAACCCGCTTCCGGACAGCACTTTAGCGCAAATGCTTCCTCATCTGAGCGCAAATCGTCAGGACATTCTTCCCGTGACAAAAATAACAGTCGCGTGAACCTTGGGCAATTACTTAAGGAACATTTCCTGTCTCCGCTGGAACCGATGCCTTCTGAGGCACGCGTTCCCTTCACAAAAGTCGATTTCGTCCTGCTATTGCTGATCTGTGCTCTTTACAGTTGTTTTGCCCTGTATGACCTGGGCGACAGCAAAGCACCTGTAACTACCTGCAATATGTCACAGAACCAGACCATTGAACTGGAGTTTTCCGAAGGCTCTCTGCCTGCAAAAATGGCAAGTTATATTGCCCCCTGGCACCAGCGGCACTTTACCGCCGAAATCAGAAACAGTGCGGATGAATCCTGGACTTATCTGGGTGAAATGATATTAGACAACGTATTTACCTGGCAGGATGTATCCTTGCAGGACATGATAGCTCAATACGCTCAGACCGTCACTTCAACTGCTGGGATTTCTCCCCGGTATCTGCGCCTGACATTGACTGACACGGATGCATCCCTGATAGAGCTTGTTTTCACCGATGCGGACGGCAACATCACCCGTCCGGTCAATGCAGATACTTATGAGACCTTATTTGACGAAGCAGACCTGTATCCGGAGCGTTATTCGTTCCGCAACAGTATGTATTTTGACGAAATTTATCACGCACGTACCGCTTACGAATTTCTCCATGGTCTGACGACCTATGAGAACACGCATCCGCCTCTGGGTAAGATCTTCATTTCCCTGGGTATCGCCATCTTTGGCATGAATCCGTTTGGTTGGCGTATTATCGGTACTTTATTTGGGATCGCCATGCTGCCGTTTCTGTATCTGGTTGGGAAAAAGATGACTCACAATACGCCTGCTGCAGCTCTTGCCTGTTTTCTGTTTGCTTTTGATTTCATGCATTTTACACAGACAAGAATTGCGACGATTGATGTCTACATTACTTTCTTCGTGATTGCAATGTACTATTTTATGTACAGCTACTGCACCATGAGTTTTTACGATACACCGCTTTACAAAACCTTTATTCCGCTGGGATTGTGTGGGATCTGCATGGGCTTCGGCATTGCCTGTAAATGGACCGGTGTGTATGCCGGCTGCGGGCTGGCTCTGCTGTTTTTTGCACATCTGTTCAGACGCTACCGGGAATACCTCTACGCCAAAGCGCATCCTGGAAAAAGCTCAAACGGTATTGATCATAGGGAGATCGTAAAGAATTTTTCACACCATACGATAAAGACGATTGATTTCTGTCTGACCTTTTTTGTACTGATTCCGGCAGTGATCTACCTGTTATCCTATCTGCCGTTCGTCGACAATGCCCATACCGGATTGTTTGACCGCATGCTTACCAACCAGACCTCCATGTTCAACTACCACAGCGGTCTGGAAGCGACACATCCGTATGCTTCCTCCTGGTATCAGTGGCCTACCATGGAACGTCCGATCTGGTATTATTCCGGCTATCTGTCCGATGCGGTGAAAGAAAGCATCAGTGCGTTCGGTAATCCTCTGGTGTGGTGGATGGGAATTCCTGCGTTCCTGTATATAGTATATCTGTTGCTCAGTCGGAATCAGCTGCTTCGTTCACTTATAGGCGGCAGATTTGAAAATGCCTCGACTGTTTCGGACAGATTATCACGCAGAGAATATGGCATCGCCGCATTTCTGGTGGTGGGCTACCTGGCGCAGTACCTGCCCTGGTTCTTTGTCACCAGAATCACCTTCATCTACCACTACTTTCCAAGTGTTCCTTTCGTAGTGCTGATGATCGTATACAGCCTGATGCAGTTAAAGAAAAAAGTCTCGGATCGTACTTTTATCACAATCTGCTGCATCTATGCAATACTGGTCTTTGCGCTGTTCCTGCTCTTCTATCCGGTATTGTCCGGACAGCCGGTGACGGTAGATTTTGTTGTAAAATACTTACGCTGGCAGGATACCTGGGTATTGATCTCCGGTTAATAAATTATAAAATAATATACTTTAGGAGGATATTATGCTTCATTTATTTGCTTTGCTCGGTTTATTGTTGTGCTTTAGCTGTTATTTCATTTTTCATCATTCCGATGTAACACGTCAGCCTGTTCTTTTAGCCTATGTACTGTTGTGTCTGGGACTGTTGCTGCGAATGATATTAGCAGTTAAGGTATTCGGTTACGGATTTGACATTATTTTCTTCTCAGACTGGTCTGCACGCATGATTGAATACGGTCCTTCCGGATTTTATACCACGGATATGCTGACAGACTACCCTCCTCTTTACATGTATGTCCTGTATATTATCGGACGCATAAGAGCGCATTTCCATATTGCGCAATTCTCGGCAATGGATTTGTTAATGTTAAAATCTCCTGCCATTTGCTGTGATATTCTTTGTAGTTTTCTGCTCTATTGGGAATCCCGAAAATCAGCAAAGTTATCTGAGATTCAATCCATTTGCATTATGTCCGCTTATCTGTTTCATCCGGTTGTGATTCTCGACTCTGCATGTTGGGGACAAGTGGATTCCCTGCTGGCGCTTTTCATCGTCGTATTATGCATCTGTCTGAAAAACCGGCAACTGATCCCTGCATATATCGTTTACGGAATCGGTGTCTTGTCCAAACCGCAGATGTTAGTCTTCACTCCGGTACTTTTGGTAGGCATCGTGGATCATGTATTTTTGAAAGACTTCTCCCGGAAGAAATTTTTCATAAATTTACTCAGTGGATTATGTGTCATTGGCGGACTGGTTCTTTTCTCTGTTCCTTTCGGTCTGAGCAAGGTAATTGCCCAATATACCTCCACTTTGGGTTCCTATGAATTTGCCACCGTCAACGGCTTCAATTTCTGGGCTCTTGTCGGAAAAAACGGTGTGGATCAAAATGCAGCATTTCTGTTTCTGCCAGCCAGAGTCTGGGGAACCATTGCGATTCTGCTGATTGTCCTGTTTACTTTCATCATTGCAAGACGCTGCCGGGATGTGCCATACAAATATTATTTGCTGAGTGCATTTATCATTCTTACCATGTTTACGTTCTCTGTCAGAATGCATGAACGCTACATCTTTCCCGGCATTATTCTGTTGTTGTTCCTGCTTATTTATCAGCCGATCAAACACATGTGGATCTGCTACAGCGGCTTCGCCGTTCTCACCTATTATAATATCGGATGGATTCTGCGAAACTATGGTGATTTCACCTATTACAATGATAAACCGCTGATTCGTCTTGTTGCTGCAGGCATCGTTGGTTTTCTGATTTATTTCTATTATATTATTGAAAAATATTGTCTCTGCAAGGCAGTTCAGAAATAACAGAATTATAGCAAAAGAAACAGCACAGTCTGAGAACGGACTGTGCTGTTTCTTTTACTTATTTTTCGCGTTTTACACGCATTTCTTGTTTGAATCCTTACCCTTCCGCGATGGCGTTACCGGTATACAACTGGTAATATCTGCCCTTCTGGGCGATCAATTCATCATGGTTGCCTCGCTCAATGATACGACCCTGCTCGAGAACCATGATACAGTCACTGTTCTTGACGGTAGACAGTCTGTGGGCGATCACAAAGGTGGTTCTGCCCTTCATCAGCTTATCCATACCGTCCTGTACGATTTTCTCGGTACGGGTATCGATAGAGCTGGTAGCCTCATCCAGGATCAGTACCGGAGGATCCGCTACTGCCGCTCTGGCGATGGATAAGAGCTGTCGCTGTCCCTGGCTTAAGTTCGCACCGTCACCGGTGAGCACTGTCTGGTAGCCGTTGGGGAGCTGTCGGATAAAGGTATCCGCATTGGCCAGTTTTGCCGCTGCGATGACTTCCTCATCTGTAGCATCCAGCTTACCAAAACGGATATTTTCCATAACGGTTGCGGTGAACAGATGGGTATCCTGCAATACGATACCTAAGGATTTTCTCAGATCCGCTTTCTTGATCTTGTTGATATTGATGCCATCGTAACGGATCTTACCGTCCTGAATATCGTAGAAACGATTGATCAGGTTAGTAATCGTAGTCTTGCCGGCACCGGTGGAGCCTACGAATGCGATCTTCTGACCGGGCTTTGCATACATCTCAATGTTATGCAGCACAATCTTCTCATCATTGTAACCGAAGTCCACATCATCAAATACGACTTCCCCCTGCAGCTCGATATAATCTACCGTGCCGTCTGCCTGATGTACATGCTTCCATGCCCACATACCGGTTCTCTCGGGGCATTCCACGATCTTGCCGTCTACCTTCTTTGCACGTACCAGAGTGACATAACCTTCATCAGTCTCAACCTTCTCATCCAGCAGATCGAAGACTCTCTTGGCACCTGCCTGTGCCATAACGATACTGTTTAGCTGCTGACTGACCTGGCTGATCGGCATGTTGAAGCTCTTGTTGAAGGTTAAGAAGCTTGCCAGCTTACCAAGAGTCAGTCCTGCGAAGCCGCCCAGTGCCATGGCACCGCCGACGATCGCACATACCACATAGCTTAAGTTACCTAACTGTGCATTGATCGGTCCCATAATATTTGCGAACTGGTTCGCATTATAAGCACTGTCACACAGTTCATCATTCAGAGCCTTGAACTCCTCCAGGCTCTTGTCCTCATGACAGAATACCTTGACTACCTTCTGGCCTTCCATCATCTCTTCGATGTAACCGTTGACTTTACCGATATTCTTCTGCTGCTTTACGAAATATTTTCCGCTTAAGCCCGCTACCTTCCTGGTCACGACCATCATCAGTGCCACCATGGTCAGGCTGACCGCAGTCAGCGGAATACTCAGTACCAGCATACTTCCTATTGTCCCTACTACAGTGATAAAGCTTGAGAATACCTGTGGGATACTCTGGCTGATCATCTGACGCAGGGTATCGATATCGTTGGTGTAGATAGACATGATATCGCCATGGGAGTGCGTATCAAAATACTTGATCGGCAGTCTCTCCATGTGCTCAAACAGGTCATCACGAAGGCTCTTCAAAGTTCCCTGCGTCACCGTAACCATAATTCTGTTGTAAGCATAGGTAGAACCTACACCGATCAGGTAGAAGCATGCTACCCTGATGATCTCATGCAGCAGACTGGTAAAATCAGGATTCTGTTTACCGATCATCGGCATGATGTAATCATCGATCAGCGTCTGCATAAACAAAGTACCCTGAATGTTAGCAACAACGCTCAGTACGATGAAGATCAATACCATAATAAAATGAAAACCATATTTCTGAAAAACATAAGACATCAGTCTCTTAAATACTTTTCCCGGATTCTCAATACGTGTACCGCCCTGCATTCTTCTGCCGGGTCCGCGCATTCCTCCGCCCATAGGTCCTGGCATTATGCTTCACCTCCGTTCGCATCAAAATCACCGCCACCCGTCTGGGTCTGGGCTTCATAGACTTCTCGGTAAATCTGGTTGTTCTGCAACAATTCTTCGTGGGATGCAAAGGCATCTACTTTACCGTCATTCATGACGATAATGCGGTCTGCATCCTGAATACTGGAAATACGCTGTGCAATGATGATCTTGGTCGTACCGGGAATCTCCGTGGCAAATGCCTTACGGATCTTCGCATCGGTTGCGGTATCCACGGCACTGGTGGAATCATCCAGGATCAATACCTTAGGCTTCTTAAGCAGTGCTCTGGCAATACACAGTCTCTGCTTCTGACCACCGGATACATTGCTTCCGCCCTGTTCAATGTAGGTATGATACTTGTCAGGCATCTTCTCAATGAATTCATCGGCACATGCCAGCTTGCAGGCACGAATGCATTCCTCTTCAGTCGCATTCTCATCACCCCAACGCAGGTTCTCTAAAATTGTTCCGGAGAACAATACATTTTTCTGCAATACGACAGATACTTCGTTACGCAGCGTCTCCAGATCATAGCTGCGGACATCCTTGCCGCCGACATAGACAGCGCCTTCATTGACATCATACAGACGGCTGATCAGGTTCACCAGACTGGTCTTAGAACTTCCGGTGCCGCCCAGGATACCGATGGTCTCGCCGGCCTTGATCTCAAAGTTCAGATCATCCAGTACCGGCTTCTCACTCTGCTTATTATAACGGAAGGTAACATTCTCAAAACGGATGCTGCCGTCGGTCACATCAAAGTCAGGATTTTCCGGATTCACAATATCAGCCTTCTCCTCCAGTACTTCCGCGATACGCTTTCCGCTGGCGGCACTCATAGTCATCATGACGAAGATCATGGCTAACATCATCAGATTCATCAGAATACTCATGCAGTACGTCAGCAGACTCATCAGCTCACCGGTAGTCAACTGACTGGAAATGATCATGTGTGCGCCCAGCCAGCTGATGCCCAGAATACATGCATATACGGTAAACTGCATGACCGGCCATACATAAGTCATCGTGCATTCTGCTTTTTTGAACAGCTTGTAGATGTTATAGCTTGCCTTGTGGAACTTATCGATCTCATAATCCTCACGGACATACGCTTTTACCACACGCTGCGCAGCTACATTTTCCTGTACGCTGGCATTCAGATCATCATATTTTTTGAACACCTGACTGAAATACTTGGATACCGCCTTCATAATGAAGACGATAACGATTCCCAGGAATACAACTGCCACCAGATAAATGCTTGCCACTCTTGCATTGATCAGGAACGCCATCAACATGGCGCAGATCAGGCTGACCGGTGCACGGAAGCACATACGCAGCAGCATCTGATAAGCATTCTGGATATTGGTAACATCTGTGGTCATACGGGTGACCAGTCCGGCGGTGGAGAACTTATCAATATTGGAGAAAGAGAAGGTCTGGATGTTCGCATACATGGCCTCTCTTAAGTTGCGTGCAAATCCGGTGGATGCTTTCGCACCGTATTTACCTCCCATGATACCGGCGAACAATCCGACAAGTGCTGCCAGGATCATATAACAACCGATGACAAAAATATGTTTCATATCTCCCGCTTCGACACCGTCGTCGATGATGGATGCCATCAGGAGCGGAATCACCATTTCCATGGCTACTTCCAGGATCATGAAAATCGGCGTGGCAATGGATGCGCGCTTATATTCCTTGATCTGTTTTGCTAATGTTTTGATCATAGCTGGTTTCCTTTCTGGTTATTTGTTTTCTCTGCGCACTTAACAGTCTCTGCGCAAATGCTCGTTCTTCCTTTGTCCATTCCGAGATTATCCATCATCTTATCTAAGATATTCAGAAATGTCTGCTTTTCTTCCTCTGTCAGCCCGGCTTCCAGTTCCCGGTTGAAATTCAGGATCTGTTCCTCAATGACATGATGATGTTCGATTGCTTTTTCCGTCAGCAGAATTCTCTTCAATCTGCCGTCTTCCGTGGAAGCCACACGGACTACATAACCCTTTTGCTCCATGCTCTGCAGCATTACCGTTGCGGTGGATCTCCGGATTCTGAATTCCTTCTCCACATCCTTCTGATACACATCGCCGTGTCTGCTCTTATGATACAGATAGCCTAAAAGCGGTCTCTGCATGCCGATAAGTTCACTGCCGTCCTGCTGGGCAAATATGGAGTCCATCTTCCTGCGGATCATATTGTTGGCGGCCTTCAGTTCGAATCCGATCTGACGAGTCGAAAGCACTTTTGCCTCCTCGTCCATTTTACCTCCTTTGATTTATAACAAAATAATGTTAGTAAGCTAACTATTTTTGTTAGCCAACTAACATTATATCGCAATACTTCTTCTTTGCAAGAAAAAAAGTATAAACTTTATATAAAATACAATCAGGCAAATTTTTGACCTTTACAAGCTTGCATTTATCTGGTTTAATTTAATCATATTTTCTATTTGTTTCATTCTTTTTGCTATTTTCACATCATTCTATTTTCAAGGAGGTTCCCCTATGTTTCAACTTTTCACAGATCTTACAAAAAAATCCCCTGCAATCGATCAAAAAATCAATGAAATTCAGAATCAATTAAAATGTTTGCCCGAAGGGAAACTAACAATCGCGCATAACGGAAAAAACACCAAATGGTATCAGTCTGACGGGCAAAACAGAAAATATATTCCAAAATCCAATCGTACCTTGGCGGAGCAATTAGCCTTACGTAAATATTTATCTCTCGTGCTGGAAGAATTGCTTCAAGAAAAAACAGCGATTTCTTTTTATAACAGACATCGTTCCATCGAATCCAAAAGTGCCTTATTATTACAAGACTCTTCTCTCGGATACAGCGAATTACTGTCGCCTTATTTTCAAGTGCCGCCTTCTCATACTGCCTGGCTTCAGGAGAATTATGATCGCAGTTCCAGGAATCCGGAAAATCTCATCTACAAAACCGTAAACGGAATTCTTGTACGCTCAAAATCGGAGGCTTTGATTGCAATGTTACTCTATACAAATAAAATACCGTTTCGTTATGAATGCGCACTGACTCTCGGGGACATCAAATTTTATCCTGACTTTACCATCCTTCATCCCAAAACAGACCGGATATTTTATTGGGAACATTTCGGTTTGATGGATTCTCCCGGATACCGGCAAAACATTTTCTCCAAGCAACAAGTCTATGCAACACACGGTATCCTTCCCACTATTCAATTACTCACAACTTACGAGAGCCAGATGCATCCATTAAATACCGAATTAGTCGAAAAAATGGTTCAATATTATTTCTTGCAATGATAGTCGGAAGCTTCTTATTTCCTCGCTTCTTTTTATTTGCAACTTGATTGCTTTTTATGAACCGAATTTTCATTTTTGTATTTTCATGTAATCCAAGAAACGCTGGATATCATAGTCACTTAATAACACATGGGTCTATACAAATATTTTCTTTCATTTTGTTCCACTTTTTTCCTTCTTTTGCTACCTATTTTACCACACATGGGTCTATACAGAAAAATTTCATTCCCAGATACTCATTTATCCAAAAATGAGTATCTCAGACGACAATTTTTCCATATAGACCCACGGTACTTGTTTTTCCACTTGATATTCGCTATTTTGAGTATCTCTGAGCAAATTTTTTTCGTATAGACCCACGGCTCTTGGTTTTTCACTTGATATTCACCATTTCAAGTATCACAGAGCAATCAGCACCGTATGAATATCACCCACGCCATCATTCGGATTTTCCAGCAAATTGTCAGTCCTCCAGCACCCGGTTCAGTACTTCATCTTCCAGTACCAGTTTCTTCGCTGCTTCTCTGTACTGCTCCTCATGAAGATAGGTGTGGCGGTAGGGTTTGATCGTGGGTGCCATATCGATTGCCTTGATGAAATCGGATTTCTTCATGTGCAGGGTAGCCACATAGTCCCAGAACCCTGTCTCTTGCAATACGGTACCCACGCGGATATAACGGTGGTCCTGCACTTTTGCCATGATATAAGTGGCAATGCCTACCTGAATACCGTGGAGCTGCGGTACCTCCAGAATCTTGTCAAGTGCATGGGAGATCAGATGCTCACTGCCGCTGGTAGGTGCACTGCTGCCGGCAATCTCATTGGCAATACCGCTCATAGCCAGGGAATCCAGAAGTTCCTTCAGGAACAGTTCATCCTTGATGCTCTCATACGGGGTCCGCACAAAGCTGTTCACGGCTTTTTTTGCGATCATGACCGCGAAATCGTTCACCTCACCGCAGCCTGCCTTTTCCTCGAAGATCCAGTCGTAGAGAGCCGTGATCTTGGAAATCATATCACCGATACCGGAATAGATGAACTTCTCCGGAGCGGTACGAATTACCTGTGTATCCACGATAATACCGTAGGCCAGTCTCGCCGGAACCGATGTACGCTTCCCCTGCACTAAAAGCGAGGCACTGGCACTGGAGAATCCGTCACTGGAGCTGGAAGTCGGCACACTGATAAACGGAAGATTGCGTAAGAACGCCGCATACTTTCCGGCATCGATCACCTTGCCTCCGCCGATGGAGATCACTGCCTTGGTCTTGTTGGGAATGGCAAATGCCAGTGTAATAATGTCGTCAATCTCCACCGTATCCAGCTCATTATATTCCAGGACATTGACCCCTGCTTCCTTCAGAGAATTCATAACCGTTTTCCCGAACATATCAATCAAACCGTTGCCGAAAAACAGCACGACCTGATCCAGATTCTCTGCCTTTAAGTAACCGCCGATCCTGCCTAATGCTCCGTTCCCGATCTTCAGAATCGAAGGGATTGCCATCTCTTTTCCTATCTGCATGATAACCCTCATTTCTGCGCACGCCGTTTGTATATAACGAGTTTGTGTCATGTGCGCACAGACATAAACCCCACATGTGAAAATTTTTCTTCACATTATATTCTCACTTCTTACCTCAAATCATCTACACAATCATTCACGTATCCATGATTATGTCAGCAAATATTGCATTCGTCTTACATGCAAACTGTCGTACAAGAATTTCTCTGAAAAATTTTTCTTGTATTTCATACAAAAATAACTTTGCCAGGAGAAATCTCCGGACAAAGTCATTCTACACTTTTTCTTATTTCATTTCAACATGGCCGTGCACATATTCCGGCGGCACTGTGTACCCTGCCTTGACTCTTAAGAAGTTATTGCAGTTATCCTATTGATCCGATGCCGATTCCGAGCAACTGCAGCACCCAGCAGATCAGCCCCAACACCCAGCTTGCAAAGATTCCGTACAGGATCACAGGACCCGCAATGGTAAAAATCTTACAGCCAATACCGAAGACCTGCCCTTCCTTCTGGTACTCCACTGCGGGCGCTGTCACGGAATTAGCGAATCCGGTGATCGGTACCAGGGCACCGGCACCTCCCCATTTGGCGATCTTCGGATAGATATGGAGTGCCGTAAGCACTACAGACAAAAACACAAGAAGCAGTGAGCACCAGCTTCCGGAGGTCTGTGGGTCCATCCCCAGCACATTACCGGTATAATTCAGGATGCCTTGTCCGATACAGCAGATGATGCCGCCGGTTAAAAATGCTTTTCCCATCTGTGCCCAGAGATTATGGGTCGGCGTGACGGATTTGACATACTGTTCATATTCCTGCTTCTGCTGTGCGTCCGGCTGTACCGACGTTACTGTAGACTGTGTCCCCCTGCCCTGCGGTGTTTCCCACTCATTACGTGAACTGCCCTTTCCATTACTGCCATTCTCACCTGCAATATCCTGTCTCATACGCCTACCACGCCTTTCCCGCTTTTTCAAAATATCCGTTCACTAAGCCTGCCACTTCAAAGCATCACAAAATCGTGAGCCTTAAAATGCAACTGTGCTTGTTCCTTCTGTCAATGTTTGGCTTTGGATAACTTCTGCTTGCATGATTTATATGATGACAGAATACCCGTTTTCCTCTGTTTTATGCATCCGGCATTCCATACCTGACATCTTCTGTTATTTCTATTATGCTTCTTGCTGATGATAGCTTTTCACCGGTTTTAAAATTTACTTTTGCTTTCAATATCATCGATATTGCATTATCTACATTGCGCTTTCTGAATTCTGTGTTTTTCTCTTCTGCCTCACGCACAGGCTTCCCCCGCTACACGCTTCCGAAATCCGGTAAAATTGCCACATCACAATGGGAAGATTACCCTATTTCATATTTTCCGTCGATTCCTTGGTATTTTTTCGATTGTAGGCAGTTACAGTATTTGACGTTTTCTCCTATTCATGTAATAATGAATTCAATCTGCGAAATTCATTTTCGCAAAAACACAGAGATGTCCGGACATAACCGCCCGGTATCTCAACATTTTTATGAGGGAGCGTATGGTACGAAAACACAGTTTTCATACACAGGTTTTGTGTCGGTGTGTACCTGACCGCGGCTTGCTATACGCAGAAATGAGGATAACTATGAAAAGAAGTACCCAGAAGAAACTACAGACCTTTCTTAGTCTGCTGATGATCCCTGTCTTTCTGACGGGATGTCGAGTAAGGACCACTCCGATCGGCGTATTTGCACAGATCATGGAGTATGCATCAAATGCCGGGAGCAGTGCTTCCCAGTCCTCTTCGTCTCACGAAGCACACCATTCCGAACCTTCTTCCACGCCACTGCCGCAGACAGACTATGATTCTTTAGATTCTACAGGCACCGTGCAGACGATCATGGTCTATATGGTCGGATCCGATCTGGAATCCGCTTACGGCAATGCCAGTCTGGATCTGGACGAGATGGAAGCAGCCGGCGTGGATACCGCTCACAACAATATTCTGGTCTATGCGGGCGGTGCTTCCGAATGGTGGGATCGTGGTTTATCCGGTGAGGAATGCACCGTGCTCTTACTGACTGAGGACGGTTTTGTCCCCGTAGATACTTATCCGGCGGAAAATATGGGTGATCCGCTGACCTTAAGCAGTTTTATGAACTACGGTTTTGATTTCTTCCCTGCCGATTCCTACAGTCTGATCCTCTGGGATCACGGCGGCGGTCCGGTACTTGGCTACGGCGTGGATGAGAATTACAAGGATCTGCTGACACTGGATGAGCTGGCAGAAGCCATGGGAGATTCCGTCGGTGCCCACATGGCGAAACTGGAGTGGGTGGGATTTGATGCCTGCCTGATGAGTTCTCTGGAAGTAGCTTCTGTGATGGCTCCTTATGCGAATTATCTGATTGCTTCCCAGGAGACAGAGCCCGGCTGGGGGTGGAACTATGCTTTCCTGTCCGACCTCTCCGACGAAGTCATTCCGGGAGACAAGATGGGCGAATCCATCATAGATTCTTACATGAGCTACGGAGAATATGTATTTGATCATTATCCCAGACTTTATTCCGATCTGACGCTCTCCTGCATTGATCTGAACGCTTATGCCGATGCGGAGGAAGCATTGAATACGTATTTCGCGGAACTGGATACCTCTCTGAATGTGAAGAACTTCCCCGGACTGGTACGTAATCGTGCCCGTGTCAGAGACTTCGGCAGCTATTCCTCAGATATGAATTACGGCATGGTGGATGTCCTGCATCTGTTAGAACTTCTCGGCGGCAATTCCGATACAGCTAAGGCCGCTGCTTCCGCTGTGGAAGATTGTATCGTTTACTCCGACACAAATATGGAAAATGCCGGCGGCTTATCCATCTGCTATCCTTACCAGACCGATGAGGACTATCGTGATGCCTGTATCGAAATGCAGGAATATCTGGATTTTGCTCCGGATTATACCAGATTTTTGCAGGATTTCTATGCCATTCAGAATGGTGACACCCTGTTGGCAGACCGTGAGATTTCAAACGCTGAGACTACCGTAACGACCGAAAATAACGGCACGTATGACGAATCCGACATCACACTGCAGCTTACCCCCGAACAGCAGGAAAATTTTGCTTCCGGCGGATACTATATTCTCTGCAAAGCAAAAGAAGAAGGTTATATTACCACGGAAGAAGATCCCCGAGCCGACGAGATGTATCTCTATATCCAGGGCAGTAAACGTGTCACTCTGGATGAGAACGGTGTACTTCATGCCGCTTACAAAAACAATACCGTCTATATGCAGGATAAGGACGGATTATCCGACATTCCCATGATTCTGAACGAAACTGACATCAGCGATGTGGAAAACCGTTATTTGTCTTATGTGGTTTTGATGAATTTCGACAACTGGGAATCCAAAGCGGTACAATTACAGCTCGTAGTCAACGATGCATATCCTGACGGCATTCTCCGAAATGCAATTCCGATCGACAATGATGAAGATGAATTGCAAAGCGCCAGCAAGCAGCTGATCGATCTCGATGACTATTCCGTTATGTCCGTTGCTGCGCGCTGCAGCTACGTGACCCGCGATGATAACGGTAATCTCCTGGATTTCTTCGACTGGGAAAAATCCGAATGGATGATGGGATTTGAGGTGGACCTGACCTCCGATTACAAGACTGTGATACAGCCGCTTAATCAACCGGAGAACTATGTATGTGTCTTCTTCATGAAGGACTCACAGGGGAATGTGTCTTACTCTGAGATGATTCCGTTGAAGTAAATTGAGAGTTAATTAAAATGAAGCAAAGGGACGAACTCCCGGAACGGACAGAATGCCTTCTGGCAGCTGTAACGTCTCCGAGTGTGAATTCCC
>CAKRRS010000057.1 GCA_934394665.1 uncultured Acetatifactor sp. | reverse complement strand
TAGAATGCTTCTTTTGTCTCGCTATACCCTCTCCTCATGACACACCGGGGTACAGAATACTTCTTTTGTCACTTTATGCCCTCTCCTCACGCTACACTGGGGTATTGAATGCTTACTTTGTCTCTCTATACCCTCTCCTTACAACACACCAGGGTATAGAATGCTTCTTTTGTCTCGCTATACCCTCTCCTCATGACACACCGGGGTACAGAATACTTCTTTTGTCACTTTATACCCCTCCTCACGCTACACCAAGGTATAGAATGTTTCCTTGTCCACTCTAATACCCTCGTTACTTAACTAATCAGGTTATAAAAACCTATTTTCCAACTACATATCCTCTCAATCGGATTTTTCCGTCTCGATTCACAGTTACCGTCATTGCACCATAGTCCATGGTGCAATACCAAGGCACCTCGGCGTCTTCGAGACGCTGCAGTGTCTCGGCATGTGGGTGTCCGTAGGAATTATTGCGGCCACAGGAGATGATTGCGGCGGCAGGATCGACAGTTGTCAGGAATTCTGAACCGGTAGAATATCCCGAACCATGGTGCGCTACTTTCAATATGTCAACCCCATGCCAAATGTGATCTTGCGATTTTCCATGCATTTCTTTCAGCGATTCTCCTTGCATTTCTCCCATAAAATCCTGCAGAGATTCTCCCGATCTTTCTTCCCACATCTCCTGTATCACTTCCGCCTGCTCTCTTCCCTGTGGCTCCTGCTGCGATTGGCCTTGTCGTTCTGCCTGCATTTCGCCCTGTTGTTCCCTCATTTTCTGTAGCTCCTGTAGTAGTTGCCGCTCGCCTTCTCCCTCTACATCTCCGGTCAGCAGAATTCCTAATCCGGGTTCTGGGAATGTACCTGCAGGTTCATCTCCTTCAGAACCGGCAAAAGCAAGAAGCCTGTTCCACCATTCACTGAGCCGCGCCGGCAGCAGCTTACCCCTTTCGATTTCCAGATAGAAACATTCCGAATAGGCATTGGCATCCGCAAGTGTCGTATTTGCTTCCGGGTGCAGGCACAACAAGTGCATCCGGCTCTCCCTGATCTCATCGCCGCATTTGATGTAATTTACCTGCGTTCCGGCGGTTTCTGCCGCATTCAGCAGCTTATCGAAAGCCTCCTCTCTTCTCGCTTCCTCTATTGCAGGCAAGAAAAGTTGTTCCACCGTAATACCCCACTCCTCACCATTCTCTAAAAGTTCCAACACGCCGTTCATATGATCTTCATCCGGATGTGAAACAAACACTCCGCGAAGCGAACCGATGCCGCGGCTCTTGAAGTAAGGTTTCAGCACATATTCTCCGATTTTCTTCCGACTGGTGCTGCCGCAATCAAAAAGATATACTCCTTGCGAGGTCTCTACAACAATGCCGTCCCCTTGTCCGACATCGAGAAATGTCACACTACTGCTACAATCAAAGTCACCTGTCAGCAAAAATAGCAATACCATCAAACACACACACAGTGTGAATTTCTTGTTTTTTATGAGAGCCGACAATTTTCTTATCATTGCCCACATCCCATGTCCCAAAATGCTTACCGGATTATGAATGCTTATAGAATTATGATTTCCTCGTGCTGTTCTTCTCTTACTTTGTATATTATTTTTCCGTAACCTTCTGCAATATTCCTTACTCTTTTCTATCAGTCTCCTCACGTTATCACCATGGTTTTGTAAAAGAATCACTCCCAGTAATCCTGCATAATAAACGATGATTTGCCACACTCCCGGCCTGCCCACGCACCATATCGCTCCCGGCAGTTTCCCGAAGCGCTCACAGATCCACTCATACCACCACAGGATCAGGCAGTCTACTGTCCCAACGATTCCAAGTCCCGGAATCAAAGCAATCAAGCCTCCGACCATCACTACACTCATAAATGGCAATACCAACAGATTCAGCAATACCGAATATATTGGGATCTCATAAAAGAACCAAAGCTGAATCGGCAGAGTAAACAAGATAACTCCCGCACTGGCGGCAAATCCGCTCTTTGCTGCTTCCAGCACTTTGTGGCTCTGCTCATATAACACCTTTCTCCACCCCTCCCGGTGCTTATTTTTCTCGTATACTGAGTCGACCAGAAATTCCCCTATCGTACGAAGCCATTCTCGCATCCCGGCAAAATGCTGTTCGTTTTTCAAAGTTTCCTGTGCCATAATATCGGACTGCCTGTTTTCCAAATCTTCCGGTTTTTCACCTGCTTTCTTTTCCCTGTTGTTTTGGTCTTTTTCCTCTTTGGAACCGGCCAGCACCGGTGTTAGCAAGCATATTCCCAGTACTGCCCCAAAAGACATCAGGAAACTTACATCCCACAATCTCTCCGGTTTCTGTACCGCAAGCAACAGTGCCATCACCCCGACTCCCGTCAGCATATCATAAGTTCTCCCTACGAAAATGCCAAACATCCGTAGCACATACATTCCGATGGCACGGCAAGCAGATACGCTCATTCCCACCATCATTCCATAGCCGATCAATACCGCGGCACCGATCGTAGCGGCAGCTTTTACCGGCATCCCCAGTCGTTTTAATAATTGATACAATCCCATTCCCAACAAAGTAATGTGCAGACCGGAAATGCTTAAAATATGCGCAATTCCGTTTTTCTGATACAATGCCTTCACATCGGCATCCAATTCTTCCTTTTCCCCTAACAATAACGTCTGCATCACCGACGCTTCCTTTGCCGGAAAAACCTTTGCCAACCGGTCATGTAAGCGTAAACGGCATCTGTACAGTATTTCCCGGAAAAAACTGTAGTCTTTTCCGACAGCTACAATCTGTGCCTTCTTCACTTTGCCTCCGATTCCCTTGCTCTGATAATATGCCCGCACATCAAATTCTCCTGGATTGGTGGCCCTCGTGAATTCAGAAAATGTACCCTCGATCATAACCAGCTGACCTATTCTTAATGTTTGGCTTTCCACTTTTTCATTCACGTCTTGTAGTATATTGTTGCCTATGGATTGACTTGCACCGTCCGTTTGTCCACGGCTCTCCACCATTTCCGGTATCGTTTTCCATCCATCTGTTTTTACATTTGTCAGTTCACATTGTAATTTTCCAGAATAGGAATATTGTTGATTTTCTTGAAAAATAGAAATAGTACTCAGAATCATTTCTTCAGAAGTTCTTGTGTCTATCCGTCCCGTGATTCTCACCGGACTTCCGTCAGGCGGCAGGCACCGGTCTCCTCCGGTGTCTGCCCCTTTCAGTATTTTTCCTATAGCGATAATTATCACGAGACACAGACACGCTGTAAAAAGCGGTCGTCTCATTTTGTCTCCGTTCCGCAGATGCTCTTAAACAAGTATTATGGTAATGCTGTCAATAATTTCCCTGCGGCATCTGCTAAGCAGAGAAAACTAATTCATAAAATAATTTTCTGAAAATTCATGAAACAAATCTTTAAAAACTTTTCATGAATATCGCATCTGTAAATCCCAGAATCATTTACACGAATCCCTCATGAATAAAAACTCTCAAAAGCATTACCGTTTTCCGTCTACTGATCCAGCGTCGTCACATAATCCAGATTCCGCTCAAACGTGGAATTGCTGAAGGTGGAAGGAACTTCGCCGTTAATCAGGATCTGTACTTTATTGATGTTATCCAGTTCCACCAGTGAGTTCACGATAGAATATACAGCTACCTCTGTAGATACATTATTTACCACCGTCAGGAAATTAGAATCCAGATTTACATAACAGATGCCGTCCTTCGTCAGGATATTTACGATTTTTGTCTCGGGATTGATGACAGGATACAGACCTTCGATCTGTCCGCTCGGTCCCGCGATCAGCTCTTCTACCACAAATCGCTCCAATGGCGTGTTGGTAGAATAATGTTTTTCTCTGTACGACGCAATCAGCTTATCGCCGTCTGCATTGGCAAAATACAATTTTACTCTTACCAGTTCATACGTATTGATCTCATTGCCATCGTTATTGATAAACTGATCGGCATTCATCCAGCCCACCAGTTCCCCTGCATTATCATACAGCTGACTGCCTTCTACCGTAATGGACACATACTTGATATTGGATAACTGTGTCAGACTTCTTACGATAGCAGCCCGTACCAATACCTCTGTCGTCGGAGAAAGTTCGGAATATGCCTTATCCACATCAATCAAAAGTTTTCCGTCTTCCACTTCATACTCTCTTACCTGAAATCCCATATCAAACGGAGCCTTGTATTCCAGCTTTTCCGGTGTTGTTGACAGGAATTTCATCATTTCATCCAACTGCTCCTCCGGTGTCTTGGTATTCAGATATTGGTCATGAACCTCTACTTTGGTTTCTGCATTATTGATGTAATATACAGAAATCTTTTTGCCTGTCTCCGGTTCTTTATTACCGCAGCCGGTCATCAACAGCATGAATACAAGAAGGCTGAACATCAACATGATTTTCTTTATTACTTTCATATCTACACAATCTTTCCCGAAAACTGCAAAATACTCCGGAACCTCATCTGCTTAATCGATACCTTAAATTTTATACTTTTCCGGGCATTTCTATCAGCTATTATTTATGTGCCGTCATTTCTTCGTTTCTATAGTGCTTTCACATTTACCGGCTTATTTCAATCCATCAGGGCGCTATATAAGTCAGTGGAATCTTCACTAAGAAGCAGGATCCCTGTCCTTCCGTACTGGTCACCGTAAGGGATCCCTTGTGCATCAGCACGGCACTCTTGGTAATTGCAAGACCTAATCCCGTTCCTCCGATCTCTCTGGAATGAGACTTGTCTACGCGGTAAAATCTCTCACAGATGTGCGCCAGAGACTCCTCGGGGATACCGATTCCGGAATCACTGACCTCAAAGGTAAAATACTGGTGATCCGCATCCAGTACCACCTTCACCCAACCGTGATCCTTGTTGTATTTTATCGCATTTTCCACCAGATTTGTCATGATCAGCGTCATCTTGACTTCATCGACCTCCGCCACGACGGGACGCACACTTTCAAATACGACTTCCACGTCCTTTTTCCGTGCGATGGGACGCAGTCGTTTTAGGATCAATTCTGTCAGATCATTAATATTCAATGATACGATATTCAGATCCTGCACCTTTTTATCCATCTTCACCAGTGCCAGCAGATCCGTAATGATCTGGTTCTCTCTGTCAATCTCGGAAGCAATATCTTCCATGAATTCCCGATAAAGCTGCGCCGGTACATTTTCCTGCGACAGCAGAGAATCTGCCAATACCTTAATGGACGTCATAGGTGTCTTTAATTCATGAGACACATTCGCCACGAATTCCTGCCTGGAGTCGTCCAGTGCTTTCATTCGCTTCAATAATTGATTGAACGCGTCAACGATATGTACCGTTTCCACATAATCCGGCACGGAAATCGTCTCATCACTGAATCCTTCCCGCACCGCATTGATGGCCTGGGTGACCCTGTTAAAAGGTGTCGTCAGCACTCTGGATAATACAATCGCAAGTGCCAGAATCGCCACGATCATAATTACTTCCAGAATATATGCTTTCCGGTTCAGCACTTCCTTGGCATTTACAATACTGTCATTGGAAATACTGGTCAGCATAACACCACGAATCGCATCCGGATTCTTTTTGCCGTTTTCATCTGTTGTATTGGCGGTAGTATCCGTGATTGGTGTCGTCATCTCAATATAACCGTGCTCCGGATCATAATGAGAAAGATTTTCTCCATGAAAGCACTTGATCACCTCTTCGGAGATGATCGTCTTACCCTCACTGATGCCGTAGGTATCTTTTTCCACTTTGAAGTTTTTATTGATGATCATTACGCGGCCTTCATACAGGTTGGACAGCATCTCCAGCTCCGCATTGATGACCTCACGGGAATTGCCGGTGTCTTCTCTGACTCCGTGGCTGCTCAGATAATTGTTGCTGATCAG
Source organism: uncultured Acetatifactor sp. (assembly GCA_934394665.1). Taxonomy (GTDB): domain Bacteria; phylum Bacillota; class Clostridia; order Lachnospirales; family Lachnospiraceae; genus Acetatifactor. The sequence goes on along the minus strand of CAKRRS010000057.1, from coordinate 11,822 downwards.
GTGATTCGCCAGAATCATCAGCTGATTCTGTACCACCGTGATTCTCTGTTCTACGGCAAGCTCCTCGTAATTGCTTACAATACCATGGCGCATAACAATACAAGGCACCAGACCGATTACAAGAACCAGCGCAAAAATTCTCGCCCGTAAGCTGCGCAGGGCAATCATGCTCTCCAGCTTTTCCCATATCGCTGCAAAACGCTCTTTATTCCATTTTTTCAATACAGTAATTCCTCCGCGCTTACGCACTCTCGAAATCGTAACGTCCATTCACATTCCGGACTATCTTCCTTCATGTTCATGTCCGTTCACTCAGCCGGTGACTGTTCGCTTCCCACAAGCAGTCACGTGCGCTGTCACTGGCTGAGTTTATCATCAAAGTAGTACCCGACGCCCCATTTGGTATGCACGTATCTGGGTTCGCTGGGATTCGCCTCGATCTTCTCACGCAGTCTCCGGATATGCACATCCACCGTACGCACATCACCGGGATAATCCGTACCCCATACCAGTTTCAGCAGGTTCTCTCTGCTGTATACTTTATCAGGGTTAAGCATCAGGAGCTCCAGCACCTCGAATTCCTTGGCTGTCAGGCCGATCTCTTTTCCCTGTATATAGGCTCTTCTGCCGTCACGGTCCAGCTTCATATCGCCGCTTTCCAGAATGCCGGATTTCTCCGCACTTCCCTTTTTCGGCTCCATACGCCGGAAAATAGCCTTGATTCTCGCCTTTACTTCCAGAATATTAAAGGGCTTTGTTATGTAATCATCCGCGCCATATTCCAGACCGAGGATCTTATCCATATCGTCTCCCTTGGCAGTCAGCATGATTACCGGCACATTGGAAAATTCTCTGATCTGTTGGCAGACCTCAAATCCGGTCAGCTTCGGCAGCATCACATCCAGCAAAATGATATCGTAATCCTTATTGTGCGCCATCTCCAGCGCTTCTTCTCCGTCATAGGCACAATCCACTTCCATGTTGTCCTGTTCCAGGCTGAAACGGATTCCCTTCACGATCAGCTTTTCATCATCCACTACCAGCACTTTCTTGCCTGCCATTTTCCCTTAACCTCTCTGTTTTTTACTTTTCTCTCTGTCTGCTCACACAAATTGCCGCAGCAACACAACCGCCTTACCGAAGTGCATAATATCTCCGCACCGCGCCCCATACTTATTGCACCGTAATATGATCGCATAATTTGTCATATGCATTCTGTTTGATGCCCGATACCTTCATGATATCTTCTTTGGTCTGAAAACTGCCACATTTCTCACGGTAACGTATAATATCCGCTGCCCGCGAAGCGCCGATTCCCGGAAGTGTACACAATTCCTCCGAAGATGCGGTATTGATATTCACCAGTCCGTCCTCTTTTGCTTTTGCGGTAACGGTCATAGTCTCCGCTTCTTCTGCTGTCGGAAAATACAGTTTCTGTCCATCCGTCACCGTTTCCGCCAGATTCACATAAAAAGGATCCGCTTCCGCTGTCATGCCGCCCGCGAGACGCAGTGCCTCCTCTGCCCTGCTGCCGGCCGCAACTTCCACAACACCCGGTTGGTACACAGCACCGCAGACATATACATACACAGTCGCCTGCGCTGTCCCGGTCTCCTGTTTTGCTGCTGCCTTTTCATCCTCCGGTGAGATCTCCGCTTCCTTCTCGACAGATTCCAGTGCCGCCATTTCCACAGACGGATTCTCCGAAGGGATCAGGACAATCGCTTCATCCTTAGCGCCGCATCCTGTCACCATACCGGTCAAGCAAAGAATGCCGAGTAGCAGGCATCCATATTTTAACTTAAAAAAATGCGTAAGAAACATCATAGTCCCCTTTCTATATCAAAAAGTCAGGGGATTGCCTCTCTATGCTGTTAATCTTCATTGTACTGGAATCCTGCGGAATTTACAAGCCGTTTTCGCATTTACCTATTACGTATCTTTTTATTTCCATTTAAAAATAATAATTCCCACAATCGCAACCGCCATGCCGATTGCCTTACGCCATTCCCAGGGCTGTTTCTCCACGCCGAACCACCCGAACAGTTCGATAATATATGCCACCGCCAGCTGCGCCACCACGATCAGCATCACCGCTTTCGCCGGTCCCAGTGCATCCATGCTGCGGATCACGGTGTAAGTGATAAATGCTCCAATGGCACCTCCTAACAGCATATACTTGGGTTCCACCTGCCAGACTTTTAAAAAAGAACTGCGTTCTGTGCACAGCCACGCCCCCAGACATACCAATAACGCCGTAAACTGCACGAAAGCACTTGCCGTCCAGATGCCGGACGATTTTGTCACCTGTGTGTTGAATACGCCCTGGATGCTCATCAGGGCACCGGACAATAAAGCAATCAAAAAACCGATCATAGGATTCTACCACCTTTTCTTTTTCATAGTAGTCTATCCTCTGATCGGTCTCTTCATTCCTATGACCGGCATGATTCTGCCCGGAATTTTAATATTTTTCTTTCACGCGCGACTCCGCATGTCTCTACATTACAGTGACTCTAACAGTAACGGCATGAAACTTAGGGTTTCTAGTTCTCTGCACTATCGCTCCCCAGCTGTTTCGCCATATTATCCGCAAGCTGTTCCACCAGTGTGGTCACATCCTCACCGTTCCATACCTTGGAAAACAGCACTTCCAGCTGCATCCAGAAATTCCCCGTCTCCAGCATCTTCGGCAGGGACACGCTGTTTGCATATTCCTCGGCAAAAATAGTCAAAGCTCCGTTATCTGCCGCTTCTGCTGTCTGAATGCTTGCAGGCATTTTACCGGAGCGTTCATACAGATGGTCCGCATATCCTTCCGCCAGATAAGCTGCAAAACAATCCGCAAGCTCCTTGTGCTCCGAATAACCGTTGATGACTGCAGCGCCCGTCACAGACAGGGATCTGCTCTGAAGATCAGCACTGACATCCGGCATTCTTGCAATCCCATAGTTAAAGGTAAGACTGCCGTCCGCTTTGGCATCTTCCAGACGTTTTACCACATCCGTGGTTCCGATGGTAAACATGGTCTTCCCATCAATGAAATCCTGAATTACGGAATCATAAGTCACCGTATCGGACTCAATGAAGAAGAACTGGTTCAGCGCCTTGTATACTTCCAGACATTGTATTGTCTCCGGATTGTTAATATTGATATCGTTTCTGTCATCTCCGGGATCACCGCCTACGATCATGTAGTTGCCCACGATCCAGTAGTTATAGAAAATATTGTTTACATCCCATTTCATGACGCCTTCTACACCTTCCGGCGCATCAAAGGTATCCGCAATATTTAACAGGTCATCCACCGTAGAAGGAAGTGCTTCCGCAAAATACTGCTCGGCAAGCGCATTTACCGCCGATTCATCCGCAGTCGTCTCTGGGGCTGTCTGGTCTTGTGGAAGGGCATCTTCTTCGATGATCTCATCGCCCTCTCCGACAGGTTCTCCATCGTCCTCACTGCCGCCTGCCAGTTCTTTTTCCGCCTGCTGCATTGCCCAGGTTCTCAGATAGTCCTCATTGTATACCAGAGCACTGGTGTCAAAATAAACCGGATAACCGATCATCTTTTGATCATAGGTCACTGCGGATAACGCTGCCTGGGAAAAATGATCTGTATTGCAGATTCCCACCGTATCCGGCACTTTTGCGGCAAGTCCTGCCAGATAAGCCTTCTCCAGTGAGTCACTGCTTAACAGATACACATCCGGTATCTGGTCGGAGTGCAGGGTCTCCTGATTCATTGCCTCCAGATATTCACTGTCGGAAGTCAGCACCGGGATCACACGCACCCCTTTATTCTGTTCTCCGAAAGATACTGCCGCCGCATTAATATATCCGGATAATGCTTCATCCGAATACCAGCAGTAAATCGTCTCCTTATTCCGAAACAGCTGCAGACTGCCTGCGTCGTCCGAAGTCTGACTCATCTCCTGCGTACTTCCGTAAACAGCTGCAGCAGCCATGGCGATCACAGCTGCTGTAGCGATAATTCTTTTTTTCAAAAACATATTTTTCCTAACCTCTTATTCGATACAAGTGTCCAAAATAGCGATCATTTCGTCCACATTTTCTCTGGTGATCACGAGAGGCGGTACAAAACGGATGATATCCGCGCCGGCATTGATCAGAATTAATCCCTTCTCCAATGCTTTGTTAATGATCTCTCCTACCGGATGGTCAAATACCAGTCCCTGCATCAGGCCCACGCCGCGGCGCTCCTTGATACAGTCGTATTTGGCTGCCAGTTCATTCAGGCGCTGTTCCAGATAAGGAGCTACCTCTCTCACATGTTCTATTATATGGTCCTCTTCGAATAAATCAAGCACTTTTTCCACTGCGGCACAGGCTAACGGGTTGCCACCGTAGGTAGTTCCGTGGTCTCCGGCTGCCAGAGAGTGCTGTGCGACCTTTTCCGTCATCATAAATGCACCTACCGGCACTCCACATCCCAGTGCCTTGGCAGAAGTCATAATATCCGGCTTTACGCCGAAACGCTGCCATGCATACATATAGCCGGTACGTCCCATACCGCACTGAATCTCATCCAGGATCAACAAGATATCACGCTCATCGCACAGGTCACGCACCTGCTTCAGGAATTCTTCACTGGCAGGATACAAGCCGCCCTCGCCCTGTACCGTCTCCATAAGGATGGCACAGGTCTTGTCCGTCACCTGATCCAGCACGCTCTGGAAATCATTCAGATCCGCGAACTTAATATGTCCGATCATCGGCTGGAACGGCTCGCGGTATTTGGGATTGCCTGTCACAGACAAAGCTCCCATGGTTCTGCCATGGAAGGAATGGTTCATGGCAATGATCTCATGATCTGTGCAGCCATCCTTCAGATATGCATATTTTCTGGCTGCCTTGATGGCACCTTCCACCGCTTCCGCACCGGAATTGGTGAAAAAGACTCGATCCATTCCGGATACTTTTTTGATCTTCCGTGCCGCTTCGATGGCCGGTACATTGTAGTAATAATTGGAAGTGTGAATTACTTTATCAATCTGGGCTTTCAAAGCATCATTGTATGCTTTGTTCCGGTAACCCAGTGCAAAAACAGCAATTCCTGCTACAAAGTCCAGATATTTCTTACCGTCTGTGTCATACAGGTATACGCCCTCACCCTTATCCAGAACGATCTGGTACCGGTTATAAGTATGCAGCAGGTCTTTTTCCGCTTCTGCAATATATTCTTTCATGGCTTCACTCATTTTATTTTTCCTCCTCGTCGGACACGATTGCGGTGCCGATACCCTGATTGGTGAAGATTTCCAACAGCAGGCAGTGTGCCAGACGTCCGTCCAGGATATGCACTCTGTTAACGCCGTTACGGATCGCTGACGTACAGTTATTCAGCTTCGGCAGCATACCGCCGCCGATATAACCGTCATGGATCAGGCTCTCTGCTTCGGAAGCTGTCAGACGGGAAATAAAGGTGGACTTGTCGTTGATGTCCTTGTACAAGCCCTCAATATCTGTCAGAAATGCCAGTTTTTCCGCATGTACTGCTTTTGCGATTGCGCAGGCAGCATCGTCTGCGTTGATGTTATAAGTATGATAATCCTTGTCCAGTCCGATGGGGGCGATGATGGGCAGATAATCTTTTTCCAGCATATCGAACAGGATATCCGGATTTACACCGGTGATCTCACCGACATAGCCGATGTCCTGACCGTCGGAGTACTTTTTCTCTACCTGTAAGAGGCCGCCGTCCTTGCCGCTGACACCGACTGCCTTGACGCCCAGCTCTTCCACCATGGTCACAAGACTCTTGTTGACCTTGTTCAGTACCATCTCTGCGATCTCCATGGTCTCTTCATCGGTGACACGCAGTCCATTGACGAACTTCGCTTCCTTGCCGACCTTGCCGACCCAGCGGCTGATCTCCTTACCGCCGCCATGGACGATGATGGGTTTGAACCCTACCAGCTTTAACAGTGTTACGTCTTTGATGACGTTTTTCTGCAATTCTTCGTTACTCATGGCACTGCCGCCGTATTTTACCACAATGATTTTGCGGTTGAATTTCTGTATGTAGGGAAGTGCTTCGATCAGCACCTCCGCTTTTTTCATTACCTGTTCCATATCTTTTTCCATTTTATGAACCATACCTTTCATTAAGAACGATAGTCTGCATTGATTTTCACATAATCATAGCTCAGATCGCAGCCCCATGCGGTAGCTTCCGCCTCACCCATGTGCATATCCACCAGTGCGGTGACTTCCGGATCGGACAGGATCTTGGTCGCCTCTTCCTCACTGTAATCACAGGCTACACCGTTTCCGAAGATATGGATTTTGCCGCTCTTGCTCTCAAAATACAGATCCACATTTTCCGGATCGAATTTGGCTCCGGAATATCCAAGTGCACAGAGGATACGCCCCCAGTTGGCATCATGTCCGAAGATTGCTGCCTTGGTCAGGGAAGAACAAATCACGGATTTTGCCAGGGTTCTGGCGTCCTCCTTGCTTGCTGCATTGATTACTTTTGTCTCGAACAATGCCGTTGCACCTTCGCCGTCTCCTGCCATTTTCTTGGCCAGGAAAGTGGTGATCTCGTGCAGTGCTTTGCAGAAGTTGTCATAATCTTCACCCTCTGCGGTAATCTCCTCATTGCCTGCCATACCGTTGGCCAGTACCAGCAGGGTATCATTGGTGGAGGTGTCACCGTCCACGGAGATCATGTTAAAGGAATCCACTACATCTGCGCTGACGCACTTCTGCAGCATCTCTTTGGAAATCTTTACATCCGTTGTCACAAATCCAAGCATGGTGCACATATTCGGGTGGATCATGCCGGAGCCCTTGCACATACCGCCTAAAGTTACGGTCTTGCCACCGATTTGTGTCTCAACAGCGATCTCTTTGGAAATGGTATCGGTCGTCATGATGGCATGTGCTGCATCGGAACCTGCTTCCAGGGTATCTGCTTTTGCCGCCACCAGCTTTTGGATACCGGCAGTGATCTTATCTACCGGGATCTGCATACCGATGACACCGGTGGACGCCACTAACACGGCATCCGTAGGCACACCCAACAATTCTCCGGCACATTTTGCTTCTGCCTCACAACAGTCCAGCCCCTGTTTTCCTGTGCAGGCATTGGCAATTCCGGAATTGACTACCACTACCTGTGCAAATAAGGAATTTTCCACGATCTGCTTATCCCACAATACAGGTGCCGCCTTTACCACATTAGAGGTAAACGTACCTGCCACGGTGCAGGGTGCCTTACTTACGATCAGTGCCATATCCTTACGATTCTGATATTTAATGGCAGCCTCTACGCCTGCTGCCTCAAAGCCTTTTGCTGCGGTCACACCGCCCTGGATCTGTTTCATTTTGGAATACTCTCCTTTCGATTCTCTGTTTCTTATATGTCTTATTTCTCCTGCATTTTTCATTTTTCAGTTATTATCATTTCTTACGAGATTGGCACTACTTATTGAATGCTGTAATATTTTCCTCATTCAAGGTAAAGTCATAATAATTCAGGTCTTCTCTCTTCGTCCATCCGATGCATTTCCAGAAAGCATTTCCGATATCATTCTGCGTAAATGCGATCAGACTGACTTTATTGATATGCTCCGCTTTCAATGCATTCATGCAATGTACGACCATCGCCTTGCCGATGCCGTGTCTCCTGTAATCTTCTCTCACACATACATGATACAGACAGCCTCTTCGTCCGTCGTGACCACAGAGAATACCGCCTACCACAGCCCCATCCTCGCCGATTGCCACGACACTGGTGCCGGGATTTCTGTTGATAAAACGCTCCACGCCTTCTCTGGAATCGTCAATGCTCCGGATGCCAAAGCCGTGAATCGTCATCCAGAGGGCATGCAGACCTTCATAGTCTTCTATAGTCATTGGTTTGATTGTAAACTGTTTGCTCATGTATCTCTATCATCCTTTTCGATCGATTTTTCTTGTATCTTCCGTCTCTTACTCATAACGCTTGACACAATCTGTGGGCATCCTATTTCAAAACTGCCATACCTGTATTTGCTCCTGCCTTAAGGGAAGCAGGGAACCAGCTCCAGTCCTTCGCTCTCGGGAAGTCCGAACAGCAGGTTCATATTCTGTACCGCCTGTCCTGCGGCACCCTTTACCAGATTGTCCAGTGCGCCCATCATGATAATACGTCCGGTACGCTCGTCAATCACAAAATTGATGTCCACATAGTTACTGCCTTCCACCCATTTGGTCTCCGGGCAGGTACCCTTATCCAGGACACGGACAAATTTTTCCTTCGCATAGTATTTATCATAGACAGCCTTTACTTCTTCATATGTAGGAAGTGTGCCGTCGGGTTTTCTCTTGAGTGTTGCATACTCAGTTGCCAGAATGCCTCTGTTCATCGGTACCAGATGAGGAGTGAAATTGATCGTCACCTGACAGTTGCCCGCATAACCTAACTGCTCCTCGATCTCCGGTGTATGTCTGTGGCTTGCCACGCCGTATGCCTTCATGTTCTCATTGACTTCGCAGAACAGGTTGTTGACCTTCGCACCTCTTCCCGCACCGGAAGTACCGGACTTGGCATCCACAATCAGGGTATTCACATCGATCATGCCTTCTTTTACCATCGGATACGCCGTCAGGATCGAGCAGGTGGTATAGCATCCGGGATTGGCCACCAGTCTGGTCTGCTCTGTGATCTTGTCTCGGTTGATCTCGCAGAGACCGTATACTGCTTCCCCGATAAACTGCGGAGACTTATGCTCAATGCCGTACCATTTTTCGTAAGTTGCCACATCTTTGATACGATAGTCCGCGGACAGATCCACGATTTTCACCTGAGAGAGAATCTCCTCTGTCAGAAGTCCTGCCAGGAATCCCTGCGGTGTTGCGGTAAAGATTACATCTACCTGCTTCGCCAGCTCTTCCAGATTGTCATCCTTGCAGATATCTTCTACCAGTTGGAACATATTCTGGTATACCTGATAATACTTCTTATCTATATAGCTTCGGGAACCGTACCAGACGATCTTTGCATCCTTATGATTTAACAGGATCCTTACCAATTCTCCTCCGGCATATCCGGTTGCTCCGATGATTCCTACTCTGATCATTTTTCCTCATTTCTGCGCACGCTTTTTGCGCATGACGAGTTTGTGTCAAGTGCGCGCAGACACAAATCTCGTGATTGAAAAATCTTATTTTTCAATCTTCTACCTCTCTTGCTGCCTCTGTCTCGTAACCGCTCCTCCTACCTAAAAAATCAGGATCTCTTTCTTACGCTTTCTGCCTGCATTTTAATAGGAACAACGACATCGTCTACACACTTCCGAACAGTTACATAAAGTCATCATACCACTTTTTACCTAAATGTCTACTACTTTTTTCATTTTTATGCATATTTTTTCTGCCGTTATGTATATTTATACACTTATTCATAATTTTAAACGTGTTTTATACATTATAATGTAATAATATTCATTTGATCTTTTCCCTAATTCTGTTGTATTCAACGCGACCGTCTTATCTGGCCCTTAACATTATGCCTTCTAGTTATCCTTTTGTCCCGGGACAACCTCAATCTCCTGGCATATCACCGATAAACTCTTCTCAGCCACACTTTCTTTTCTCCTAAAAATCTGCTACAATAAAACCGCTGCCGCCGGATCTGCCGGTACAGTGACTTTACCGCTTCCGGTCTGCTTATTTTTCAGGCACCCGGAGCAGAAATGAGGAAATTATGGCTTTTGACGGCGTTACCATTGCCTGTGTGATATCTGAACTGAAAAAAGAACTGATCGGCGGACGACTGTATAAAATCGCCCAGCCGGAAAACGATGAACTGCTGCTGACGATCAAACAGCCCACCGGACAAAAACGGTTGCTTCTGTCTGCCAGTGCATCGCTTCCTCTCCTATATCTGACGGAAAATAACAAGCCCAGTCCCATGACGGCACCGAATTTCTGTATGCTGCTGCGCAAACATTTACAGAACGGCCGCATCGTGAATATCTCCCAGCCGGGACTGGAGCGTATCGTGCATATCGACATCGAGCATCTGGATGAAATGGGCGACCTGCGTCATAAGACACTGGTCATGGAGCTCATGGGCAAGCACAGTAATTTGATTTTCTGTAATGATGACAATACGATCATTGACAGTATCAAACATGTATCCGCCGCTGTCAGCAGCGTCCGGGAAGTTCTGCCCGGAAAACCTTACTTCATCGCTCATACCCAGGACAAACTGGATGCCCTGACCTGTGAAGAAGCAGATTTCAAACAGGCGCTTGCCTCCAAACCCCAGCCGGTCTTCAAGGCAATCTACGGAAGTTTCACCGGCATCTCCCCGATCCTGGCACAGGAGCTGTGTCACGAGGCAAGTCTGGACGGCGAACGCCCCACCGCTGCCCTGACGGATGCGGATTATCATGCCCTGTATGCGGTTTTCTCCAAAATGGTGACTTCTATTAAGGAAGAGACTTTCTCCCCCTGCATCGCTTACACCGGCACCCGTCCTGTGGAATACGCGGCGATTCCTCTTACGATGTACAGCACCGGCGCGGATCATCTGGAAAGTTATCCTTCCATGTCCGTCCTGTTGGAACATTTTTACGCAGAGAAAAATACACTGACCCGAATCCGTCAGAAGTCCTCCGACCTGCGCCGTATCGTACAGACCGCATTGGAGCGTGATGTGAAAAAATATGACCTCCAGCTTGCCCAGATGAAGGATACGGAAAAACGGGAAAAATACCGGATCTACGGAGAACTGTTAAATACTTACGGTTACAGTGCAAAGCCCGGTGACAAATCTCTCACCGCAGTGAATTATTATACGGACGAACCGGTGACGATTCCCTTGGATCCTACCCTTTCCGCTACGGAAAATGCAAAAAAATATTTTGACAAATACGGCAAGTTAAAACGTACCTACGAGGCGCTGTCCGAACTTACCAAACAGGTGAAAGAAGAGATCGATCACTTGGAAACCATCAGCACCGCGCTGGATATCGCCTTAAAAGAGGAAGACCTGGTAGAGATCAAGGAAGAGCTGACCCAGAGCGGTTACATTCGCAGAAAAGGCGGTACAAAGAAAGCAAAGATCACCAGCAAGCCCTTCCACTACTTAAGCAGTGACGGTTTCCATATTTATGTCGGAAAGAATAATTTCCAGAATGATGAGCTGACTTTCAAATTTGCTACCGGCAACGACTGGTGGTTCCATGCCAAGGGCATCCCCGGTTCTCATGTCGTCGTAAAGACAGACGGAAAAGAACTGCCGGACCGCACCTTTGAAGAAGCCGGCCGCCTGGCAGCCTACTATTCCAAAGGCAGAGAACAGGAAAAGGTCGAGATCGACTATGTACAGAAAAAGCAGGTCAAAAAGCCTGCCGGTGCCAAACCCGGATTCGTAGTCTATTACACGAACTATTCCCTGATGATCGACAGTGACATCTCGGGAATTGAGAAAATCAGCGACTAACCGTTTTCCCTGCCGGTATGCGGCCTGTATCCTCAGCCTGTTTATTCACTTCGTGCCAGTTTATGCATAAATATGCTGTATATTTCTTGCTTTATGCATTTATGTGCATATTTTAAATTGTTTTATTCATATTTTTGATTTGTTTATGCAACTTTTCTGCTTGCTTTTGGCAATATTATGTTGTATAGTAATTGTCAGAGCGTAACACACGATCCTAACTGTTCCCAACCGTCGGAAGCATGGTTTCCGAGTACGGGGCAGCTACATACAAACCATAAAACGGAGGATTTTTATCATGAAGGAAAAAGTAGTTTTGGCTTATTCCGGCGGTCTGGATACTACCGCTATCATTCCCTGGCTGAAG
>CAKRRS010000056.1 GCA_934394665.1 uncultured Acetatifactor sp. | reverse complement strand
ACCTTCTTGATAGCGGTCTTAACGCCGGAACGGATAGCTTTGTTTCTGTCAGCTCTTGTGCGGGATACTAAAATTCTCTTTTTTGCAGATTTAATGTTAGCCAAGTCGTACACCTCCATAATGTATACAATAAAATTATAATTTACAAGAAATGTTTCACTTTAGCCAGACACGGAAGACTAACGTAAACATACTATTGTAGTTTAGACAATCTGCCGGTTTTTGTCAATACATATTTTACGGATTTTTGTAAAAAATGTTAGTAAACAAAGTACGGAAAAAGAAAAGTAGAAAAAATCCCAAAATAAGACCGGAGAAGCAAAACAAACGGCGGAAGGACGGCAAAATGGAAACGTTTCAGATCAGAACAGACCTGGCTCTGGAAGCGAAGGAAAGTGTCAATGAAGAGGAGAGTAAATTAAGAGGAGTGTCGGTGGAGGAACACTATGAGGAAGAAACGGACATCCGGATCACCAAAGTGACGATCGATACGAAAAATGCGGAGAAAAAGCTCGGAAAGTCTATGGGGATATATATTACCATGGAAGCACCTGCCCTGGTAGAACCGGATGAGGACTATCACCGGGAGATCTCGGAGGCGCTTGCGGCGGAGCTACTGAAATTATTGCCTGACGAACAGAAAGAAAAATCCGTCCTGATCGTGGGGCTGGGAAACAGAGAGGTGACCGCAGATGCTCTGGGACCACAGGTCGTGGATCATCTGCTGATCACCAGACATGTGGTCAGAACCTATGGTAAAGCAGCTTATAATTGCACCAGAATGAATCTTGTCAGCAGCATGGAACCCGGCGTGATGGCGAAGACCGGAATGGAAACGGCAGAGATGATAAGCGGTGTGGTGAATGAGACGAAGCCGGATGTTCTGATTGTCGTAGATGCCCTGGCGGCCCGCAGCACCAGACGCCTGAACAGAACCATACAGATCACCAATACCGGAATCCAGCCGGGCTCCGGTGTCGGTAATCACCGCAATGCCCTGACACAGGAGACTTTGGGAGTCCCTGTGATCGCAATCGGAATTCCTACCGTGGTGGATGCGGCGACGATCGTAGGAGATGCACTGGAGAAACTGATGCAGGGAGAAAAAGAATTCGACGCCGTGAAATATATGGGACAACACAGGATGGCGTTCGCTGAACTGAATAATATGTATATGACCGGAAAAGATATTGACGCTGTGATCAAGCGAGTCAGCTATACGGTATCCGAAGGAATCAATATTGCCATGGAAAAAAACTGGGCGTAGCCGCATATATATAGAGGTGAAAGTATCGGAAGGGGAGTGCGGACAGTTAAAAAGAATAAAAGGATCCGGTACCGGGCAGGAATGTTTTTGATGACAGTTCTTAGCAGCATTCTTATGCTGGATACCGGGGAAAATGAATTTCCTTTATTGACATTTGCCGGTGCCCTGCAGGACACAGATAATATGCGTGGATTATTGTTCGAACAGGTATTGGATGTGACCTTTCCGCTTTCCGGATACGGATGTCTGGTACAAAATGAAACACAGGGTCCGGAAGAGGATGCGACCTGCCGGATGATGACGACCCGGGACCTGATCAGTGCGCAGATCGTGCTTCCCGGAGAAGCTGCGGAGAATACCATGGAACACGGGGATACATCACAAATGTCAGAAACGAATATCACACCGGAGAAAACAGCGTTTATTCCTGCGGACAGACAAGTGCAGATCGACCTTACGCAATTGACGGATTATGAGACACTGGTAAGCAATTTTTATGCGATCGATGCCAATACCATGGCAGGCAGCGATCAATTGAACATTGATAAATTAATGGGAATGGACATGACGTTACCGCAGGATAGAGAGACCCCACAGATTCTGATCTATCATACCCATTCCCAGGAGACCTTTGCAGATTCGGTGCCGGGAGATGTCACGACCGGAATCGTGGGAGTGGGGGAATATCTGGCGAAGATTCTGACGGAGCAATATGGATATCAGGTGATACATCATACCGGACAATACGACGCAGAGACCAGGGACAACGCGTATTCCAGGGCACTGCCGGAGATCGAACGGATCCTTTCGGAAAATCCATCCTTACAGATCGTGATAGACCTGCACCGGGATGAAGTGGCGCAAGGAACCAGACTGGTTACGGAGATCGAAGGCAGACCGACGGCAAGATTTATGTTTTTCAACGGACTGAGCCGTACCCGGAAGACGGGAGATATTGATTATTTATATAACGAAAACCAGGAGGCGAATCTGGCTTTTTCTTTTCAGATGCAGTTGAAAGCCGCAGAGTATTATCCGGGGCTGACCCGAAGGATTTACCTGAAAGGATACCGGTACAATATGCATCTGCGTCCGCGGACGCTGCTGGTGGAATTGGGAGCACAAAACAATACCCTGGAAGAAGCGAAAAATGCCTGTGATCCGTTGGCACATATTCTGGATATGGTACTGCGTGGCGCATAAGCAGTTACATATAAAAACATAGACAAGAATCCTGAATTCTGCTACAATCGTAAATTGCAGGGAGTGTCGGGTGGATCAAACCGACAGCCCACCTTTATTTTGAAATGTAGCAGAAAGGAAATCATAAATGGCAGAAATAGACCAGAGCAAGATCCGCAATTTTTGCATTGTGGCACATATAGATCACGGCAAGTCCACCCTGGCAGACCGTATTATCGAAAAAACAGGACTCCTTACCAGCAGAGAGATGCAGGCACAGGTTCTGGACAATATGGATCTGGAACGGGAGCGCGGTATCACGATCAAAGCGCAGGCGGTGCGTACTGTGTACAAGGCACAGGACGGCGAAGAATATATTTTCAATCTGATCGATACCCCGGGACATGTAGACTTTAACTACGAAGTAAGCAGATCCCTGGCAGCCTGTGACGGAGCAATCTTAGTCGTGGATGCGGCACAGGGGATCGAAGCACAGACCCTGGCCAATGTCTATCTGGCACTGGATCATGACCTGGATGTATTTCCTGTCATCAATAAAATTGACCTGCCCAGCGCGGATCCGCAGAGAGTCATCGAGGAGATCGAGGATGTGATCGGTATCGAGGCACAGGATGCACCACTGATTTCCGCAAAAAACGGTATCGGCATTGAGGAAGTGCTGGAACAAATCGTGAAAAAGATTCCGGCACCGAAAGGGAATCCGGAGAATCCCTTGCAGGCACTGATCTTTGACTCCGTATATGATTCCTATAAGGGAGTCATCATTTTCTGCCGTGTGGTGGAAGGCACGGTAAAAAAGGGTACGGTGATCCGCATGATGGCAACCGGTGCGAAGGAAGAAGTCGTGGAAGTAGGCTACTTCGGCGCAGGACAATTGATTCCCTGTGACGAGCTTTCTGCCGGAATGGTAGGATATATGACCGCTTCTATTAAAAATGTAAAAGATACAGCGGTAGGTGACACCGTAACGGATGACAACAATCCCTGTGCGGAACCGCTGCCCGGTTATAAAAAGGTACAGCCGATGGTATATTGCGGACTTTATCCGGCAGACGGATCCAAATACCCGGATCTGCGAGATGCACTGGAAAAGTTACAGTTAAATGATGCCTCCCTGTTCTATGAGCCGGAGACTTCCATTGCGTTGGGATTCGGTTTCCGCTGCGGTTTCCTGGGATTGTTACATCTGGAGATCATTCAGGAGAGACTGGAGAGAGAGTATAATCTTGATCTGGTGACCACCGCACCCGGTGTTGTCTATAAAGTACACAAGACCAACGGAGAAGTGATCGAACTGACCAATCCTTCCAATCTGCCGGATCCTTCGGAGATCGAGTACATGGAAGAACCGGTCGTCAATGCGGAGATCATGGTGACAAGCGAGTTCATCGGTTCAATCATGGAACTGTGCCAGGAGCGCCGCGGTAAATATCTCGGTATGGAATATATCGAAGGCACCAGAGCTTTATTAAAATACGAACTGCCGTTGAATGAGATCATCTATGACTTTTTCGATGCTTTGAAATCCCGTTCCCGTGGGTATGCTTCGTTCGATTATGATCTGAAAGGGTACGAGAGATCCAATCTCGTGAAGCTGGATATTCTGATCAATCGTGAGGAAGTGGATGCGCTGTCCTTTATCGTTTTTGCCGACTCGGCTTATGAGAGAGGACGCAAGATGTGTGAAAAGCTGAAGGACGAGATCCCCAGACACTTATTCGAGATCCCCATTCAGGCAGCAATCGGCGGCAAGGTGATTGCCAGAGAGACCGTGAAGGCGATGCGTAAGGATGTATTGGCAAAATGTTACGGCGGTGATATTACCCGTAAGAAGAAACTGCTGGAGAAGCAGAAAGAGGGTAAGAAGCGTATGCGTCAGTTCGGCAATGTAGAGATTCCTCAGAAGGCATTTATGAGTGTTCTGAAGCTGGATGATGATAAATAACAGGATATTTGACACAAGTTCTTTTTGTGCAGGGGATTTGCGGGGAAGTAAGGATTAAGAGGATTTACTAAGAGGATTTATATGGAACAAAAGGAATTGGAATTATATCTTCACATTCCCTTTTGTGTAAAAAAGTGCAGCTATTGTGATTTCCTGTCCGCACCGGCGACGGCGCAGACAATCGGGGCTTATATGGCTGCACTTTTTGCAGAGATCAGGGGAAGGGCGGCAGCCTATGAAGACCGCATGGTGACAAGCATATTTTTAGGCGGAGGAACACCGTCTCTGCTATCCGGAGAATGGGTGCAACAGCTGATGGACGTTATCCGGGAGAACTTCGAGGTGGCGCAAGAGGCGGAGATCACGATGGAGGTGAATCCGGGAACTGCATCTGAAGAGAAGCTTCGCAGCTTTCATGCAGCCGGAATCAACAGACTCAGCATCGGCATGCAGTCCGCACAGGCAGAAGAACTGCAAATACTAGGCAGAATCCATGATTTTGACTGCTTTTGTGAGGTGTACCGGGAAGCGGTGGCAGCAGGTTTTCGGAATATAAACGTGGATGTAATGAGCGGACTTCCGGGGCAGACGTTAGATACGTATCGGGATACGTTGGAAAAAGTGCTGCATCTGGATCCCATGCCGCAGCATATATCCGCGTACAGCCTGATCGTGGAAGAAGGGACTCCTTTTGCAGCAATGCAGGAAAAGGGAAAACTATTGCTGCCGGATGAGGACACCGAACGGGCCATGTATGAGGAGACGATAGAGGTTCTTGCAAAGTATGGATTCAGACGTTATGAGATTTCCAACTATGCCAGGGAAGGCTATGAGTGCAGACATAATGTGGGATACTGGGTGCGCAGGGATTATCTCGGATTCGGAATTGGTGCGGCTTCTATGGTCGACAACAGGAGATTTCAGAACAGAAGAGCACTTACGGAATATCTGGAACATCCTCTGGAATGCAGGGAAGAAGAACAGATACTAACAGTACCGGAGCAGATGGAAGAGACGATGATCCTGGGATTGCGCCTGACAAGAGGAGTATCCTATGAGAATTTCCAAAAACAGTATGGAAAACGGATGGAAGAAGTCTATGGAAAAATCATAGAACAGAATGTTGCGGATGGTCTGCTGAAGGCAGACTGTACGGAAACGGGGGAACATTTTCTTGCGCTGACAAAGAGAGGACTGGATCTGAGCAATTATGTGATGGCACAATTTTTATTCTGAGAATCCGGGGAGACTGACAGGCACTTGTGGACAGCAAAACACATAAACTATCATAAGCAACTGTCCACGGAGGTGTTTTTTGAAGACCTTTCAGCAGCCTTTAACCGCGGAAGAAGAAGCTTATTATATCCGTATGCTCCGTGAAGGTACCGTGGAAGAAGCCAGACAGGCAAAGGAGATCCTGGTGGAGCGGAATTTGCGTTTGGTCGCGCATATTGCCAAAAAGTACCAGAATGTAGAAGAGGACATGGAGGATCTGATTTCCATTGGATGTATCGGCCTGATCAAGGCAGTAAATTCTTTTGATGCCGGCAAAGGGAGACTTGCAACGTATGCCTGCAGATGCATAGACAATGAGCTTTTGATGATGCTCAGGAGCCGGAAAAAGCTATCCAGAGAAGTCTCGTTGTATGAACCGATCGGCCGGGACAAAGAAGGGAATGCCATTCATCTGCTGGATATCATCGAAGAAAAACAGAAAGACGTGATAGAAGATCTGGAGCTTGGAAGGAACATCAGACGATTACTTCCGGCAATGGACAAATGCCTGACAGAACGGGAACGACGGATTCTGACACTGAGGTATGGAATATTCGGGAAAAAAGAACACACGCAGCAAGAGGTGGGGGAAATGCTTGGAATCTCCAGAAGTTATGTATCACGCATGGAAAAAAGAGCCCTTCGCAAGCTGGCACAGGAACTGTGTGAGGATTAAACAGAATCTTGTCAATTTATGGACACTGTGATATATTGTAACTATTCAGAGTCATCGGTTCTGATGCACCAGGGCACGTCTGTGGCGAGGCAATTGGAACCGGAAAAGGGGACTCTGCCAGGGCAGACACAGGTACGATGCGGATAAAGGGGGACTACGGGGATGCGTTTTGTGAGAACAGAAGATTTGAAGACAGGAATGCGTCTGGCGAGACCGGTTTACAACAAGAAAAGCATTCTGTTATTCGACCGGAATTCTCTTTTGTCTGTACAGGCGATCGAAAGTATCCGCAATTTTGGCCTGATCGGTGTCTATGTCCTGGAGCCGGCGGAACCGCTTCCCCCTATGACACAGGAGGATCTGGAATTTGAAAGATTTCAGATCAAGGCAGTCAGCGCGATCGAGGAAGAACTGGAACGTATTCTGAAGACCAGAAAGCAGAGTAGAACCCAGGCAATCGCGGACATGGTGATCCGTAACTATGGTCATTTGGATGAAAAAATTAATTTCTACCAGAATCTGAGAAGTCTGGAGGATTATGTATCCAGACATTCCCTGAATGTGGCAATTCTCTGTGCCATGCTTACCCATGTAATGAATATAAGGAGAGAAGAGCAGTATCATACCGTGTGTGCCGCAATTCTCCATGATATGGGAAAAATGAAGAAGCAGAATGACGTGTATTACGGGGCACCGTATACAAGAGAGGCGATGCTGCAGTGCTGTGAGACGCAGGAAGAGGCGTACGGTATGATTGAGGATGCTTTCGCCACAGACGGTACGGGAATCCGCAGAATCTGCCAGCAGGCGGCTGCCAGGCAGCTGGATCTGTTCCCGGAAAAAGGGAAGGAAAGCAGGTATAAAATGTTGCCCGGTTCCAATGTGCTGCTGGTGGCAAACCGGTACGATGAGATCACGGCCATGACACTGCAGGGAACCGCACAATCGGAAGTGAAGGCGATTCAGGAATTCCTGGAACATCCCGAAGTATACGATCCGGAGACAGTACGGGCACTGATCCGTTCCATCAATATTTTGCCGCCCGGAGCCAGCGTGGAGCTCAGCACGGGGGAAAAAGCACTGGTATTGAATGAGAATGAGGACAATGTCTTACGCCCGACTGTAGTGAGTTTTCGGGACAACAGTATCCTGGATCTGTCGCTTAAGGAAAATGAAGATATCCAGATCGTGGATATTATGAAAACAATGGATAACCGCTATATTATGAAAAAGTAGGTTTACGATAGAACAATGCGGTGTGAGAAAGAGAAAAAGCGAGGAAACACAGTATGCCGACAATAGAAGAAATCCTGAGAGCTGCCAAAGAGGCAGGCGCAAGTGATGTGCATCTTACCGTAGGAATTCCACCCAAAATGCGTGTAAACGGTAACCTGATCACCATGGAGTATCCCAAAATGCTTCCGGCAGATACCCTGGAAGTCCTGGTTAACATCATGACCGAGGTGCAGAGAGAGCGTTTTGAGGAAAGAGGAGAATATGATATGTCTTTCTCCATTCCGAATTGCGGTCGTTATCGTGTCAATGCTTACAAACAGCGTGGCTCTGTAGCACTGGCATTCCGACTGGTGGGTACCGTGGTACCTTCTCCTGAGGAACTGGGTGTGCCGGAATCTGTGATAGATCTGTATCAGAGAAAACGTGGTCTGGTACTGGTGACAGGACCTACCGGAAGCGGTAAATCTACGACACTCGCAGCGATTATTGACAAAATCAACAACAACAGGGATGCACATGTCATTACGCTGGAAGACCCGATCGAGTATCTGCATCAGCATAAAATGTCTATGGTTAACCAACGAGAGATCGGCATTGATTCCAATAATTATGCCAATGCTTTAAGAGCGGCACTGCGTGAAGATCCGGATGTGATCCTGGTAGGAGAGATGCGTGACTTTGAGACAATCAGTGTTGCAATTACCGCAGCAGAGACCGGACACCTGGTATTGTCTACTCTGCATACGATCGGTGCTGCCAGCACGGTAGACCGTGTAATCGATGTGTTTCCGCCGCACCAGCAGCAACAGATCAGAGTACAGCTGTCCAATACACTGGAGGCCGTTGTCTCCCAGCAGCTGATTCCCACGGCAGACGGAAAACACCGTGTAGCAGCATTTGAAGTAATGCATGCCAATCATGCTGTGCGCAATCTGATCCGTGAAGGAAAGTCTCATCAGCTGGCAAGCGTGATGCAGACAAACCGCAAGCTGGGGATGATTACGATGGACGAGGCCATTGTCCAGTTGTATTTTGAAGGCAAGATTGACAGAGAACATGCCATCCAGTTCGCACAGGATCCGGACAGCATGGAAAATAAAATCTGATATGATTTCAACGAAATGATTCCATACCAATACTGCAGTTGATAGTAATGCAGTATTGGGTGAAATCTTATGGATGTATGGTTCTGAATCGTTACAAATTCTTTTTTCTGTTTTGTGTTTTGATATGCCGAAGGGCATTCATAAAAATCCCCATTGTATGTATTTAGAAGATGTAAAACAATTTCAGCATTTATAGCTGCCTTTTTCTATATATGCGCGGATGCAAAAGTTATATTTAAGGTGATTTCGTATTTAGATGTTGTTCTATCGTTCTGTAGTTATCTGATGGATTGGTTCGTTTCATTATCCAAATTCGCAATATTTTTCCTACATGATTGGTATTTATGAAATTCATTATAAAAATAAAACAAAGATGCAAAGGAGGTATTTTATTTATGTTTACTACGATTCATTCAGCCGCTGTATACGGATTACAGGCCTATCCGGTTCGCGTGGAGGTGGATCTGGCCGGGGGACTTCCGTCTTTTCAGATGGTGGGGTCGCTTGGCAGTGAAGTCAGGGAATCCAGGGAGAGGGTCTGTGTTGCCATGAAAAATTCCGGATTCCGGATCCCACCCTGCCATATTACCGTGAATCTGGCACCGGCGGACAGACGCAAAGACGGCACTGCTTTTGATCTGCCGGTCGCAGTAGGACTGCTCGCGGATATGGAATTATTACCGGGAGAGATACTGCAGGATACTTTATTTTTGGGAGAACTGGGATTAAACGGTGAACTCAAAAAAGTAAAGGGAGTATTGCTGATCGTGCAGGAAGCATTGAAAATGGGGATGCGCAGAGTGGTAGTGCCGAGAGAGAATGCATTGGAGGCGGCGGTGATTCCGGGAATCACGGTCTGGGGCGCAAGCACGCTTACGGATCTTTTTGCTGCATTGCTGCATACTGTGGCAAAAAACGGCGCGGAAGCGTCTGCTGTGGAGAAGGACAATATATATAGACCGAGAATCCGGGTCGAGGATCTGCTGCAGGAGAAGAACGCAGATGGCAGAGGGGATTTCAGAGAGGTGACGGGACAGGAAAATGCCAAGAGAGGGGCGATGATTGCAGCGGCAGGCTTTCATAATTTGTTGATGGTGGGACCACCGGGGGTGGGAAAATCGATGATTGCCGGAAGAATCCCAGGAATCTTACCACCATTATCACTAAAAGAGAGCCTGGAGGTGACCGGTATCTTCAGTGTGGCAGGGCTGCTTCCCACGGAACAGGCCCTGATCACAACGCGTCCTTTTTATGCACCGCATCACACGATTACGCAGGCAGCCCTGATTGGCGGCGGAAAAGCAATTCCAAGACCGGGAATGGTATCACTGGCGCACCGTGGGGTGCTTTTTCTGGATGAACTGCCGGAATTTCAGAAGGTTGTGTTAGACAGTATGCGGCAGCCGATGGAAAATCATGAGGTGCAGATCGCGAGGGCGGCCGGAATGGTGACGTATCCTTCCGATTTTATGCTTGTGGCGGCGATGAACCCATGCCCGTGTGGATATTATCCTGACCGGAACAAATGCCGGTGCACACAGCCGCAGATTGAGAAATATCTGGGAAAAATATCCGGTCCGATATTAGACCGGATCGACCTGTGTGTGGAACTGCAACCGGTCGATATTTTACATCTGCAAAATACGGTTCCGTCAATGAGCAGTGAGGAAATGAGACGCAGAATCCTGCGTGCCAGAGAAATTCAGGCAGAACGTTTTATGGGAACGGATTGTCGTTTTAACGGTAATATTCAGACAGTGGATATGGAAAAATATTGTGAACTTGGGGCTGAGGAAATAAAGGTCATGGAGCAAATGTATCAAAGCCTGCAACTCAGTGCCAGAGCGTATCACAGGATACTTAAGACGGCCAGAACGATTGCGGATCTGGAAGAAAGCGAAAAAATCTGTAAGGAACATTTACTGGAGGCTGCATGTTACAGGCCTTCCGAAAGGTATTGGAAGTAAATGTGTGCCTGAAAAGCAATATACATAAAGACGAGGAAAAGGACAAAGAAAAGGAGAAATGAACGCATGACAGAGACAGAGAGAGTCTATGCATATTGGCTGTGCAGTATTCCAATGATCGGCGGAATCCGGGCAGGGCAGTTGCTTGCCCGGTTCGGAAGTCCACAGGCGGTCTATGAGGCGGGGACGACCGGCTGGAAAGAACTTTTGAGCGATTCGATTGTGGAATATATGGACACACAGAAGAAAAATACCTCTCCCATAGAGGAATACCAACAGATGGAGAAACTGCAGATCCGGCTGGTGCTGCAGGAGGAAGAGGGATTCCCACAGAAGCTTAAGGAGATTCCGGATCCGCCGTACGGTATTTTTTACAAAGGAAGACTGCCGCAGGAGAAGCAGCCGGCGGTGGCAATCATCGGAGCCAGAGAGTGCTCGGAATACGGACGTTTTGTGGCGGCAGAACTGGGACAGCATCTCGGAAGAGAGAAAATCCAGGTCATCAGTGGCATGGCGCGAGGTATTGACGGTATCAGCCAGCAGGCGGCGCTGGCGGCAGGCGGCATGTCCTTCGGTGTCCTGGGGTGCGGCGTGGATATCTGCTATCCGGCACAGAACAGAGAATTGTATGAACAATTGCAGCAGTCCGGTGGACTGCTCTCTACGTATGCTCCTAAGGTCCGCCCACTGCCTGCCTATTTTCCGCCGAGGAACCGGATCGTAAGCGGACTGGCGGATGCCCTGATCGTCATTGAAGCGAGACAAAAAAGCGGAACCCTGATCACAGTGGACATGGCACTGGAACAGGGAAAAGATGTATATGTGGTGCCGGGACGGATCACGGACAGACTCAGTGACGGCTGCAACCGTCTGCTGACACAGGGCGCCGGCATTTTTTTGTCCCCGGAGAGTTTTGTGGAGGAATTTATGGCAGGCTGGGAGAAAAAACAGGGGATTTCACAGGACTCCCCGGAGGACACCCGAAAGAGGAGGCGAAAGAAAGCAAAAGGCGCAAAAAGAATACCCCCGGGAATAGATACGCTGGAAGAACCACTGCGGCAGGTATATGGATTACTGGATACGATGCCGAAGTCAACAGAAGATATTTTACAGGCGGCATGGAATGCCGGTTCCTATCTGGATATTTCGACACTGAACCGGGCACTGATGGAACTGGAGCTTTCTGGGTATGCCAGACAAAACGGTCAGGGCAGATACAGCTTGTGAAAATTTTACGATTGACAACGAAGATTCGGGCATTCCGACAGGAGCGGTTTGGCACTTATGCGAATTGACAAGTCTTTTGTACAAGAGGTATAGTTATTAAAAGTACAAGATAACTATTCGGAGCAAATAACAAATGGGCTTGTTGTTTAAAAAATAAAGCGAATAGATCGTTGCATAGTTAGAATGGAATCGTTAGGAGAAAGAAAGGCAGGGTATCTCTTATGTGTGAGCAGGATACTTACAGAATGCATACAAAGGTAATACAGATCGGAGACCGCAAGATCGGCGGCGGGAATCCGATTGCCATACAGTCGATGACAAATACGAAGACGGAAGATGTAAAGGCTACAGTGGAGCAGATATTACGTCTGGAAAAGGCCGGATGCGAGATCATCCGCTGTACGGTGCCGACCCTTTCCGCGGCAACAGCCATTCGCGAGATCAAGCAGCAGATTCATATTCCGTTAGTGGCGGATATTCATTTTGATTATCGTATGGCAATTGCCGCAATCGAGAACGGCGCAGATAAGATCCGCATCAATCCCGGCAATATCGGCAGCGTGGAACGCGTAAAAGCGGTGGTGGATGCGGCAAAGGAACGAAATATCCCGATCCGTGTGGGCGTCAACAGTGGATCTTTGGAGAAACCACTGATAGAAAAATACGGTGGTGTGACAGCGGAAGGCATCGTAGAGAGCGCATTGGATAAGGTGCATATCATCGAAGATCTGGGCTATGACAATCTGGTCATCAGTATCAAATCTTCGGATGTATTGATGTGTGTCAAAGCACATGAACTGCTGGCAGGCAAGACGGTATACCCCTTACATGTGGGGATTACCGAATCCGGTACCGTGAACAGCGGCAATATCAAATCCGCTATCGGTCTGTCCCTGATCTTAAGCCAGGGAATCGGTGACACCATCCGTGTCTCCCTGACCGGGGATCCGGTAGAAGAAATCAAGTCCGCCAAACTGATTCTGCGCACCCTGGGACTTAGAAAAGGCGGTATTGAAGTGGTATCCTGTCCGACCTGTGGCAGGACGCAGATCAATCTGATCGATCTGGCAACAAAGGTGGAAAAACTGGTGGAAGATTATCCGTTGGATATCAAAGTTGCAGTGATGGGTTGTGTGGTAAATGGTCCGGGCGAGGCAAAAGAAGCTGATCTCGGCGTCGCAGGCGGCATCGGAGAAGGGCTGTTGATCAAACACGGAGAGATTATCAAAAAGCTTCCGGAGGATCGGCTTCTGAGCGCATTGAAAGAGGAATTGGATCATTGGAGTTGAAATAAATGAGTAAACCTTTTTTTGAAGTATTTCCGACATTACAGTTACAGGACGATATCCGTGACCTGATGGGACAGACGGAAGTAGAGAGAGTCTCGGCGACAAAGCGCAGAGACTTTCTTCGGGTGTACCTGAAAAGCACACGTCTGATCCGGAAAGCAGATATCTGGACGACGGAACAGGAGATTAAAAAGCAACTGTTTCCAAATGCCAATCTGACGGTAAAAATCTATGAAAAATTCGAGCTGTCCTCCCAGTACAATCCGGAAAAGCTGATGGATATCTATAAGGAGAGCGTGCTGGAAGAGTTCCGGGAATACAGCCATATCCAGTATAATGCCCTGAAAACGGCGAAAATCGAATATCCTGCGGAAAACGAGATGCTGGTGACCATGGAGGATACGGTGTTAAACCACAGTATGGAAGGGGAAATCCTTCAGATCCTGGAGAAAATTCTGGTGGAACGTTGTGGCTTTTCCGTGAACATACACACGGCATATATCGAAAAGGAAACCGGACGGTTCCGGGAGGAAGAAGAACAGAAGATACGCCAGCAGGTAGATGCCATTTACGGTCGTATCAAAGGACACAGAGGAAGTGACGGAGAAAATGTACCGGAATCTGCAAAAGAGGATTCCGCACCGGCAGAGGGACAGACGCCCGATGGCAAAAAAACAGAAAATGCCCAGAAGCAGGGAGCGGAAAATGGTGGCATGACGAAAAGCTTTCAGGGCGGTGCCAGGGGCGAATTCAAAAAAGGTGAATTTCGTAAGGGCGGCAGTTTTGAGAAGGGTGCCCTGAAGAGATCTGATAATCCGGATGTCGTCTATGGCCGTGATTTTGAAGACGAGGCAATGAAAATCGAGGAACTCATCGGCGATATGGGGGAAGTGACGATCCGCGGTAAGGTATTGTCCGTGGATACCCGTGATATCAAGAATGAGAAGACGATCATTATCTTTAATATCTCCGATTTTACCGATACTATGACGGTCAAGATATTTGTCCGCACGGAACAGGTCAAAGAAGTGACCGCCGATATTAAACCGGGGGCTTTTTTGAAAGTAAAAGGCATCTGTATGATGGATAAATTCGATCATGAGCTAGCCATCAGTTCTATCGCCGGTATTAAGAAGATTCCCGATTTTACCAATACCAGAATGGATACTTCCGTGCGGAAGAGAGTGGAACTGCACTGCCATACGAAGATGAGTGATATGGACGGTGTCTCCGAGGCAAAGGATATTGTAAAGAGAGCCTATAAATGGGGACACAGAGCGATTGCCATTACAGATCACGGTGTGGTACAGAGTTTTACCGATGCAAACCATGTCTGGGATGATCTGTGGAAGGCAGAAAAAGGAAAACGAAAAGAAGCCGGTGAGGAGAATCCGGACAAGCAGGATTTCTTTAAGATCATCTATGGCGTGGAAGCTTATCTGGTAGATGACCTGAAGGAAATCGTAACGAATGACAAGGGGCAGGGACTGCACGAAGACTATGTGGTATTTGATATTGAGACCACAGGTTTTTCTCCGGTGAATAACCGGATCATTGAGATCGGTGCGGTGAAAGTGTCCGGCGGAGAGATCGTAGATCGCTTTTCCACATTTGTAAATCCGGATGTGCCGATTCCGTTTGAGATTGAGAAGCTGACCAGTATCCGGGATGAGGATGTCATGGATTCTCCCCAGATCGATGTGATCCTGCCGCAGTTTTTGCAGTTCTGTGAAGGCTGTATCATGGTGGCACACAATGCCAGTTTTGATATGAGCTTCATCATGGAGAACTGCAGAAGACTGGGATATCCGCAGGAGTTCACCTATGTGGATACCGTAGGTATCTCCAGAGTGCTTTTGAAAAATCAGGCGAAGCACACACTGGATGCTGTGGCAAAGACTTTGGGGATATCGCTGGAAAATCACCACAGAGCTGTGGATGATGCAGAGTGTACGGCGCATATTTTTGTCAAATTCATCAAAATGCTGGAAGAGGAAAACATTCATACGCTGACAGAGGTCAATGCACTGGGAGCTTCCAGTGTGGATGCGGTGAAGAGGATGCCTTCTTACCATGCGATCATTTTAGCAAAAAATGATCTGGGACGCATCAATCTCTACCGGCTGGTGTCCCAGTCTCATTTGACCTATTTTAACAAGCATCCCAGAATCCCCAAAAGTCTGGTGATGAAATACAGGGAAGGTCTGATCCTGGGCAGTGCCTGCGAGGCCGGAGAACTGTACCGGGCGCTGTTGGACGGACAGTCGGACAGTCAGATCGCACGACTGGTAAACTTTTATGATTATCTGGAGATCCAGCCCTGTGGCAACAATAAGTTCATGATTGCATCGGAGAAGGTGCGGACGGTGAACTCTATTGAGGATATTCAGAATATCAACCGTAAGATCGTGGCACTGGGAGAGCAGTTCCATAAGCCGGTAGTGGCTACCTGTGATGTGCATTTCCTGGATCCTGAGGATGAAGTATACCGTCGTATCATTATGGCGGGACGCGGTTTCGATGATGCGGACGAGCAGGCACCGCTTTTCTTACATACTACGGAGGAAATGCTGGAAGAGTTTTCCTATCTGGGCAGTGATAAGGCGGAAGAGATTGTTATTACCAATACGAATATGATCGCGGATATGATTGAGACGATTGCGCCGGTGCGTCCGGATAAATGTCCTCCGGTCATCCCGGACAGTGATAAGACTCTGACAGAGATCTGCTATAACAAAGCACACGAGATCTATGGACCCGACCTGCCGCAGATCGTAGAAGCGAGACTGGAGAAGGAACTAAACTCCATTATCAAAAACGGATTTGCCGTAATGTACATCATTGCACAGAAACTGGTATGGAAATCAGTCGAGGACGGATATCTGGTAGGCTCCCGTGGATCCGTGGGAAGCTCTTTCGTGGCTACCATGGCGGGAATCACGGAGGTCAATCCCTTAAGTCCCCATTATTATTGCAGTAAGTGCCATTATGTGGATTTTGACAGTGACGAAGTAAAAGCGTATGCCGGTAAGGCAGGAATTGATATGCCGGATAAGGTCTGCCCGGTGTGCGGAGAAAAACTGCATAAGGACGGATTTGACATTCCCTTCGAGACATTCCTGGGATTTAAGGGAGACAAGGAGCCGGATATCGACCTGAACTTCTCCGGTGAGTACCAGTCCAAAGCACATAAGTATACGGAGGTTATCTTTGGTGCCGGTCAGACCTTCCGTGCCGGAACCATTGCAACCGTGGCGGATAAGACAGCGTTCGGTTATGTGAAGAACTATTTTGAAGAGCGCGGTATCCATAAACGTACCAGTGAAATTGACCGTATTGCTGCCGGCTGTACCGGGATACGACGCAGTACCGGTCAGCATCCGGGCGGTATCGTTGTATTGCCGTTAGGACAGGACATCAACTCCTTTACGCCGGTACAGCATCCGGCGAACGATATGACCACGGATACCATAACCACACACTTTGATTACCATTCCATCGACCACAACCTGTTGAAGCTGGATATTCTGGGACACGATGATCCTACCATGATCCGTATGCTGCAGGATCTGACGGGGAGAGATCCTCTGACGATTCCACTGGACGGACAGGATGTCATGAGCCTGTTCCAGAACACGGATGCTCTGGGTATCACGCCGGAGCAGATCGGCGGAACGAAGCTGGGGGCACTGGGAATCCCGGAGTTCGGTACGGACTTCGCTATGCAGATGGTTATCGACGCCAAGCCGAAAGCATTTTCCGATCTGGTGCGTATCTCCGGTCTGTCCCATGGTACGAACGTATGGCTGGGCAATGCGCAGGATCTGATCATGAGCGGTGTGGCTACGATTTCCACAGCCATCTGTACCCGTGACGATATCATGCTGTATCTGATCCAGATGGGCGTGGAATCGGAGAAGTCATTTAAGATCATGGAAGCAGTACGTAAAGGTATGGTGGCGAAGGGCAAATGCGCCATGTGGGAAGAGTGGAAAGAGGATATGCTGGCACACAATGTACCCCAGTGGTATATCGAGTCCTGCCAGAAAATCGAGTACATGTTCCCCAAAGCCCATGCGGCGGCGTACGTTATGATGGCATGGCGTATCGCATATTGCAAGATCCATTATCCGTTAGCGTATTACGGAGCGTTTTTCAGTATCCGTGCCAAGGCTTTCTCTTATGAAATCATGTGCCAGGGTCAGAAACATCTGGAAAGCGTGATGGCAGATTATAAGAAACGACAGGATTCACTATCTAATAAGGAAAAAGATGCCATGGGCGATATGCGGATCGTGCAGGAGATGTATGCGAGAGGGTTTGAATTCGAGCCGATCGATATCTTCCGGGCACAGTCCAGATCCTTCCAGATCGTGGACGGTAAGCTGATGCCTTCCTTAAACAGTATCGACGGACTGGGAGAGAAGGCGGCAGATGCCATCGTAGAAGCGGCAAAAGACGGCCCCTTCCTGTCCAAAGATGATTTCAGACAGAGAACCAAAGTATCCAAGACGATTATTGAACTGATGGATTCGCTGGGGTTACTGGGAAATCTGCCCGAGTCCAACCAGATCAGCATTTTTGACCTGGTGTAAAAAAATGAAAAAAGTACTTGCATTTTTTCGACATCTCTATTATACTATGCAAGTACTGTTTTTGTGGCTGATTGGTCAAGCGGTTAAGACGTCGCCCTCTCACGGCGAAAACAGGGGTTCGATTCCCCTATCAGCTGCTCTTTGAAAATTGTAGAAATTTTTCAAAAAATACTTGCAATTTTCAAATAAATGTATTATACTGAACAAGGTTCGTAAGTAACCTATGGCTGATTGGTCAAGCGGTTAAGACGTCGCCCTCTCACGGCGAAAACAGGGGTTCGATTCCCCTATCAGCTGCTTATTCTTT